>JBFWVD010000016.1:0-85131 GCA_050246915.1 Acidimicrobiia bacterium | reverse complement strand
GGTCGAGCGGGGAATGCGGGCGTACTTCACGTGGGTGGCGGAGAACCCAGAAGCGTTCAACCTCTTGTTCGGTGGGGGCTCCCGCCGCGACAGCGAGTTCGCCGCCGATGTCCGATCGGTGGAGCACGCGATCGCTGGATCGATCACCGAACTGATCCAGGCCGACGTCGATGCCGAGCATCGCCAGGTGCTGGCGTTCGGGCTGGTGGGATTGGCCGAAGGAGCGAGCCGCATCTTGGTGCGTGACGAGCAGACCTTCGATCCCGACGTGGTCGCCCGTCAGCTCGGCGAGTTGGCCTGGGCAGGACTACGCGGCATCGGCCGGCCCTGAGCCAGCGGCACCGTCGACACCGGTCGATCGCGTCGCGCTGAGGCGCAGCACCACACGGTCTCGACGTCGATCGGTGATCTCGAGACCCGCTCGTTCGAACATGCTCACCGTCTCGGTCTCGGTGGGGAACACGATCCCACCACCGCGCGCCAGGCGCTGCAACACACGCCCCCGAGCAGTACCGGCGCGCACCAGGCTCATCGAGAACACGTGCCCTCCCGGGCGACACGCCCGGCCCATCTCGCCGATGGCGGCCTGACAATCGCCGATCTCGTTGAGCGAGCCGCCCATCACTACGGCACCGAGCGACGCAGCGCGGATCGGGAGATGCTGGGCCGAGGCACGCACGGCCACGATGGCCAGCTTCTCGCGCTTCGCCCGTTGCACGACCCGCCGCAAGAAGGCTTCGGAGTGATCGACGGCCAGCACCGTGATGGCCGGTCCCGATCCCGCACCGCTGCTTGCGACCTCCCGGGAGTACAGCCCTTCGCTGCACGCAATGTCGGCCACGATGTCGCCGTCGGCCAACGCATCGATCCCGGCACCGCGACGCATCTCGGCCAACTCCTCGCGGAGCGGGAAGGTCCGACCCGACAGCATCGTCAACGATCGATGTCTCCACACCCGCTCATAGAGCTGCGGGGTGGGTGGCACGACATTGGAGATCTGCGCGGCGGTGCGAGCAACCTTCCAGGGACCCATGGCCCGCCAGATGCCGTCGACCACCTCACTCACACGCCCACAAGCCACACACGCCAACTCCCCATTGGTCAGAACGCCGTGTGGTTGTTCGACGTGACCCGAGACATGACGCACGCCCGCGCCACACCATGGACAGGCGAGGACGTCGATGACCCGCAGGAGCATGGTGGAGATGATGGACCCCGATGCACCCACGCGACGAGTCAGGCCGGACAGAACTCGACGCGAACCCGATCGGGCATCACGAGCGCGGGGAGCGCATCAGGAACTCTTGGGTGAACATCAACCCGAGCACCCCGTCGGCCTCCGATGACACCGAGTGCATCGACCCGGCGTACAGCCCACGGGCGTGGCCGGCCTTGAGCGGCCACATGTCGAGCAACGTCCACTCGTCGGCCCGGATCGCGTGGTGGAACCAGATCGAGTGGTCGATGCTGCTGCCCCCCGCTGGCATGTTCGGATTGTCGACGCCGGCGAACCCCGAGCCGAAGTCGGACATGTAGGTGAGCGCGCACGCATGCAGCACCGGGTCATCGGGAAGGCGTTCCGTGATCCGGGTCCACATCCGACTGGCCACGTGCGGCCCCTCGGGCGACGGACGCGTCGGCGGCACTGCTCGCGCTTCGGCACAGGGATGCTGAGGCGACCACGGATCGCTCGGGTACTCCGACGGGGTGAACGGCGTAGCGGGAGCGGCCGGCACGAACTGGGCACCGTCTTCGCGCACGTGGAACGACGCCGACAGATCGAAGATGACCTCGCCGCGTTGCAGCGCCACCACACGCCGGGCCGAGAACGAACGTCCATCGCGATCACGCTCGACCCGCAAGATCACCGGAAGGTCCGGCGTACCCATGCGCAAGAAGTAGCCGTGCATCGAGTGGGGCAACCGATCATCGGCGACGGTCATGGCCGCGGCGCGCAGCGCTTGCGCCGCCACTTGCCCACCGAACAGTCGCGATGCCTTGGGCGTCGTGACCTGATTGACGGCCCGGAACAGATCGCGGTCGAGGGGTTCGAGGGTGAGCAACTCGAGCATCGACGTCGCCCGGTCGGCCGGGCGTGGATCCCGTGTGGTCATCCCGCCGCCACGATCGTGTTGAGCGCCAACTCCGCCATGGCCATGAAGCCGTTCTGCCGTTCGTCGGCCGATGACGCCTCATGGGTGAGGAGATGGTCGCTCACCGTTGCGATGCACAACGCCTTTGCCCCCTCCGCCGCGGCGATCGCGTACAACGCGGCGGCTTCCATCTCGACAGCCAAGGTGCCGTATGCGCTGAGCAGTTCGATGGCATTGCTGGTGTCGTAGAAGTTGTCGGACGAGAAGATGGTTCCCACATGAGTGGTGAGACCGGCGGTCTCGGCCTGAGCCGCTGCAGCCGCCACCAGCGTGAAGTCGGCGGTCGCCGCGAAATCGATGTTGCCGAAGCGTCGTCGGTTCATGTTCGAGTCGGTGTGCGCACCGGTGGCGATGATCACGTCCCGCAAAGTCACGTGCGATTGGAGCGCGCCGCACGAGCCAACGCGGATGGCGGTGCGCACACCATGGAAGCGGAGCAGTTCGGTGGCGTAGATCGACATCGACGGCATTCCCATTCCCGTGCCCTGCACCGAGACTCGCCGGCCCTCGAAGGTCCCGGTGAAGCCGAACATGTTGCGGATGCGGCTGTAGCAGTGGACGCCATCGAGGAACGTCTCGGCGATGACCTGCGCCCGGAGCGGATCGCCGGGAAGCAGCACTGCATCTGCGACCTCTCCGGCATGAGCGGCGATGTGGGGTGTGGGGACGGACATCTGGCCAGCGTAGGTGGCGCTGGTCACGGGTCGATGAGTGCGCCCCACTCGGACCATGCCCGCTCGAGACGGTCGAGGCGGTCCGTCGCTCCGGAGCGATGCCGATCGGCGACCGCGGCGACCATGGCGTTGAGCAGGGCCAGGGTGCCGACATGACTGTCGAACGGCCCGGCACCGGAGGCTGCAACGACGAAGGACGCATCGCTCAACTGCGACAGCGGAGACAGGGGCGAATCGGTGAGCGCCAACAGGTGCAGCCCCAATTGACGTGCTCGGTTGGCGGTCTCCAGGACCCATCGTTCGTAACGACGGAGGTCGATGACCAGCACGACGTCATCTCGCCTCGCCAATGCCAACGACCGCAGGACACCGACCTCGGATCCGTCGAGCATCTGCACGCCGTCTCGCAACATGGTCAACTCGGTGACCACCTGGATCGCCACACCGCGCGAGGCCTCCCCCGACAACACCAGGACCTGCCGATCGGTGTCGGCCAGCAGATCGGCCGCCGTGGCGAACAACTCCCGGTCGACCGCGTCGAGGGTGGCCTGGACGTTGTCGAGCTCGGTCGCAGCGGTACGGCCGACCACATCGGTGGGTGATGGCTGCCTGATGCGCTCCGCAGCAGGTCGGAGCTTGCGTCCGAGATCGCGTTGAACCACGGCCTGCAGCGCGGTGAAGCCGTCGAAACCGAGCTTGGCGGCCAGACGGACCACCGTCGCACCGCTGGTGCCCGCCGTGGCTGCCAGCTCGGCGACGGTGCCGAACGCCACCACCTGCGGACGGGACAACACGACATCGGCGGCTCGACGCTCGGCGGCGGTGAGCTGCTCGGCACGTTCAGCGATGAGGCGGTCCAGCTCCATGGTGCGAAAGCTACGACGAATCTTCCCGCTGGCACATTTGTTTCAGTACACTCTCAGTTGGCACAGTCATTACACATTCGTCCGTCTGTGGTCGTGACGTGCCGATCCGAACGTCACTGACCACGGGAGGCACGATGAACCCCACTCGATCGATCGCCTCGCTGGCCGCCGAGGACCGCCTCGGGCTGTGGACACTGTGCGATGCACTCGGCGCCGATCTGCAGCAATGGCGTGATGGCTCCTGCCCGCAGGGTGCCGAATCACACCACTCGGGCCCGCTGCTCCTCGACCTCGTCGACGAGATGCCTGCAGAGGAACTCGATTCCCTCAGGTCGGTCATCGCCGACCGGGCGATCATGGGTCATCAGATCGTCGTGGTGATCGGGCCGGCATCCGCCGCGCACCTCTCCGTTCTCGTGCCGGGAACGTGGGCGGCCGACGAGGTCCTGATGTCGATCGATCGCGATGACCCGCTGGTGGATCGGCCGGTCGTCACCGCGGTGACGATGGATGGCCTGATGCTCGAGATGCCCGAGGCCGTGGCGATCCATGGGGTGGGCGAACCGATGGCGACCGTGGCCGATGGACCTGACCGCGACGCAGTGGTCGCCGTGATGGTGCCACTCGGACGCAGCGTCGTGACCGTGATCGGGTCGACAGACATGCTCGGCGATCACTGGCTCCTCGATGCCGACAACGCCACGTTCCTGTCTCGAACGCTGTCCCCCGGGCGACATGGTGGCGATGACGGCGACGCTGCACATCGGATCGTCGACGCGGTCGTGCCACAACGGTTGCACGTGCACGCCCAACCGATCGTCGCTCGAGCCCCTGAGGGATGGCTCCGGTCGGACGGCGTGCCCAAACCCCATGTGGCCGTTGGATCGCCGGAGTTCATGCGCTGCGCGCGACGAACGAGTCGTCAGCTCCCGTTCGAGGTGTGGGATGCCCTCAGTGGCTTCGTCGACGAACCACCGGCAGCAGGTGCATTGCTCATCCGCGACCTCCCGGTCGGCCACGTTCCAGCGACCCCGGACGATCCGACCACACCCACGGCCAAGGACCACACCAGCGAACTGGTACTGCTCACCGTTGCTCGGGTGTTGGGACAGCCCGTCGGCTACCGGCCCGAGCACGGTGGACGTCTGGTGCAGAACCTGTCGCCGACACGCGCCGGGGCGACTCGTCAGACCTCGACCTCGTCGGCCGTACCGCTCATGTTCCACACCGAGGCGGCGTTCCATCGTCACCGACCGCGGTACCTGGCACTGCTGTGCCTCCGCGGCGATCCCGGCGCGTCAACCACACTTGCCTCGATCAGAGAGGTGATCGACATGGTGCCGCTCGGTGTGCGACGCACGCTCTTCCAGCCGAGGTTCGCCATGGCCGCCGATGAGAGCTACGTGGGTGGCCGGAGCAATCGCCTGGGTCGCCCGATGCCAGTGCTGCGCGGCGACCACGATCAACCCACCATGGTCTTCGACGCCGACCTCATGATCGGCATGGACAGCGAGGCACAAGACGCGCTCGGGACGCTCAGCGCAGCGATCGATGCTCGCCACGTGTCGTTGGTGCTCGCGACCGGTGACCTGCTGATCATCGACAACGACCGTGCGGTGCATGGTCGCAGCCCGTTCACCCCTCGATATGACGGCACCGACCGTTGGCTGCAGCGCACGTTCGTGGTGAGCGATCTGACCCCATCGGCGGGCGAGCGGACGGGACGCGTCATCACCACTGCGTTCGGCACGTGAACCCCAGCACCTGCGCCGACTCCTCCCGCCGATCGCTACCGTGAGGCCATGCCCGAACAGCCGCCGGTGATCGGCCCCGATCTCGCCGCTCTCCCTCGACCGCAGACCACGTTCTCCAGCGACAACGCTTCGGGTGTGTTGCCGGAGGTGATGGAGGCGCTCGCGGCGGCCAATCGCGGTCACGTACGGGCGTATGGCTACGACCCGTACACCGATCGCTGCGCCAGTAAGTTCCGCGAACTCTTCGACGCGCCGGTGGAGATGCTGCCGGTGTGGGGCGGCACCGGAGCCAACGTGGTGTCGCTGGCGTGCTTGCTGCGCGCCTCGGACGCTGTGGTGTGCGTGAGCGGTGCCCACATCAACTCTGACGAGGGTGGTGCCCCGGAGCGCTTCACCGGAGCGAAGCTCATCGATGTCCCGTCGCCCGACGGCAAGCTGCATCCCGACGATCTGCGCGCGCAGCTGTGGGCCATCGGTGACGAGCATCACGTGCAGCCAAAGGTCGTGTCGATCACGCAGTCGACCGAGTTGGGGACGCTGTACGCAGCCGACGAGATCGCCTCGCTGGCCGAGGTGGCGCACGCCAACGGGCTGTATGTGCATCTCGACGGGGCACGCATCGCCAACGCAACTGCCGCGCTCGACGGTGATGTACGTCCATTCACCATCGACGCCGGCGTGGACGTGCTGAGCTTCGGCGGCACCAAGAACGGGATGATGTACGGCGAGGCAGTGGTCTTCCTCGATCCGGGGCTCGCCACGCGAGCCAAGTTCGTACGCAAGCAAGCGATGCAGTTGCCATCGAAGACCCGGTTCATCTCGGCGCAGTTCTCCGCGTTGCTCACCGACGATCTGTGGCTGCGATCGGCACGCCACGCCAACGCCATGTGCACCAAGCTCTTCGAGGCGACGTCATCGTTGGTGCGCACCGATCGTCCACCGGCTGTCAACGCCATGTTCCCGTATCTCGCCGATGTGGTGACCGAGGAGCTGGCTGCGTGGTGCCATTTCTACCCGTGGGATGTGCACACCGGTCAGGTGCGATGGATGACGGCGTGGGACACCACCGACGACGACATCGAACGGTTCGTCGACGCACTGCGTTTGGTGTTGTCGCGCTGAGCAGTCAACAACGTGAACACGGCTCGGGCCAGCGCGCGATCGTCACGGCCAAGCCGCGAAACGCGAAGTCGTTCGCTCATGAGGTCTCCGCTCCCTCGTCGCCGAGACCGTCGAGGATCTCGCGATGGCGAAGCAGGAACGAACGCTCGTCGAGCCGCTTACGACGAAGCCAGCTCGTGACTTCGTCGTTGCATTTGCTGGCGTTGCACGATCGACACGCGGGCACGATGTTGTCGAGGGTGTAACGACCGCCACGCGAGAGAGCCAGCACGCAGTCACGCTGCAACGGCGAGTCATTGGCACCGCAATAGGCGCAGCCTCCCCACGCAGCCGTGAGGGCAGACCACTGAGCGCTCGTGAGATCGTGTTCGACACGTTCCATCCGACGCTTACGGCGACGGGCGTACACGGCAGCGCGCCGTCGATCAGCCATGGCAACAGCCTACGGAAGCGTCTCGCCGAGCCCGGTCCGCGTAAGACTCAGTCGTGCATGTCGATCCGGCTCACGCGTCCGAGTTCACGGGCACTCGCGCGACTGGCCAACGCCTCGGCCAACGACTCGCTCACCTACACGCCGATCGGTATTTGTTCCTCGGTGGATGTTCCACGGGGCTACCGAATCGATCGGTGGTCGACGAACCTCGGTGACGGGAAGGCGGTGTTCGACACGGCGACCGACGCAATCCGTCGGTGGCAACCACACCGTGGTGCAGGTCTGCTCGTTTCGACCGACACACCACCGTCGACGGGAATGATCGTGGCGATGGCAGCCCCACTTCCCGTCGGGTACATCGAAGCGGTGTGTCGAGTCGTGCTTGTGGTCGACGAACCAGACCGATTCGGATTTGCCTACGGCACACTCCCGATCCATCCGGAACAGGGCGAGGAGTCGTTCATGGTGACGCGACACGACGATGACACGGTCACCTTCGACATCGTTGCCGTGTCACGGCCGCGTCATCTGCTCGCTCGCGCCGTCCCACCGATCGCTCGTCGATTGCAGCACGCCGCAGTGAATCGCTACCTCGAAGCAATGAAGTGCGCGGTGCTTGCCCGGTGATCGCGCGGGCCTAGCGATCGTCGGGCTCGAGGAGCCGCGCCAGCTTGTCGAACGACATGTTCGTGCCGAGTTCGTTGTCGGTGGGTGAGACGCCCGGCGGGAGATGTTCGTGGAGACTGGTGAGCCGTGTGCCACCTGGCTCGTCGGTGAGCGCGTACGTGATGATCATCTCACCGGCCATCGTGGGATCGCTCGTCTCGAACTCGACGGACTGAACGACCTCGGTGTCAGGCGTCAACCGCACGAAGTGCCCGTGGAAAGTGTCGGTCTGAGAGGTGGTCTTGCCCGTCGATGTGGGATCGCTGTAGGTGAGCGAGATCCGGAATCGGCCGCCCTCGATCGCGTCGAACGTGTGCACCTCGCTGGTCATGTCATCGGGGACCATCCACTGCTGCACCGCCACCGCATCGATGAGAGCCCGGTACACGAGCGGCCTCGGCGCGGCAACGAACCGTTCGACGCGAGTAGAGGTCATCGGATCAGGGTACGACCGAACCCAAACGATGGACACGCGCCACCGAACGACGCTGCCGACGTTGAGGTCCTACACGCGTCGGCCGTCTTCGATGAGGTTGATCTGCCACAGAACCTCATCGAGCTTGTCCCCGGCTTCGATACCGGCGTAACGCTGGGGATGCTCAGCGGTCACGCACGAAGCCAACGGCGACAAGATGGTCCACGGCGTCGGATGGCAGAACTGCACCACCGAGTAGCGATCGCCGCTCTGGCCACCCTCGGCGACCACTCGATGCACACCGGTACCGATCACACCGTTGGTGAGATGTTCGAGCATCATGCCCGTGTTGATGATGGCCAGGCCCGCCGGCGCCACCGCATCGATCCATCCGTGATCGGTCTTCACCTGCAATCCACGCGCCGTTGCTCGCGGCAGCGCGGTGATGAGGTTGATGTCGCCGTGTTCGCCGGCCCACACGTGCTCTTGACTGGGGGCGAGGTCCATCGCCGGATAGTGGATCGCCCGGGTCAGCGTCGTGCCGTGGGTGAGCATCGAATCGAACAGTGACTCGTGGCAACCCAAGCCGATGGCGATGATGCGCAAGAAGCGCCGTTGCACATCGGCGAGGCGACGATGGAACGTGGTGAGCAGCTCGGCGATGCCTGGAACCGCCGCCTCGGGAAGCACTTGGTCCATGTAGCGATGCGGGTACTTACGTCGCAGTGGATGGCCGGCCGGGATGTCGTCGCCCCAGTTGAGCATCTCCTTCCAATCCGGCACGTCGGCAATGGCTGCCGTCTCCACCAGCAGACCGGTGTAGCCGGTCTGTCCATGCGAACCCGCGGCGATGAACTGCTGCTTGGTCGCCGGCGGCAACGTGAAGAACTGCTGCAGGTTGCCGTACACCTCGTCGAGGAAGTCCTCACCGAGATCGTGGCTCGTGTAGACGAAACCAGTGCGCAGGCTGCGCATCACGCCGTCCACCACGGCCCGACGCACGGCAGCGTCGCCGCGCTCGAACGCCATGAGGTCGACATCGAGGATCTGACTGTTGGCGTCTGCGCTCATGACCGCGAAGTTACCGAGCGTTCGCCACGCCGTCAGCCGCGTTGGTCGGGCACCGTGTTGAGCTGGCTGGCGTTGACGCCGGCCTCGAGCGTTCCGGGGTCGAGCGCGATCGACAAGAACCGCAACGGCCGCCGCCCCAGGCTCAGCCAGCTGTAGGCCAGGCCCCTTGGCACGAAGATGCTGTCGGCCGCCTCCAGCTCCATCGTCTCGTCGTTCACGGTGATCTGCATCCGACCCTCGATCACGAACACCAGCTGATCGGAGCGCAGCGGCAGGTAGTCGGTCGGGACGGAGCGAACCGCCGTCACCTCGACGGCATGGAGGCCGTGGCTACCGCGCACCAACGAACGCAGTTGACCTTCGGCGCCGGGGTCGGAGAAGGTGACCGCTCCGTCGTCCGCACGGGTCACCTGCACCGAGCGGTCGTCGGAGGGCTCACCGAGCAAGCCCATGACCGAGGTGTTGAGCGCCTTGGCGATCTGATCGAGCGAGCGGATGCTCGGGCGAGCGAGCGCTCGCTCCACTTGCGACAGGAACGGTTGCGAAAGCCCGGCTTCATCGGCCAACTGCTGCATGGTCATGCCGCGCGTCCGCCGAAGCGTCCGGATCGCTCGGCCGACGTGCTGTTCGAATGTCTCTGTCGGTTGCGATCGTCCTGGCACTTCTCCACCTACCTGGGATCTCCGCTGGCCGGGCATGGTAACCATCTGGTCGGACGCGCGAGTCATCCGCTGTTCCCCCACCGCGTGTCGACGCGAACGCTGGCGTGGTATGCACCGATGGTGACCCAGCCCGAACCGCTCGCCCCGCTTCCTCTGGTGACCACCTACGACGCCGTCGCCGGTGTCCCATGGGTCTATGACGATCTCGTCACATGCGTGGTCGCCCCGAACCCCGGACCGTTCACGTTCCTCGGGACGAACACCTACGTGATCGGACGCGATGTGCTCGCCCTCATCGATCCCGGTCCGGATGACGAGGCCCACCACGCATCGCTCCTCGCGGCGATCGATGGTCGAGCGGTATCGCACGTGTTCGTGACCCACACCCACCGCGACCACTCCCCGCTCGCCACCAAGATGGCGAGAGAGCTCGATGCCGAGTTGGTCGGCTGTGGCCCTCATCCAGAGCCCCGCTTCCGTCCTCCCGTCGAACCCACCCCAGACCCGACCAACGAAGAGGACAGCGATACTGCCCCCGAGAAGGGCGAAGGTGGCGATCGGGAGTATCGACCCGATCGACAGTTGCTGCACGGCGATCGTGTCGTCGGCGATGGCTGGACCGTCGAGGCATTGCATACGCCCGGCCACATCTCGAATCATCTCTGCTACGCGCTGGTCGGGCGTGATCTCGTGTTCACCGGTGATCACATCATGGGCTGGTCGACGAGCGTCATCAGCCCGGCCGAGGGCGATCTGGGCGACTTCCTGCGCAGCTGTGAACTGCTGCTGTCACGCAGTGAACGCACCTACCTCTCCGCCCACGGCGCGCCCATCACCGACCCGCACGCGTTGGTGCGGGCCTTCATGGACCATCGCCGAGGTCGCAGTCAACAAATATTGACAGTGCTCCGAGAGCGCGACGGCGATCTGCTCGACCTCGGCGACTTCGTGACCGCCATGTACCCAGGCCTCGACGAGCGCCTGGTCAAGGCCGCCAAGGGCAGCGTGCTCGCACATCTGATCGACCTCAGGAGCAACGGCTTCATCGAGATCGTCGGCGCCCTCGGTACCGACGCCACGTTCCGACGCACCGATTGGTGCTGATGTCAGGTCGCCAGTGAGATCCCGATGGCGATCGGTATGGCGGCCCAGGCGAGCACCAGCAAGATCAGCGCGTAGATCGCGAAGTCCCGACTCTCGTCCTTGGGTGGATTGCCGGCTGCGCCGATGGTCTCCCACAAGGCTTTCAGGGGCTGGTCCAATGCGATGCGGCAGCGCCGCCGAGCGATGGCCGCTGCAGTGAGGATCGACCAGAAGCCGGCCAGCGCCACGACAGCGAACAGCACCACCGCCACAATGAGCATCGCGAGACTGTCGGTGGCCGCTTTCACCAAGCTGCTCATCCCCGAGGTGAGGCTGGAGATGACGGCACCGCCGAGGACGAAAGCGGGCAGACCGACCGACTTCTTCTTGAAGCCCGGCGCCAACCGCTCGGCCTGCAGGCGCGCCAGGCGGAGCATGTTGAACTCTGCTGAGCCTTTGGGTGAGTTGGCCTCACGCCGCCCGTACAGATGACGGATCGAGTCGATGACGTTGGCCTGGTGGTTGCGAACGATGAAGCGGATGAACAGCTTCACGACGTACTCGGCAACGGGAGTGAGCGGGCCGAGCTTCGGAAGCGACGACGGTGCACGAGCACCATTGCGGTCGAACACCTCCAGCGCTCGCATCGCTGTGCGATGTGCCTCTTCGAACCGGTCGGGCTTGAACAACGGCTTCCAGGCCCCGAGCTGGAGAAGGATCTCCTCCTCCACCTTTCCCTTGGCTCCGAACTGCTCGAGCGCTGCGTCCTTGGCTGCGCCACCCTCGGCTCGGATGAGCTTCAGTGAGTCGAGGCGCTCGCTGAGCTGATCGAGCAACAGGTGATCTTCCTCGACCGCCACCGCCGCGATTTCCTGGTCCTGCGTTGTCTCGCCCAGTTCCGCCATGGCGGCGCACACTATTGCCTGCGCGAACAGGCCCGTGACACGACGGTGCACCTCATTGCCGCGCCATGATGGGTGCGATGGAGCTGACCTTGCGCCGCGCCGAGTTGGTGATGGTGGAGCTTCCCCTCCGCACACCATGGCGCACATCGGCGGGCACCATCGATCGCAAGCCCGTGCTGCTCGTGCACGTGCTCACATCGGCGGGTGAAGGATGGGCCGAGTGCGCGGCCATGCCGGCACCGGACTACACCGGCGAACACGTCGACGGAGCACTCGATGTGCTGCGCAACTGGCTGATACCCGAACGCCTCGCCAGCGGACCGATGGAACCCGGCATGACACCGCTACCCACGTCGGTGCGCGGCCATCAGATGGCCCGTGCGGCGCTCGACGAGGCGCTCCTCGACGCCCGACTCCGAGCCGAGGGCCGGTCCCTCGCCCAGTTCCTGGGCGTGACCGCCACCCGTGTCCCGGCCGGGGTGGCGCTGGGTCTACCGCCCTCGGCGGCCAACGGCGATCGAAGCGCCATCGCTTCCGAGACGCGCGCAGCAGTGTCCCGGGCCGTCGACGAGGGCTATCGCCGCGTGCGTCTCAAGATCGATCGCGGTATTGAGGCCGACCTCATCGCCGCGGCCCGCGTCGTTGCTCCAGAGTTCGAACTGATGGCCGACGGCAACGGCGCCTACACGTCAGCCGATGTGAACCTGCTGACCGCGCTCGACGCGCATCACCTCGCCTGCATCGAGCAGCCACTCGCATCGACCGATCTGCTCGGTCATCGTGATCTGGCGAAGCGCATCGCCACGTCCATCGCGCTCGACGAGCCCCTGGACAGTCCGGACGCGGTGGCGATCGCCCTCGAACTGTCGGCGTGTTCTGCGGTGAACCTGAAACGGGCCCGCGTCGGGGGCATGGCCAACGCCGTGGCCGCCCACGATCTGTGTCGGGCCCGCAGGGCCGATCTCTGGATCGGGGGCATGCTCGAGTCGGCAGTGGGGCGGGCCGCCAACATCGCCCTGGCGGCGTTGCCCGGATGCACGCTCATCGCCGATCTCTCGCCATCGACACGATTGTTCTCCGACGACCTCGCTGCACCGTTCGAGATCCACGACGGCATGGTGTCCGTGCCTGACGCGCCCGGCGTGAGCCCATGGCCCGAGCAGTCACGGCTCGAGGCCCTGGGTGCGGTCACGATCACTGTCGACTGAATCTTTTTCCAGTGGGTTGGGAATGTTGATCCACCCAGTAGGGTTTGCGATATTGGTTGAACCTTCAACCACCTCCCTCCCGAAAGGATCTCCCATGTCACTCCCCGTCGCTTCCGGTACCTGGGCCATCGACAACGCCCACTCCACCGTCGAGTTCATCGTGCGCCACCTGGGCCTCTCCAACGTTCGTGGCCGCTTCTCCACGTTCGACGCCAAGCTCCTGGTCGGTGCCGACCTCAACAGCTCTTCGATCAGCGCCACCATCGACCTCACCTCGGTGGACACCAACAACGCCGATCGCGACGCCCACCTGAAGGGCACCGACTTCTTCAACGCCGAGAATCATCCGACGATGACGTTCACCAGCACCTCCATCACCGGTTCAGGTGATGAGTACAAGGTCGTGGGCGACCTCGTGATCAACGGTGTCTCCAAGCCCGTCACGCTCGACGTCGAGTTCAACGGCACCGAGAAGAACCCGTTCACCGGAGCCGAGACGGTCGGCTTCAGTGCCAAGGCCGAGATCAAGCGCTCTGATTTCAAGATCGACTTCCAGGTGCCGCTCGGTGGCGACAAGTTCCTCGTGAGCGACAAGGTCCGCATCGAACTCGAAGCCGAGTTCACCGCCGCCTGACATCACGGGGTCACGATCGAGTGACCGCAGTGCGTTCGGGACACGGAGCGGCCGGCCGAGATGCCGGCCGCTCCGAAGGCGCTCGACGTGTCTCCTAACGTGCCCCACCGTGAACATCGAGATCGATCCGACGTTACGAGCCCAGTTCGTCGACATCGGTGGGCGCATGCGTCGCAACCCGCTCTACAGCCGGCTCTGCGCTGTGGCGGGCGATGAGCCACTCGCCGTCGAGATCCTCTCCGCAGCACCACTGGCCCAGCGCCGCCCCGTGATGCTGCTGGCCGCCATCCACGACGTCGTCCTTCGCGGATCGGATGCGCCACTCGCCGCTTGGTACCCGAGTCGTCACGGCGCCCATGCAATTGACGCGCTCCCTGACGGCCGAGCCCTCGCCAACGCGCTGAGGCAGTTCTGCGCAGAACACCGCGACGAGTTGCTGGATCTGGTCACCACACGCTCGGTACAGACGAACGAGGTGGGCCGCAGCGCCGTGCTGGCTCCGGCGATCGCATCTTCGGACTCGCACCAGCCGCGAGCGCTCATCGAGCTGGGTAGCAGCGGAGGGCTCAACCTGTTCATGGACCGCTATCGCATCGCCTACCGCGGTGTCGAGGGCCGCGAGCGTTGCATCGGTCCGAACGAGTCATCGCTCACGTTGACGTGCGACATCAGCCGTGGTGCCCACAACCCACCGTTCACCATGGCCCCGATGGGGAGCCGGTTCGGGTTCGATCGCAACCCGCTGCACATCGATCACGTCGACGATGCGCGATGGCTCGAGGCATGCGTGTGGGCCGACGACCTCGAGCGCTTCGAACAACTGCGCATCGCCATCGACCTGGTCGCATCACTGCACCCCGATGTGCGTGCCGCCGACCTCGCTGACGCATCGTTCGCCGATCTGCTCGAAAGTGCAGTCGACGCGACTCCGCAAGATCAGTTGCCCACCATCGTGCACAGCTGGGTCATGGCCTATCTCGATCCCGACGCTCAGAGTCGACTCGCCGACGTCATCGCGTCCATCGCCGCGACGCGCGATCTGGACTGGATCGTCTTCGAGCCACCATCACAAGTGCGCGGCCTCAGGATCGACGAGCTCGGCGCCGGCGATGCTGACATGCTGGCCCGAGTGAGCTATCGCTCGGGTCGTCGCTCAGTGGCGGTCCTCGCCACCGTCCATTCACATGGTCGTTGGATGGCGTGGCAACACGTCGTGTGAGGGGCCGACGCTCATCGACAGAGCTTCGGCCACGGCGATCTCGTCGGCCATGGCACCGCGGATTGCCAACGACTCGCGCTCTTCCGCCAGGTGCAGTTCGAACGCCAGCGCGGTGAGCACTGCGTTCGGTGTATCCATGCGTTCACGGAACGGGATACGTGCCGTCGCCGGCCCGGACGGATCGACCGTCGCCACCTCGAGACCGTAACGATCAACGGCGATCGGCTGAGCTGACGTCGCATGCACATGACCACCGGCGGCGCGTGTGAGGAGAACGAGCGACTGGGGCTCGAACGCCGCGGTGATGAGCTGCAGCAGCATCTGCTCATGCGGGGCCAATGGATCAGGCTCAGCGGTGGCGTAGTCCAGCAATTCGAGCCAGGGGCCGGTGCCGACATCGAGTCGAGCGTGGTGGACATGCAGCCGCAACCACGAGCAATCGAGCGATTCGACGCGATCGATGGCCTCGGGATGCGCCTGCAAGTAGCGCTCCTGCAAGTCGAGTTGCTGGATGCCCGGAACCTCCGAGAGCTCACCGAGCAAGCTGAGGTTGTCGCCGATGAGCAGGCCGGCCTTGCCGTGGTGCCACGCGTGTTGGACGTGGGGCTCGAGGTTGGTGAGCACCATGATCGGGTCGCCGCTGCCATCGGCCAGGAACGGCACCATCGTCACGAGCGGGTGGAACTCGCTGGTGAGCGTGGCCAACGCGCCGACGCGGCCCAACTCGGCCAAGGTGCGGGCCCGTTCCGCTGGTGTCGGCAATGCCATCGAGGTTTCCATCGGCCACCGGACGACCCGGGTTGAGCGCCACCTGACCCCCGCAAACGACACGGGTCCGGCCCCTCGAAGGGCCGGACCCGGCAATCGATCTGTTGGATGTTCACAGGTGCACGGCCTCAGGGCCGCGCACCATCCGGTCACAGCAACCGGACGTTCTGCGCCTCCTCGCCTTTGCGACCGGGGGCCACGTCGAACTCGACAGCCTGACCCTCGGTGAGGCTGCGGTAACCGCTGCCGGTGATGGCGGAATAGTGGACGAACACGTCCGGGCCCTGGTCACGAGAGATGAAGCCGTAGCCCTTCTCATTGTTGAACCACTTGACCGTGCCTGTTGCCATTGCGGGAACTCCTTGCTGGGTGCTGACGTCGGCTGTATCCGGAACCCCCGGCAGGGAGCCGATGCGGTCACGTTACGGGGCGGGTGGGCGCGGTCCCAATTCCCGCGCGCCGGCCGTTGATGAGACGGCCGTCACCCGGCCAGGCGGGCTGAGGCGGCCTGCTCGGCCAGGGTGGCGGCAAGGTTCTCGACCCGCTCGATGCGCATCGCGGGACCGAAGAGGAACCCCTGGGCCAAAGGACAACCGAGCGCCACGAGCGCTTCGGCCTGCTCCACCGTCTCGACCGATTCGGCGATGACCCCCAGACCGAGCGCGCTGGCGAGTTGGACCACGGCATGCACGATCCCGGCTTCATTGACCGGCGCAGCCACCCCGGCCACGAACGAGCCGTGGATCTTGACCAGGTCGACCGGAAGGCGGTGCAGGGCTGCGATGGATGACTGGCCCGTACCGAAGTCGTCGATCGACACCCTCGCTCCGAGCGCTCGGATGGCCTCGAGAGACGGGAGCACGTGATCGGTCTGGCTCATGATCGTGGATTCCTCCACATCGACCACCAGCCCGGTCGGGTCGGCTCCCGCCGCCTTGCACAGATAGCTGATCACCGCGGCGAGGTTCCGCTCGCGCAGCTCATGCCCAGACAGGTTCACGTGCATCGAGAACGGTTGGCCGGGCCGCGCCCGCTGCCAACGGGCCAGCTCGGTCACGGCCTGGATGAGCATCTGCTCCCCCAGCTCGTGCATCAGACCGCAGCCGCGAGCCACCGGCAGGAAGTCGGCGGGACGGACCACGCCATAGGTCGGGCTCGTCCAGCGCGCCAACGCCTCGACCCCGACCAGCTGTTTGGTGCCCAGGTCGATGATCGGCTGATAACGAGCGGTGATCTCCTCGTTCACGAGGGCATGGCGCAGCTCGGCCTCGCGATCGGGCCGCTTCTCGTACGAGCTGCGGCGCTGATCCTCGTACACCTCGAGAGATCCCGAGCCGTGATGGGTCGCGCCGGCCAGCGTGTCGAGGAGATGCTCGATGAGGGTCGCTGATGTCAGATCGCGGTCATCGTTGGTGGCGAGCGCATAGGCGCAGGTGAGTGAGCCGTGTGCTGCGGCGAGTTCGCTCGACGCCGAATGTCGCAGGCGGGTCGCCACAGCAAGGGCTTCGTCAGCGCTCTCGAGGTCATCGAGCACCAGCAACACCTGCGAGCCGTCGAGTCGGGTTGCGACGAGATCGCTCCCACGCACCGAGCCGGTGAGCACCGAGGTCAACGTCGCCATGGTCTCCGGGTCGGCCTCGGCGGTGGTGCAACCCAACACCGCAACGGTGGAACCGATCCGGCGTGCCCGGGCCAGACAACGGTCGAGGTGTCCCGCCAACTCAACACCAAATAGCTCGGTCACGTTCACTGATCACTCCTCGATTCGCCCTCGATGAGCGCAGCAGCGCCGTGGAGACGCTGAGGCGACATCGGACGAGGTATCGGCAGCAGCGTGACCAACCCTGAGCCGAACCTGCGAGGTCCTCCGGTATGTTGACCGTGATGTCCGATCCCGCTCCCGAGCACGTCGACGTCGTGATCGTCGGGGCGGGGCCGGCCGGTTGCGCCGCGGCGCTCTCTCTTCTGCAGCATTCGCCCGGGCTCTCGGTGCTCATCGCCGACAAGGCGTCGTTCCCCCGCGACAAGTGCTGCGGAGATGGCCTCGGCCCGGGTGTCGTCGACGTCGTGAACAGACTCGGCATCACCGACGTGGTTGCCGGTGAACGAGCGGTGGGCGGATGCACCGTCATCGGACCCGGAGGCGTGCAACTCGACGCGCAACTCCCCACCATCGACGGTCGTGTCGTCGAAGGGTTCGTGATCCCCCGCCTCGTGTTCGATGCTCGGCTCCACGACGCCGCCGTTGCGCGCGGTGCCCGTTCCGAGTCGGGTTGGCGATTCGTCGGCACCTGGATGAGCGGCGATCGACGCCACGTCGAGTTCGAGACCCCGCACGGACGCGTCGTACTCGGCACCGCATTGCTGGTCGGCGCCGACGGCGCCAGCTCGCGAGTCCGCAAGGCCCTCGGGGTCGCCCGCAACAGCGACCGCCGCACCGGCATCGCCATTCGTGCTTATGTCGACGTCATCGCCGAACCTGCCGACGCCCGCCGGTTGCTGTTCGAGTTCAACGAAGAGCTGCTCCCGGCGTACGCGTGGTACTTCCCGGGCACCGGCCCTCAGGCCAACATCGGTCTCGGCGTGCTCGTCGCCGACCACAAGAAGCGCGACATCGACCTGAACGCACTCCTCGAACGGTTCTGTTCGATGTTGAGCAAGCGCGGTTTCGAGATCAGCGAGCCGCGCCTCGTACGCACGTACCTGCTGCCGTTCGCAACACGTCTTCCACGCCTCGCCCATGAGCGGGCCGTGCTCATCGGAGACGCCGGATCGATGATCAACCCACTCTCCGGTGAGGGCATCTTCTACGGCATGGCCGCCGGCGAGGGGCTTGGATCGATTGCTGAGGCTCTCAAAGGCACCGGAGACATCGACGACGCATTGACGGCTTGGGAACACCAACTCCGTGAGCGCTTCGTGTGGCACTACCGGTCCAATGCACTCGCGCAATTCTTGTTGCGGTCGAAGTGGTGGAGCACGGTGGTCATCCGTGCCGCTGATCGTGACCCCAAGGTGCTCGCCGCCGCGGTGCAGCTGCTCTTCGGCGAAGGCGTGATCAAACTGTCGACGACCGGACGAATCCTGTGGGCCGGTCTCCGTAGACCAGCAACGAACAAGGCACACGTGGGTCGGTCGCACACCGACGCTGCCGACATCGGCGATGCACCAACTCAGGTCAACAGCGGCTGAGCGAATCGCAACCGTTGATCGAAGCCGACCTCGTCGGGCAGGAACCCGTTTCGATCGGGCCACACCAACTGCACGATTCCGACATCGTCGCTGCCGTACCAATCGTGCCCGTACCAATCGTGCAAGGCGTCGAAGCGATCGCTGTGTGCTCGAACATCGACCGGCACCAACGCGCTGCGCTGCTCGCCGTCGAGCAGGCCGAGGAACTGTTCCCCGATCGGCAGAGACACACCATCGCGCAACAACCCCACCAGCTCACCGAGCAGACCGTTGGCCGCCGACGGCGTGAGCCCACACACCACGACCTCGGGAAACCCGAACAGATCACGCAACCCGATCGTGTACACGTAGCCGCCTCGCGGTGGGCGCAGATCGGGCCTCGGATCAACGGGGTTCACCGCCCAACCATTGGTCTCGATCATCCAGGCGATCTTGTCCCGATGCTCCATCGACCGATCGGGAAACACGTCATCGCTCATCCCCCAAGTCAACCACCCAACGCCGGGTCAGGTCAGTCGTCGAATGAGTCGAGCTGCCGGGTGGCCCAAACCTGCGTGGTGATCGGACCTGCGGTCCCGGCCCGCACACGTGCCTGCTGTCGCACCCGGATGTTCCAGGTGATCATCAGCGCCATGAGCGTGCCGACCACGAGACCGATGGCCCAGTAGAACGACACGATGTCGACCAACGAGCCGTTCGGCGGTCCGCCAGGCAGGTTGGCCCGCAACGTCGGCAGTGCGAACAGCACGCCCACCAGATACCCCCAGCTCCAGAACGGGATGCCTTCGTTCCACACGATGACGATCCACGCGATCGACGCTGCCCCGAGACCGAGGCCCCACATCAGCACCATCAGGAACACCAGCCAGGAACGCACTGCCAGCGGCCGGTCGATGATGATGCGCGCGGTGGCCACACCGGTTCCGGTCATGGGTGTCACATGGAAGCGAACCTCGTCGATCGAACTGACCAGCCCCAGCGAAGTGGCCACCGCCTCTTGGTCGGCCGGTCCACCGCTCGTCACCGCGAAGATGGACAGAACCGTCGTGTAGCGATCGAAGGGGTAGCGCACCAGTCGCCCACCAGTGATGGCGATCGTGATGTCGGTGGCCGATGGGAAGCTCCCGGCGGCGTAGGTGATGATCGACTTCCCGGCCGCGTCGTTCACGAACAACGTGAGCGGCTCGCGCAGCTGACCACCGCGGATATAGCGCTCCCCGACGACTGTGGGCACGAGCCGGACCGTCATCTCACCGTGTGCCGGGTCGACGGCGCGGATGTCTGCTTTGAGATCGAGGCCCTCGGCGCCCACACCGCCGGGCCGCCCTTCGAACAACTGGTCAGTGGGCTGATCGGGAAGGAACGTCCACGCGAACAAGGTCGCCATGAACGCCCCGCCGATCAGCAGAGCGATGAGAACCGGCCGCGCTCGCAACACTCGAGTAGCGAAGCTGTCGGGTCGTAGACGGCGGAGCTCACGTAAGTGCAGGTTGCCTCGTCCCATCGGCGCATGCTCCCACGGTGCTCGCCCAACACTCGTTCGTGCGCCGTTCGTCACCCTGCTCGATAAGTAGGAGCAATGCTACGGTGACCGGCGATCGGCACCACGACGGCACCCGAGGCAGGCAGTTGACCATCGACGGCAAGAGGCGCGGGGCACTGCAAGCGTTGCGCTATCGGGACTTCCGGTTGATCGCCATCGGCAACATGGTTTCCCAACTCGGGTTCTGGGGGCAGTACGTCGGCGTCAGCTGGACGGCCAAGGACGTGCTCGAGGCGTCGGACTTCATGGTCACGGTGGCGTTCGCCGCGCAATGGCTCCCGGCGCTGCTGCTCTCACCGTTCGCCGGTGTGCTGGCCGATCGCTACGACCGCCGCAAGATCGTGATGCTCGGCAATCTGGCGATGATTGCGCCGCCGCTCGCCATCGGACTGCTCATCCAGGCCGAGCAGATCACGATGTCCAACCTCATCATGTTGGTGTTGCTCGGCGGCTGCGGACAGGCCTTCACACAGCCGGCAGCATCGGCCTACGTGCCTGCCCTCGTGCCGGGTGAGGACATCCACTCGGCCATTGCCCTGAACGCGGGGATGACCAACTCGACGCGCGTCATCGGACCAGCGCTGGCCGGCGCGCTGGTGAGCGCGTGGGGTGTGGCGTGGGGATTCCACATCAACGCCGCGAGCTTCCTCGCCGTGACCGCTGCGTGCATGCTCGTGCGGGTGCGGCCGACGCCGCCCCCACGTACGGGTACCAGCATGTTGCACGAGCTGCGGCTCGGGTTCTCCTACACACGCAAGAACCCCGCGGTGGCGCGACTCATCCTCCTCATGGGGATGGAGTCGTTCTGGAACCTCCATGCGGCCTTGCTGTCGATCTTCGCCAAGGACGTCTTGGACGGCGGGGCATCGACCTATGGCCTGCTTGCCGCGTCCCCCGGGTTCGGGTTCGTATTCGCGGCGGTCCTCACCACCACCCTCACCACCAACCGACAACGGCGTGTCGGCCTGGTCATTGCCGCCTTCGGCATGTCGTTCTCTGTGCTGCTGCTGGGGTTCTCGCGGCTCCTGCCGCTCTCGATGCTCGCCCTCGGCCTGTTCGGGGCCACCTACATGACGATGCAGACGGTGATCACCACGATGCTGACGATCGCCAGCCCCGATGCCTTCCGCGGGCGGGTCATGGGGGTCTACGCCATGTTCTCGGTTGGCGTGTACCCCATCAACTCGCTGCTCGCCGGAGCACTGTCGCAGTGGATCGGCGCGCCGGCCACCGTCGTGATGTGCGGCTTCATCGTGTTGGCGTTCAACATCACCTTCTTCGCCGGCAAGAGCCTGTCGATCATCAAGGCCGGCACGCAGGACCATCCCGCCGTCGCCGCCTGACGACTGTCAACCTTTCTTGCCAGCTGACTTTCCGTTGTCGGTCGACCTGCCATTGCCGGTCGACTTGGACGCCATCAACTTCGCGGTCTGTTGCGGAGGCAGCACGTCGTAGTGATCGTGGCGGAAGGTGAAGCGTCCCCGGCCGGCGGTCATCGACCGCAGATCCACGGCGTAGCGCAGGATCTCGCTGGTCGGAACGGTCGCTTCGATGCGCTGATTGCGTTGGCCATCGGACTCGCTGGCGTGCACTCGGCCACGCCGAGCGTTCAGATCACCGACCACATCGCCTTGGCATTCGATCGGTACGTCGACGACCACGGCCGAGATGGGTTCGAGCACGATGGTGCCGGCTTTGGCCAGCGCCTCGGCAAATCCGATCGCACCGGCCATCTTGAAGCTCATCTCCGAGGAGTCGACAGCGTGGTACTTGCCGCCGACGCACTCCACCTTCACGTCCACCACCGGGAACCCGTTCGGCCCACCGCGTCGCATGGCCTCTTCGATACCGTGCTGCACTGCCGGGATGAACTGGCGCGGGATGGCTCCGCCGACGACGGAGTCGACGAACTCGAAGCCACCACCACGCTCGAGCGGCGATACCTCGAGCTCGGCGACACCGAACTGTCCGTGGCCACCGGATTGCTTCTTGTGCTTGCCCTCGGCCGATGCCGGCCCAGCGATCGTCTCTCGATAGGCGACCTTGACCTCTTCGAGGTCGACGTTCACTCCGAACAAGCGGTTCATCCGCTCGAGCACGACGGCCAGATGCGCCTCGCCGGTTCCCCACACCAGGGTCTGGTGGGTCTCGGCGTTCTGCTCGACCCGTAGCGCCGGATCCTGCTCGCACAAACGAGCCAACACGCCGGACAACTTGTCATCGTCGGCTTGGGTTCGCGCGCGCACCGCAACCGCGAACACCGGTGCCGGCGTTGCCAACGCCGGGAGACGAACCGGGCTGCCCTTGGGAGCCAAGGTGTCGCCGGTCATCACCGATCCGAGCTTGGCCACGCCGCCGAGATCGCCGGCCACCAACTCGGTGACCGAAGTGTGGTCCTTGCCGCGGATGGTGAACAGGCCGTGCAGCCGCTCCTCGGCGCCGGTGCGGGAGTTCACCAATCGATCATCGGTCCTCAACGTGCCAGAGACCACCTTGAACAACGAGAGGCGCCCCAGGTACGGGTCGGCCAAGGTCTTGTAGACGAACAGCAACGCCGGACCGTTGGCATCCGCGCTCACATCGACGAGCGAGTCGCCGGCGATCACCCGGGTCGGGCGATCGAGCGGTGACGGTCCGATACCGCAGATGTAGTCGGCCAGCACATCGACGCCGGCGCCGGTGGTGGCCGAACCGCACAGCACCGGGAACGCGGCCTGGGCCAACAGTTCCTTGGCCAGCGTGGAGGTGAGCTCGGTGGTCGTGAGCTCATCGCCGTCGACGAACCGCTCGAGCAGCGCGTCATCACCGGCGACAATGTCCTCGACGAGTTGATCGTGGTCGTGATGGGTCTCGTCGCGCAGTTCGGCGGGAACCTCGCCCTCGGCCCGGCGACCACCGTCATAGAGATAGGCGCGCTCGGTGAGCACGTCGGCGACGCCATGGAACCCGGCCTCTTCGCCGACGGGCAGCTCGAGTTCCTCGACCGCGCTGCCGAATCGGGAGCGCAGTTCGGCCATCACGCGATGGAAGTCGGCGTTGTCCTTGTCCTCCTTGTTGATGAAGAACATCCGCGGCAGTCCACGATCGGCGGCCAACCTCCAGGCCACCTCGGTCTGGGGTTCCACCCCATTGACCGCGTTCACCACGATCACCGCCAAGTCGGCCACCGACATCGCGGCGGCCATCTCGGCATCGAAGTCCGGCGAACCGGGCGTATCCAGCACGTTGATGCAATGCCCCTGCCACGGGACGGGCACCAACGACATCGACAACGACACACCGCGCTCACGCTCCTCGGGTTCGTGATCGCTCACCGTCGTGCCGTCTTCGACCCGACCGGCACGGGTGATCTCACCGGCGCGAAGCAGTAGCTGCTCCACCAACGTTGTCTTGCCCGATCCGCTCTGGCCCACCAGGACCACGTTGCGGATCTTCGACGTCGGGCAGGTGCTCATGAGCCCTCCTCGTCCTCGCCGCCCACGCGGCGTGTGCCCAAATCTTGCACCCTGCAGCGGCCGCCGTTCGACGGGAACCGTCGGGACCTTGGCCATGTCACCCGAGCCACGGCTGTTCCCGGTGACGTGCGCGGTCGCTGGGCTCGGTCGCTGGGCTCGGTCGCTGGGCTCCGGTCGACGCACAGCGTCCGTGACAAGCTGCGTTGGTGATCGTCCACCTCACCGACGCCGGCACGTGGGCTCGCGCCCAGGCGGCCGGGGAACTGCGCTCCGCGAGCCTCACCACCGAGGGCTTCGCCCATTGCTCGACCATCGCACAGATCATCGAGGTGGGAAACCGCTTCTACCGCGGGGCATCGGATCTGGTGCTGCTCGCCATCGACGAATCGAGCCTCACCGTGCCGTTGCGATGGGAAGCGCCCGCCCATCCCGATGGTTCTCCGGCACAGCCCGATGAGCCCCTGTTCCCGCACGTCTATGGGGCCATCGCTCTTGGCGCCATCATCGACGTCGCGCCGTTCCTTCCCGGCCCCGACGGCGCGTTCGATCACGGCTCCGTTCCGGCGTCATGGTGATCGCTCCCAGCGGAGCCCAGCAATGATCAAGTACCTCGGATCGAAGCGACGCCTCGTACCGGCGTTGAGCACTCTGGCCGCGGCCAGCTGTGCACGCACCGCCCTCGATCTGTTCACCGGCACGACCCGCGTCGCTCAGGCGTTCAAGCAATTGGGGTTGCACGTGACAGCGGTGGACTCCGCTGCGTACGCCGCGACCTTTGCCCGCTGCTATGTGGAGACCGACCGATCGAACACCGATGCCGCACTCATCGCTGATGCACTGATGGAACTGTCGCTGGCCGACCCGGTGGAGGGCTACGTCACGCGCACCTTTGCCGATCAGGCTCACTTCTTCCGGCGCGACAACGCCATGCGCATCGATGCAGCACGTCGCCACATCGCGCTCCATCACGCAGGAACCCCACTCGAGCCGATCCTGATCACCGCCGTGATCGAGGCAGCCGATCGCATCGACTCCACCACCGGCGTTCAGATGGCGTTCTTGAAGTCACTCGCTCCGAGAGCATTTGCCGAGTTGACCCTCCGTTCGCCGGAGCTGCACGACGGGACCGGTCGCGCCGTGCACGGTGATGCCGTGGACCTCGTCGGCTCGCTGGGATCGTTCGATCTCGCCTATCTCGATCCGCCCTACAACCAACATCGCTACAAATCGAACTACCACGTGTGGGAGACGCTCGCTCTCGGCGATGAACCCGATCACTTCGGCAAGGTCTGCAAGCGAGACGATCTCCGTGACGCCTCGACGCGATCGGCGTTCGACTCACGTCGCACCATGCCCGACGCGTTGGCCCACTGCATCACCCGCGTCGATGCTGCGACGGTCGTGGTGTCGATGAACGACGAGAGTTGGGTGACATTGGACGATGTGGTCGCCATGTGTGGCGAACGGGGCGCCGTCGAGGTGATCCCGTTTCCCACTCGCCGCTATGTCGGCGCCATGATCGGCATCCACAACCCCACCGGTCAGCGGGTCGGGACGGTCGGACGTCTCCACAACGTCGAGTACCTCATCGTGGCCGGCGAGATCCGACCGGAGCTCAGAGCGGCCATCACCTCGTTGCGCCACACGTCGGCGACCACGACCCGCACCGCCGTGTCCGAATCCCGCTAGTCATCACGCTCTGCAGCGGTCATGCTGGACCCATGGCCCGCACGGACGCGACACCCGATCCTGTGGCTGCTGGCCCCGCCACGCGCGCCGATGACCGGTGGTACGAGGCGGCGCGCAGCAAGGATCGCCGCTTCGACGGCGCGGTCTATCTCGCCGTCACCTCCACGGGCATCTACTGCCGACCCAGCTGTCCCGCCCGCACACCATTGCGTCGCCATTGCCGGTTCTTCCCCACCGCTGCCGCCGCCCAGAGTGCAGGGTTCCGTGCCTGCAAACGCTGCCGCCCCGACGCTGCGCCGGGTTCACCGGCGTGGAACCAGCGCGCTGATGTGGTCGGGCGGGCCATGCAGCTCATCGCCGATGGGGTGGTGGACCGCAGCGGGGTGACCGGCCTGGCCGAGCATCTGTCCTACGGCGAACGCCAGCTGCACCGACTCCTCGTGAGCGAGGTGGGGGCCGGCCCCTTGGCAATCGCCGTTGCGCAACGGGCGCAGACGGCACGGTTGCTCATCGAGACCACGACGATGTCGATCACCGACGTGGCCTTCGCGGCTGGGTTCTCCAGCGTCCGTCAGTTCAACGACACCATCGCCAAGGTCTTCGATGCCACGCCCACCCAATTGCGCGTCGCACGGCGCGGTGCCTCGGCAGCAGGTCGCGGTGGCGTCGAGGCTGGCGCGGTGACGGTTCGACTCGCGCTGCGTCAACCGTTCGACGCGGCGTCACTGTTCGGGTTCCTTGCGGTTCGCGCCATTCCCGGTGTGGAGAGTTGGGACGGCACGACGTATCGGCGAAGCCTCCGTCTACCCGGAGGTTTCGGTCTCGTGGCGTTGCGCGCGGTTGGCGAACCGTGCGATCACATCCGCGCCTCGTTCCGTCTCGAGTCGGTGGCGGATCTGGCCGTCGCGGTGCATCGTTGCCGGCGGCTCCTCGATCTCGATGCCGATCCGTGGACGATCGCGGAAGCGTTCAGCATCGACCCGATCATGGCGCCGCTGATCGAGCAGCAGCCGGGCCTGCGAGTGCCGGGCCACGTCGACGGTGCCGAGGTGGCCGTGCGCGCGGTGCTCGGTCAACAGGTGTCGGTGGCCGGTGCCCGCACACTGGCGGCGCGCTTGGCCGAGGAACACGGCGAGTTGCTGCCCGAGGATCTACGCGATGTCGACAGCGGCGTGCTCCGGGCTTTCCCGACCCCCGCTGCGCTGGCGGACATCGATCCTTCGACCATTGCCGGACCACGGTCGCGATCACGGGCCCTCATCGGGTTGTGCTCGGCCATCGCGCGCGGCGATATCGACCTCTCCCCCGGTGCCGACCGTCACCGGACGCAACAGAACTTGACATCACTGCCGGGGATCGGACCGTGGACTGCTGGGTACGTTTCGATGCGGGCGTTGAGCGATCCCGACGTCTTCCTCCCCACCGATCTCGCAGTGCGCCGTGCACTCGAACGCCTCGGGCTCGACGGCCAGCCACGAGCAGCGGCGGCCGCCGCCGAACGCTGGCGGCCGTGGCGCTCGTACGCCCTCATGCACCTGTGGGCGACGTTGTGACGACGCTCCTGCACCCAAGCACCCGTTCCCCCTCTCGTTCCATCCACGATCGGAGCCCGATCATGTTGCAGACCATGACCATGGACAGCCCAACCGGGACGCTCACCCTCACCGCCACCGACACCGGCCTGCGCAGTGTCATGTGGCCCGTGATGAAGTCCGGACGCGTCGTCGTGCCCGAGCCGACGCCCGACGCCGACGCCAACGGAGTGCTCGTCGAGACGCGTCGGCAACTGCGGCTCTACTTCGACGGCGAGACACCGACGTTCGATCTGCCGCTCGACCCGCAGGGCACTGACCTACAGCAGACCGTCTGGCTGATGCTCGGACAGATCCCGATCGGGGAGACGTGGACGTACGGTCAGTTGGCCGCGTCGATCGGACGGCCGAGTGCGGTGCGCGCGGTGGCCAACGCCGTGGGGCGCAACCCCATCGGGATCATCATCCCGTGCCATCGGGTCATCGGCAGCAACGGTTCCCTCACCGGGTTCGCTGGCGGAATCGAGACCAAACGCTGGCTACTCGATCACGAACAGAACCGCTCGCGCCTCCCGCTCGGCTGAACACCGGCTCGAGGGGGCGCAACGTCCGCTCGCGCAGCATGCCCGCCCACACCCCGGTGCAGTAGGCCGCGTCGTCAGCGCAACGGATGGCACCTTCACCGACGACGTCAAGCGGACCTGCATCAGATGGCACGGGCCACCAAGCGGCGACGGCCGCGAGCGCGAGCAGACGACGGGACCGACGGGACCCGACCGCGGCCACGACGACGATCGGCAGCCAGGCTCGCCGCGTCGCCTCCAGCAGTTGGCGACCGGCGCCGAGATGCCCATTGACGGTGAGGCGGACCGCCTCGGATGTCGGCAACGACGGGAGCTTGCGATGCAGCGTCACCGTCGTTCCCGCCGCGACGCCAGCGCTCAGCACGGGTTGACCGACGAATGCCAGGGCCCACACGGCGATGCTCCACGGCGACAACATCGCCGGCGCCACCAGTTCACCGTGCCGACGCGCCAACGCCGCAGCCGAGGATCCGTAACTGAAGCGTTGCCGTAACAGAGCACGCCACGACGATCGCGGCGAGTGCTCGGCCACCGCGTCGGCCACATAGCGCATGCGACAGCCCCTCGCCGCGAGGCGCCAGACGAGGTCCACGTCCTCGCCGTAGCGCAACTGCTCGTCGAACCCTCCGAGGGCATGGAACACATCGGTTCGTATCATCACGGCCGCGGACGGGACGTAGCTGACGCGAGTGCGAGGGGCGACCCGGGCCGAGCGAGGACCGAGATCGAGCGGCGAACGCCGCCGCTCATAGCGCGCCAAGCGACTCACCCCCGCCCGGCTGCGCACACGCGGCGCGACCAACGCCACCTGTGGATCATCGAAGTGTCCCAACATGGTCACCAGAGCGCCGGGCGCCATGGTGACCGATGTGTCCAGGAACAAGATCAGATCGGTGTCAACCCTGGTTGCGCCATCGTTGCGCGAGGGGCCGGGTCCGCGCGGCTGATCGTGTCGGATCATGGCATCGGGCAACGGCGGGTAGGACCCGTCGTCGACCACGATGATCGACGCCACACCATCGAGGCCGCGTCGATCGACTGCGGCATCGAGCGCCGGCACGACCACCGTCACGTCGACGAGGTCGAATCGACGCGATCCGTTGTCGGGAACACCCTGATCGGGAACGCGATGGGCGGCGCCGGTATCGATCAGACGGTCGACGAGCGCGCTGGCCGCGACCGCCTCGCCCCGCGCGATCGCGTCGACGACCCGTCGGCCGGCGTCCGTGAGCCGCAGATAGGTGGTCGGTGAGCCGCCGAGGATCCCGTCGGGGAGGACTCGGGTGTCGTCATCGAGGCGCAGATACATGCGCATCGCTCTCAGCTGACCGATGGGCCCGGCCGGAGGCCACCCATCCACACGGTCACCGCTTGGATGAGTGCTGCGGTGAGGGCCTCGAACATCACGCGACCATCGTGTGCGCTCGCCCCCGACGGATCGCCGAGCACACCGTTGGGCGACACGTTGTGCACGCCGTCTCGAACCAGCCGTTCGAAGATCGCCGGCAGCGGATCGGTGTTGCCGGCCTCGGCGGCGTCCATGTCGACGTCGCCGGGGGCGAGATGGAGCATCAGCGACGTCTCGAACCATCCGGCGTGCGCATCCGCGACGCGGCGCGGCGGATCAAGCGAGTCGAGCGACGGCGACCACACCAGCACCGCACGACCCTCGGCCTCGCATCGACGCGATACCCGCGAGAGCACGGGGACGTTCCCGCCGTGGCCGTTCACCAGCACGACGCCGCGGAACCGATCCGCCGATCGCACCAACTCCACCAGGACCAACTCGAGAGCCTCGGCGCCGATCGACAGCGTCCCCGGGAAACCGGCATGCTCACCGCTGGAGCCGTACGCCAGTGCCGGCGCACACAGCGCAATTGGAATTGCAGAGACCGCGGCGCGGGCCAGCGCGACTGCGATGCGGGTATCGGTGTCGAGTGGCAGATGGGGACCGTGCTGCTCGGTCGACCCGACCGGGACGATGAGCAGCGCGTCATCAGCGACGGTTCGCCACGTGCGGCCGGCGAGGTCGACGCCAGCGTCGGTCACCGGTCGAGGTATCCCCAGGATCGCAACTGGTCCAGGACCGCATCGGCTGCGGCCACCGGGTCGAGCTCCAGTCGGCGCGGCGGGGTTCGCTCTTGCGCAGCACCGGTGAGGATTCGGATCCGGTCCAGCGAATGGCCACCGACCGGGGGTGGCAGGGTACGGGCGCGTGGACGATAGGGACGCAGCACCTTGGTGTGCGAGCCATCAGCGCCGTGATCGACGGAGCCGTCCACAACGGCGATGACAGCGCGCTCGGCCGCGAGCATCTTGGCCAACGGTGCGCGGCGCAGTCGAGCGACGCTGCCTTCCACGCTGATGACCGCCGGTCCGCTGACCGACAGTCGCTCGCGACGTCCACCGTCCAATCGCCGGAGCGCGTCGATGCTCTTCGTCGCTGACGCGGTGAGGCCGATGAGGCCGAGCGCTTGCGCCGCTCCCAGCTCCTCGGCGAGATAGGCAGGGACCGAACCCGTTCCACGATCGAGGCTGTAATCGCCACACACCACGACGAGCGGCGAAATGCTCGCGTCGCTGGCGTCAGCATCGCCCATGTCAGCGCCGGCGGCGCGCCTGATCGCCTCAGCGAGTCCGGCGGCCACCCGATCGCTCGGAGCGTCCGACGATGACTCGACGCGAATCGCACGATCGGCGCCGCATCCGAGTGCAGAGCGCAGCGCGCCCTCGGCTTCGACGCTGCCCGCGCTCACGGCGATGACCTCGGTCGCCCATTGCTCACCGAGGCCGAGAGCCACCTCCAGCGCAGCCTCGTCGGCCGAGGAGAGACCGAACCAGCGACTGTCGTCGGTGATCTCGGCCGTCAACGGGTCCACGACCGGTCGAAGGCTCACCCACTTGAGGCACACGACGATGGACACGGTCAGCTCTGCCGGAACACGACGCCGTGGCCACCGGTGGGATAGCTCCAGTTCAACGAACCGTTGTTGCACACCATGTAGCAGGTGCCGCATTCGAAGCAGTTCTCGTAGTTGAACAAGATGCCACCGTCGGCGGTGGGGACGAACAAGTTGGCCGGGCACGCCACCGTGCACTCGCGCGTCGAGCAGCCGCGGCACGCGTCGTCATCGATGGTGATGTGGGCCCGTTCGTGGATGCGGAATTCGACCGAGCTCATCCGGGCTTCGAAGGCGAGCTCCGGCCACGGGCTCATGTGCGGCGGTGCGTCGTAGGACGTGTCGCGATCGACCGGGAGTCGACGAGGCAACTTGAGCTTCTTCATGCTGTCCTCCCCGTCATCGCCCGATCGTGCCCCACGCCTGCATCATGATCCGTCGTGCTCATCCGTAACTCCGCAGACCGTGCCATGCGTCGGTGATGGCACCGCGCAGCGGAACCGATCCCTTGCGCAACTCGCGCAGGATGATCTTGGAAAAGCCCATCTTCGGCGCCGGGTTGGTCACCGTGAAGATGTCCTCGATGATGTTGGCGGCGATCTGCGGATAGTGGTGCTGCGATCGGTCGTTCATGATCAGGTGGGGCGCCTTGCGGAGCTTCTTGTGATCTTTGAGCACGAAGTTCGATTCGAGTCGCTGGCGGTAACCGGCCAGACCCGCTTCGCTGGTATCGCCCTTGGCGATGGCATCGGCAGCTGCTGCGCCCGCGGCGATGCCCGAACCGATGGCGAAGTTGACGCCCTCGAGCCAGATACCCGCGGCCAAACACATCGCGGCGGCGTCGCCGGCGACGAGCATGCCGTTGGTGGAGAGCTTCGGCATCATCTCGTAGCCCGCCTCGGGGATGAGATGGGCCGAGTACTCCTTGACGTCGCCACCTTCGACCAGTGGCGTGACGGCGTCGTGCGCCTTGAAGCGACCCAGCAGTTCTTCGGGCCGGTGTTGCTGCTTGGACAACTCGCTCAGCCGCAACACGAGGCCCACCGAGATCGTGTCGAGGTTGGTGTAGATGAAGCCACCGCCGGGGATGCCACTCGTGCATCCGATCACTTCGATGTCGACACCCTCACGGCCGCGCACGCCGAAGCGCTGATCGATGAGATCGCGAGGCAGGGCAATGGTCTCCTTCACCCCGAGCGTGAAGTTCGACGCTTCGGTGTGGGTGTAGAGACCGGCCTCCTTGGCCAGGAAGGAGTTCACACCGTCGCACGCGATGACGACCTTGGCAGTGAGCTCGCCACCGGGCCGATCGGTCCGGATGCCGACGACGCGATCGCCATCCATGAGCAGGCCCGTGGCGACGGTGGAAGTGACCAGCTGCGCGCCGGCATCGGTTGCCTTGCCGGCGAACCAGCTGTCGAAGTCCGGCCGATACGCGGTCGCACCGTTGTAGGGAGGCTTGCCCCAGTTCTCGGCCCGGAAGTCGACGGTGAGCGCCTGCGTCGGCGTCATGATCATCGTCGAACGCCGCGTGACCCAACGCTGGATGGGCGCTTCGTCCCACCATCGAGGAATGATCTCGTCGAGCACCCGCCCATAGATCACACCGCCGTACATGTTCTTCGAGCCAGGGAACGGACCCCGCTCGACCAGCACGACGTTGCGACCCGCCCGGGCCAAGGTGAGCGCAGCGGCCGCACCGGCGGGGCCGGCGCCGACCACGATGACATCAACATCGGTCACGGGCGCATCAGCCATGGGAACCTCCGGTTGACACGGCCGTTGCAGCCGCCGACACGCCGTCGACGCCGAGGCGCTCGGCCAGCGCGTCGAGCACGGCGTTGGCATCGGCGACCACCGCCAGATCGGCCATGGCCATCATGGGGCAATGCGGATCGGTGTTGATGCTGATGATGTGCTCGGGATTGCCGAGTCCGCTGGTGTGTTGCACCGCTCCCGAGATACCGAAGTTCACATACAGCACCGGATCGACGACGACGCCGGTGGTGCCGATCTGGCGTTCATGACCGATCCACCCGCGATCGGTGACGACTCGGGTGGCCCCCATCGACGCGTCGAGTGCCTTGGCCACCGCGCCGAGCTGTGCGAATCGCTCCCCGGAGTCGAGCCCGGCGCCACCGCCGAGAATGCGAGGTGCCTCGGCCAGATCCATCGTGGAGGCGTCGGGGGGCAACACGGCAACCACCGTCGCGTCAACTTGTATTGCCTCGAGGGTGGGTGCGTGGATGACCGGGGACACCGCCGGGCCAAGGGCACCGACCCCACGCAAACCTGGCTGCAGCGTGATCACGCACGGCATGCTGGCCGGCACCTCTTCGATCACCATCCCACCGCGGCGCGACAGGTGCACCCGATCCCGCCGCACCTCGACGGCGCCGGCGAGCAGCGGGCGCCCCAGCCTGGCCGCAAGTCGCGGGGCCAGGTCGCGGCCGTCGGGCGAGCCAGGCACGATGATCCGATCTGCATCGACGTGTCCGACGAGCACCTTCGCCCACGCCGCAGGGGCGAAGTCACCGACCTCGACGATGACCACTGAGAAGACCTCGACCGGCAGCTGCGCGATCGAGTCGACACAACCCGAGCCGACGAGCACGACGTCGCCTCCCGCCTCGGCCGCCGCCTCGGCGCCACCCACGGGTAGCGCGCCACCACGAACGGGGATGACGGCCAAGGAACGCATGCCGTCAGGCTAGGCGGGAGTGCCCGCTGCCACAGAACCGCCGCTAGCGATGTCCGTGCAGGTGCACGGACTCCCGGTTTGCGCACACGGCCGCAGACGGCCGATACGGTCCCGACCATGACGACGCGTGACGAGGTGTACGAGCGGAGCGTGAGCGACCCGGAAGGCTTCTGGGGTGAGGCTGCCAAGCTCATCAGCTGGGACGTCGCACCCACGACGGTGCTCACCCAGGTGGACGAGCACCACTGTCGATGGTTCAGCGACGGCGTGCTCAACACCTGTCACAACGCGCTCGATCGCCATGTCGCCGAAGGTCGGGGAAACCAGACCGCTCTCATCTACGACAGCCCGGTGACCGGCAGCACCAAGACGTTCACCTACAACGCGCTCTTGGAGCGGGTGAGCCGGTTCGCCGGTGGCCTCGCATCGCTCGGCGTCACCAAGGGCGACACCGTCATCATCTACATGCCGATGGTGCCAGCCGCCGTGATCGCCATGCTGGCGTGCGCCCGTCTCGGGGCAGTGCACTCGGTGGTGTTCGGCGGTTTCGCGCCTGCCGAGCTCGCACTGCGCATCGACGACGCCAAACCCAAGGTCATCATCTCGGCCAACGCCGGCGTCGAGGTGCAGCGGATCATCCCCTACAAACCCCTGCTCGACGAAGCCATCGAGATGGCAACCCACAAGCCCGACCACTGCGTCATCCGGCAGCGCAACGTGAGCACGGTCAGCGGCGCATCGCTGCCGATCGCTCCTCTGGCTCCGGGACGCGACGTGGCATGGCACGACCTGATGGCCGATGCCAAGCCCCATCCGTGCGTGCCGGTCTCCGCGCTCGATCCGCTGTACGTGCTCTACACCTCGGGCACCACCGGGAAGCCCAAGGGCGTGGTGCGCGACAACGGCGGTCATGCCGTGGCAATGGCCTGGAGCATGACCAACGTCTATGGCGTGTCCCCCGGCGAGGTGTTCTGGGCCGCCAGCGACGTGGGGTGGGTCGTGGGCCACAGCTACATCGTGTACGGCCCTTTGATCGCCGGTGCCACCACGGTGCTGTACGAAGGCAAGCCGATCGGTACCCCCGATCCCGGTGCGTTCTGGCGAGTCGTCGCGGACCACGACGTATCGATCTTGTTCACCGCGCCAACGGCGTTCCGTGCCATCAAGAAGGAAGATCCCCAGGGGCTCTATCACCAGCGATACGCCGACAAGCTCACGAAGTTCCGCGCGCTGTTCCTGGCTGGCGAACGCCTCGATCCCGATACCTATCACTGGGCCTCGGAGCTCACCGGTGTGCCGGTGGTCGATCACTGGTGGCAGACCGAAACCGGATGGCCCATCGCTGCCAACTGCCTCGGCATCGAGCAACTCCCGGTGCGCGCCGGATCGCCGACCAAACCGGTTCCTGGTTTCGGCGTGAAGATCCTCGACCCCGAGACGCATGTCGAGCTACCGGCCGGCACCGAGGGGGCAGTGGTGTTGACGCTCCCACTGCCGCCAGGATGTCTGCCGACCTTGTGGGGCAACGACGAGCGCTTCATCGCTGGCTACCTCACAACCTTCCCGGGCTACTACACATCCGGCGACGGCGGCTACATCGACGCCGACGGCTATCTGTATGTGATGGGGCGCATCGATGACGTCATCAACGTGGCCGGACATCGGCTGTCGACGGGAGAGATGGAGCAGATCCTGTCCGGCCATCGCGATGTTGCCGAGTGCGCTGTGGTTGGTGCGGCCGACGAGCTCAAGGGCCAAGTGCCGGTGGCGTTCGTCGTGCTCAAATCGGGATCCGATCGCGACCGGCCCGCACTCGAGGCCGAGCTGGTTGCCATGGTGCGCAAGGACATCGGTGCAGTCGCCGCGTTCAAGGAAGCGACCATCGTGAGCCGCTTGCCCAAGACGCGCTCGGGCAAGGTGCTGCGGGCGACCATCCGGGCGATCACCGACGCCAAGCCCTACACCGTGCCGTCCACCATCGACGACCCCACCAGCCTCGACGAGATCGCCGAAGCGTGGGCCGCCATGCGCTCTGCCGACTAGAGAGCGGCCCCGACGCGTTCGCCGTCGATCACCGCGGCGTGAGCGCGTCGCGGTGCAACGCAATCACCGACGCGCTGCACCTTCACACCGCGCGCCTTGAGGTCTTGGTACAGCCACTCGACAGGTGAAGCAGGCACGGCCAGCACCACCCAATCGGGGCGGCGCTCGGTCATCTGGCCAGTCGGATGATGGAGCAGGTTCAACGTGTGGCCCTCGACGCCCATCGGCACCAGGTCGATGGTCTGGGTGATCCCCTTGGCCGAAGCCCGGATCCACCAGTTCTCCATGTCGAGTGTGATGCCGAGGTCCTGGCCGACGACCATGCCGTTGGTGACGACCTCGACGTTGCATCCCCGATCGGCGAGCAACTCCGCCGTCGACGTGGCGTGGTGGAAACCGAGTTCGTCGATGACCACCACATCGCCCGATGGCGAGACCGAACCATCGAGCACCGCGCGACAGTCGACGATCCACTCCGCCTCGGCCGGCGCCCACCACGGCCGTGCCGCCTCGGCGCCGGTGGCCACGATGACCACATCGGGCTGCTTCTCCTCGACGAGGCCGGGCCACACCCCGACGCCGTAGTTCACCGTCACACCCAGACGCCGTGCTTCGGTCACCTGGTTGCGCACCAGATCACCGAACTCTGCTCGGTTGGGCACCGACGCGGCCAGACGCACCTGCCCGCCGGCTTGGGCCTGCTGCTCGTACACCGTGACCTTGTGGCCGTTGCGGGCCGCGGCGATGGCTGCTTGCATGCCGGCCGGACCCGCTCCGACCACCATCACGTCCTTGGGCTTGGCAGTGAGGCGCACCGAGCCCACGCCCTGCGATTCGCGCCCGGTCCGGGGGTTCTCGATGCAGCCCAACCAACGGTTGAGGCCCATACGTCCCACGCACTCCTGATTGCAGCTCAGGCACAGTCGCGTCTCGTCCGTGGCACCGGCGCGGGCCTTGGCCACGAACTCCGCATCGGCGATCTGGCCGCGCACGACGCCGACGAGATCGCAGTGACCCTCGGCCAGGGCCCGCTCCACCTGCAACGGATCCTTGAAGCGTCCGACGCCCACCACCGGAAGATCGACTGCCTTGCGCAGCGCCGACGGGATGAACATGGCGTAGCCCGGGGGTATGTGCATCGACGCTTCGATCATGAACAGCGAAGCGGTCGCAACCCCAATTGACGTGTTGATGTAGTCGACGAGACCACAGGCCTCCACCATCTTGGCAACTTCAATTGCTTCGTCGATGGTGGTGCCACCCTCGATCAGCTCGTCACCACACAAACGCACGCCAAGGGCCATGCCGCCACCGATGGCCTTGCGCACGGCGGCGACGATCTCGAGCAGCAGGCGGGCCCGGTTGGCCAACGAACCGCCGTACTCGTCGGTGCGCTTGTTGGTGGCCGGCGAGAGGAAGCCGCGCACGATCGAAGAGTGCGAGCACTGCAGTTCGATGCCGTCGAAACCACCTTCGGCACAATGTCCGGCCACCAGCGCATAGCCGGCCACGATGTCGGCGATCTCGGCGTGGTCGACGGCCTTGGGCACCTCACGGAACAGCGGGTCGGCCACCGGCGACGGCGCCCACACCGGCAGGCGCGAGTACATCGACGACGCCTGCCCGCCGTTGTGGTTGATCTGGGCGAAGATCGGGGTGCCATGGCGATGCACCGCATCGGTGATCCGCCGATAGCCCGGGATCACATCGCGATGGAAGCCGTGGATGAGCTTCTCGTACGGCCAGTCAGTGGGATGCGTGGAGTGTTCCTCGGTGATGATCAGACCGGCACCACCGGCGGCTCGTGCCTCGTAGTAGGCGGCGTGCTGCTCGGTCGGCTTGCCGTCACGGGCGTAGTTGGTGAGGTGGGCGCTGAACACGATCCGGTTGCGGACCGTGACCGGGCCGAGCTGGAGCGGGGACCACAGATACCGGTAAGCCATCGACGCTCAGGCTAGGCGGCGGTCACCCGAGCCGCCGTACCCCAGAACCCCGTACCCCAGAACTCCGTACCCCAGAACTCCGTACCCCAGAGCCAAGTGTCCAGCATGCCGTCTCATGCGGCACTCAAGACAATGTCCGGTTCAGCCGACGCTTTGCAGGTGGGCGACAACGACACCGACTGGTATCCCGACCCTTCCGGCCGGTTCGAGGAGCGCTTCTTGTTGCGCGGGGAGTGGAGTTCCCTGGTGCGCAACGCCGGGGAGGAATCCGTCGATCACCCAGGTGACCTGCCGATACCTGCAGGCATCAGCGCGCTGGTCACCGCGGGCGCTGGCACATCCGAAGCGAGCGTCCCTGGCACGGCTCTGCCTCCCCCGCCGCCTCCCGATTCTTCGTACCGGCCATCTTCGCCCCCGACATCTTCGTTGCAGGCGCCTCCATCACCCCACGCGCCGCCACCACCACCGCCGCCCTCGCCGGCCACGGGTCGCGATCCGATCGCGCCCGCTCTCGCGACCGTCGACCCCGCGACGCCTCCCGCCTACATCCCACCACCGCCCATGGTCGCTCCGGCCGGGCCGCGACGTCGAGGGATGCTCGGCGCTGGAGCGGTCATCGGGGCGATCGCGCTGGTCGCCGGCGGCAATGCCGTGTACCGCCAACTCGGTGCCACAGGCGCGTCGTGGCCCGACAACTGGGATCCCAAGGTCACCGAGTTCGTGCACTTCGTCGAGACCGAGCGGGGGTTGTCGTTCGAGCACCCGGTCACGATCGCCTATATGAGCGACGCCGATTTCGATGCCTTCCTCGACTCGAGGCAGCAACAAGGTCAGGTCATCGCGGCGTCATCCGAAACGGCGACCGGACCCGATGGCGCGGACGCTGCGCAGAAGACCGTCGAAGGGAAGCTGCACGCACTGGGCTTGCACTCGGGCTCACTCGACCTCGGCGAGGCGTCGAGCGACTTGTCAAGCGGAATTGTCGGCCTGTACACCAACCAGGATCAGACCATCCGCCTACGTGGCTCGGAGCTGACCCCCGAGGTCAAGCTGACGCTGGTCCACGAGCTGACCCACGCATTGCAGGATCAGCAGTTCGGTCTGCTGAAGATCTGGAGCTCGGTGAAGACCGATACGGCGAGCGAGGCGGTGACCGCACTGCTGGAAGGCGATGCACGTCGGGTCGAGAACGCCTACTACCAGAGTCTCTCCCCCACTGAGCAGAGCGCCATCGACGACCTCGAGTCACAGACGATCGACGAGGGCACGTTCGACGAAGCCCCGATGATCTTCCAGGTGAGCCTCGACGCCCCGTACACGTTCGGCTCGTTCCTCGTCCGATCCCTGCTGGCCAATGGCGGCAACGACGCCGTCGACGAGGCGTTCACGAACCTTCCCGAGTCCGAGCTCTCCCTGTTCAACCCCATCGACCATCTCAAGCGGCTCGAGCTGGGGCATGTCGAGGCCCCAGTGCTCCCCGAGGAGCTCAAGCAGCTCGGGGAGACCGAGACGTTCGGGCCCCTCACCTGGTATCTCATCGCGTCAACGCGACTTGACGTCAGTCAGGCGCTCGATCTCGCCGATCTGTGGCGAGGCGATCAGTCGGTCACCTACTCACGACCCGACGGCGTGGTCTGCGTGCGCTCGGCAATCACCACGGCCTCGATCGATGACACGGCGAAACTGCAGACACTGCTGAGCGCGTGGGCCGCTGCGGTCCCCGCTCCGGCCGAACCGCCGACCGTGGCGTCGAACAAGGTCTCGGTAGTCGTGGACACGTGCGATCAGTCGGGTGCCATGGCGCCGGATCTCGAGACGCGCCTGTCCGATGCGTACGCGTTGGCAGCGACGCGTGCCAGCGTGTGGGCGGCGACGCTCGAGAGCGATCCCGACATCGATCTCCCCACGGTCGAGTGCTACGGCAACTACGTGGTGCGTGCGTTCACCCCGCAGGAACTGCTGGGCGCTGCCGACCCCACGCCTGAGCAACAAGCGATCCTCGAAGCTGGACGTCAGGCCTGCATCGCCGACCCGACGACGATCGCACCGCCGCCGACCACGACGATCCCTGTCGCAGCGCCAGACGCGGGCGGGAGCGTCGCACCCACCGGCCCCTCGCTGTGACCGGTCAGGCACCGCGCTTGCCGCGCGGGTTGCGGTGCCGGCTCACCGCTGTATAGTTAGGTACATGCCTCAGCTTCATCCGGCTGACCCTGCGTTGGCGAACATCTTCCACGCCCTGGCCGACCCCACGCGCCTGGCGGTGATCGAGCGACTGAGCATCTCTCCTGCGTCGGCGACGGAGCTGGCCCGGCCGTTCGCCATGGCCCTGCCGTCGTTCATGCAGCACATGGGCGTACTGGAACGCGAATCGATCGTCACATCGCACAAGAACGGGCGCGTCCGCACCTATCAGCTGGCCCCCGCTGCGTTGCAGCTCGCCGCCGCATGGCTGGCGGAGTTCCGCAGCCATTGGGAGCGCAAGCTCGACCAACTCGACCATCTGCTGATCACCAGCACCTACACGGCCAACCGATCACAAGGAGCGTCATGAGCAACTTCACACCCAACCCCACACTCGACCTCGTGCTGGAGCGCACGATCCCCGTTGTGCCCGAACGGGTCTGGGCCGCCTGGACCGAGCCGGAGCTGTTGATGCAGTGGTTCACGCCGGCACCGTGGAAGACCGTCGCCGCCGAGTTGGACCTCCGGCCGGGGGGCGGTTGCGTGACGACGATGGAATCACCCGAAGGCGACCAGTACCCGAACGCCGGCTGCTACCTCCAGGTCGAGCCGAACCGGCTGCTCGTGTTCACGAGCGTGATGACCGCCGACTTCCGTCCCGTTGCGCCGAGCAACGGTGCGGGCGACCTCGCCTTCACCGCTCGCATCGAGATCGAGGCGGCACCCGGCGGTGGCACCCACTATCGGGCGATTGCCATGCACGCGCACCCCGAAGCGTGCAAGACGCACTCGGACATGGGCTTCGCCGAGGGTTGGGGCGCTGCGCTCGACCAGTTGGTCGCGTTGATGTCGTGAGGTGACGCGGCGCCGAATCAGGCGTCGAGCGCCATCGCCACGCGACGACCTTCGAGCACTGCCTCGGAGATCGTCCGTGGCGCCACGACGTCGCCGGCTCGTCGGTGCTGACGCCCACCGGCGATCCACAGGGCGTCCTCCGGTAGGCGGAACCCGGCATCGACGAGCACCTCACAGCTCACCGTGCGCCGCGCTGCAGTGAATCGATCCTCGATCTCGGCTTCACCGAACCGCACCGCCTTGAGCACCGCACGACGCTCGATGCGCACGCCCTGTTGCTGCAAGCGGCTGTTGGCCGGCGCCAGATCGCCGGTGCGGGACAACTCGTTGCCAGCGATCTGATCGGGTGTGATGAGCGCGGCCCGTGACCCGAGCCGCTCGGCGATGGCCACTGCGATCGGCCCACCGATGGGGTCCCAGATGGCCACGGTGCGATCACCGATCTCGTCGAAGAGGCTCGGCGACGCCGCGTCAAGAACAATTGCGCCCTCGCCGACCTCGTAGGTGCGCACGCCCGAGCGACCGCCGGTGCACACCACCACCACGTCGTCAGCGCCGTTCAACGCCGACAGATCATCGACGTCATGACCGACACGCGTCTCGACACCGAGTCGTCCGCACTCCGCCACCAGCCAGTCGACGAGCGCGCCACCCGGACCTGCGGTCCGGGCAACGCCACCCAGTGCTCCCGATCGCTCGTACACGGTCACGGCATGACCTCGGCCGGCCGCGACACGGGCGCATTCCAGGCCTGCGGGACCACCGCCCACGATGCCGACCCGCCGCGGTCGTGACGTTCGCCCACCGGGCAACGGTTCGCGATCCTCGTGCCCAGTGGTCGGATCGGCCACGCAGCTGATGATGGGGTTGCGTGCGTCGCGGACCTGACATGTCTGGTTGCACAAGATGCACGGCCGCACCTGCTCACGAACGCCGAGGGTCACCTTGTTGACCAAGTCGGCATCGGCGAGCTGCGCGCGCGTCATCTCGACCAGGTCGCACACGCCATCGGACAACGCCCAGTCGGCCTGACCGATGTCGACAACCGAGCCTTGCAGCCCAACGGGCGCAGCACCATCGACCGCCGCACGCACTGAGCGGCACAGCTCGATGTTGAACCCCGGCGCCTCGTGGAAGTCGGGCCGCGTCGCCTGAATGGAGAAGATCGATCCTCGGACCACCGTGATCAGATCGACCATCGGTGCCAACTCGCGCGCGACGTCGCCCGCCATCTCGGCAGTGATACCGGCCCAAGGCGCGAGTTCGTCGCACGACAGGCGCAGCGCCAGCACCTTGCCCGCCCCCAAACCGTCGCGCGCCGCGCCCAGCACCTCGCGAGCAAAACGCAGACGGTCGCTACCCCACTCGTCGCCACGATGGTTGGTGAGGCCCGACAGGAACTGACGGACCAAGCTGTGTTGCCCGGCGTTGATCTCGACACCGTCGAGTCCGGATTGCCCGGCGATCTTGGCCGCAGATCGGAACCCGTCGACGACCGCCGCGATGTCCTCCGGTTCCATCCACTTGGGCACCTCGCGCGCCGCCACCTCTGGCACGCGGCTCGGCGCCCACAGCTCGCGCTGTGACCAGGCCGACGTGCCCTGGCCTCCGCTGTGACCCAGCCCGGCGAGCACCACCGCTCCATCGGCCCTCAATCGCGACGCGAGGGTCGCCCAACTGTCGCCGCACCGCTCGGCCAGCGGACCGCGCTCGGTCGGCCAGTCGCCGGGGTGTACCGATGCCTCTTCGAGCACGATCGTTCCGCAACCTCCGACCGCGCGCCGGCGATAGAACGCCAGATGCCGGTTGGAGAACGTTCGATCATCGTGACCGAGGTTGGTGACGATGGGCCCGAACAGCACGCGGTTGCGGGCACGAACCGCGCCGAGGTCGATCGGGTCGAGCAGGCTCGCCATGGATCAGACCGGGATGGGCTTCTGGCGGGTCAGCGTGACCGGGGACCAGGAGTGGTCCTGCGACGGTGCGGGCCGCTGCACGACGCCGAGCGCAGCGAGCGCTTCGATGCCGTGGCCGGTGACGCACTCGGGATCGGGCGCGTCGAGGGGCAAGCCGGTGAAGAACTTGGTGGCCATGCAACCGCCCTGGCAGGCGTCGAACTGGCCGCAGCTGCCGCACGCGCCCGCCGATTGCGGTTCGCGAAGCGACCGGAACAGCTCGCTCGAGCGCCACACCGCGGCAAAGCCGCCGGGGTCGCGCACCGAACCAGCGCGGAAGTCGTCGTGCAGGACGAACGGGCAGGCGTACACATCGCCGACCGGATCGATGAGGCACACCACCCGACCGGCGCCGCACATGTTGAGCCCCGGCAACGGCTCCCCGAGCGCGTTGAGATGGAAGAACGAATCACCGGTGAGCACCGACTCGCCTTTGGCCAGCAACCAGCGATAGAGCTGACGCTGCTGGTCCTGGGTGGGGTGCAACTCGTGCCAGCTCTCGACACCTCGGCCCGACGCGCGCAGGCGGGTGATGCGCAGCTGCGCGCCGTAGTGATCGGCCATCGCCTTGAAGTCGTCGAGTTGATCGACGTTGCGGCGGGTGACGACGACGGAGATCTTGAACGGACCGAAACCAGCCGTGGCCAGATGGTCCATGGCAGCGACCGCCATGGCGTACGAGCCCTCACCTCGGATGGCGTCGTTGGTGCCGGCATCGACCCCGTCCACCGAGATCTGGATGTCGAGATAATCCATGGCCGCCATGCGACGGGCAGCCTCGGCATCGATGAAGGCCCCGTTGGTCGAGAACTTCACACCGACGCGCTGGTCGATGGCGTAGTCGACGATGTCGAAGAAATCCCGGCGGATCATCGGCTCACCACCGCCGATGTTCACGTAGAACACCTGCATCGCCGCCAACTCGTCCACGAACGAGCGGCACTCCGCGGTCGACAGTTCACGCGGGTCGCGCCGACCCGACGAGCTGAGGCAATGCACGCACTGGAGGTTGCAGGCGTAGGTGAGCTCCCAGGTGAGGCAGATGGGAGCATCGAGCCCGAGCTTCAGCTTGCTCACCAGTCGCTCGGGAGCGGGCCCAGCGGGTTGTTCAACGGGCACAGATGACCTCCGAGTCCTCGAGCGATGACAGCGCCGAGACGAACGCGGCCCACCGTGGTTGAGCAATGCCGGCTGCGTCGAGCGCATCGGCGAGGCAGTCGTGGCCGGCGAGATCCTTGACGAGATCCACGATCGCCGTGGATTTCAGGAAGACGAGGCGTCGATTGCCGTAGTGGTACGCCAGAGCGCCGAACGGTTCAGGGCGCAGCGCGACCTGTTGGTTCAGCTCGTAGGCACCGTCGAGGGTGACGGCCATGGGATGCCCCGATCGGCTCGAAGAGCTCAGTAGACGCCGCACATGCCGTCGATGGAGATCTCCTCGACGAGCAGTTCTTCGACGACCTCAGCAGCAGCTTCGGTGTTGGCGGTGGTTGCGGTCTCGTCCATGTGATCGAGCTCCTCGGGACCGGGGGTGAGGCTCTGGAGCGTAGCCAACAATCGGCTTCGAACAAGATCCGGTCAGGGAATCAGCCCAGTTCGCTTGCTGAGTCTTAAGACTCGTTTGGCTTGAGGAATTGCGGAGAATGGCCGAAGGTCAGGGGGACCGAAACACGCGACATCACGACCGTCTGACGATGGGTCGTGACGACGCGCTCGACAACGACCTGGAGGAGGCACCGGCGATGGACCACAAGCGGTACGTGGCCTATGGCGTCTCCGGGGCACTGTTGCTCCTGACGGGCTCAGCGGCCCTCGCCGCCACGACGGGCGGCGGACCGTCGAACGAGTCGGCCGCTCCGGCGCAGACCTCCCCGGTCGACACCAGCCCCAAGGTCGTCCAGGTGGTCACCGACGTGGTGCAACTGGTCCGGGTCCAGGCCACGACGACCACCGCGGCACCTCCGCCGGTCACCAAGAGCTCCCCGCCGGCCACCAAGGCTCCGGCAGCGGCGAGCAAAGCAACCACGGCAACCGCACCAGCAGCGACGCCGGCGACCTCCGCCGCGCCCGCCGCCACCGCCCAGACGACGGCCCCGATCGCCACCGCGGCGACAACGACGCCACCGCGGCCCGCTACCACGACCACCCGCACCGCCACCACCACAACCCGGGTGACCACCACCACGACCCGGGCGACCACGACGACCCGGGCGACCACCACCGTCGCCGTCGGGGCCACCACGACACGACCCCCGGGGGTCCCGTCCGATTGGCCGGCGAACAAGCCCATCCCACCGATGCCTCCGAACTGCGAAGAACCACAGCTCGAGGACAACGGCGTGTGGAACTGCCAGGACTGAAGGGCGATCGCGTGACCCGAACACACCATGAACCGAGCCCACCCACCATCCCCGGCCAGGAGGTGTCCACCAGCGCGTCGCGCCTCACCGGCGTGAAAGTGGTGGCCAGCAAGCGTCGCCATGCAGCAGCGGCCAGCCGCATCATCGCCGTCGGTGTGAGCACGTCGGCCATGCTGGGCATCGTCGCCGCCTTGGCTGCGAATCCCCCGTCGTGGGCCAAGCCCGCCACTCCGGCCGGAGCATCGACGCCGGCCGATGGCGGCGTGCCGTCGACCCCGGCGACCACGATCGTCGTCGCCCCGGTGGAGACCATTCGCCAGACGGTGTACGTCGACGAGAACGGCAACCCGATCGATCCGGCACAGCTCGGACCCGGCGGGGCATATCAGCTCGCCACCACCACCACCTGCCCCGGAGGTACCTGCTGATGCTCGCCAACGTGACGCCTCAGCTGGCCTGGTACGTCGCCAGGGCATCGGGTCTCGTGGCCTGGGCCGTGGTGACCGCCTCCATCTTGTGGGGTCTTGCGCTCTCCAGCCGGCTGGTGCGCCGCAAGGGTGTGCCGGCTTGGCTGCTCGATCTCCACCGGTTCCTCGGCACGCTGTCGATCGTCTTCGTCGCAGTGCACCTCGCTGCTCTGTGGGCCGACGACTTCGTGGACTTCGGACCCAAGGACTTCGTGGTCCCGATGGCATCGACTTGGCGACCAGAAGCAGTCACCTGGGGCGTTGCCGCCACCTATCTGCTCGTCGCCATCCAGCTGACGTCGTGGATGATGCGCCATCTGCCCCGCAAGCTGTGGCACGCCATCCATCTCACGACGTTCCCGATGTTCGCGGCGTCCACGGTGCACGGGTTCCAGTCCGGCGCCGATCGCTCGAACCTGCTCGTGCAATGGCTCGCCCTCACCGGCGGCCTGATGGTGCTCTTCATCACCGTGTTCCGGGTCCTCGCCGACGGCAAGAAGTCGCGTCGTCGTGCCGCGGCCTCACTTCCGAGCATCGACATCGCCGACGGCGAGGCCGAATCCCACGCGATCGTGGCCGCCGCTCCCGTCGACGATCGCGCCGCCAAGATCGCCGCGGCCAAGGCGCGCTCGTTGCAGGCCCGCGCCGCCCAGGCCCTCGCCGCCGAGAAGCCGGTGACCGCCCCCGCGCCACCCGTCGAGCGTCCCCGGCTCGGTCAGCGCGACAGGCACCCCACCACGTTGAGCGAGTGGGGCACACCAGCCGGCACGCCGCTGCCCCCTCCGGCGCCGATGGGTCTCATCGGGTTCCACGACGAGGCCGAGGACCCGGCGGTGAGCGCGAGATAGCGTGCCCCCCGTGGGCTACCGCCTCGAGGGGGATGCATCGTGAAGACCAGAGCGGCAGTGCTGTGGGAAATCGGGACGCCTTGGAGCGTCGAAGAGATCGACCTCGATCCACCCAAGGCCGGCGAGGTGTTGGTGAAGATCCACGCCAGCGGCATGTGCCACAGCGATGAGCACATCGTCACCGGCGACAACCCCATCATCATGCCGCCATTGCCCATCATCGGTGGCCACGAGGGAGCTGGCGTTGTCGTGGAAGTGGGCGCAGGCGTCACCTCGGTCGCTCCCGGCGATCATGTGGTGTTCTCGTTCATCCCCGCGTGCAGTCGCTGTCCCAGTTGTTCGACCGGGCACCAGAACCTGTGCGATCTGGGCGCAGGATTGGGTGCCGGCCTCCAGATCGCCGACGGCACTTCGCGCCATCACGCTCGAGGCAAGGACCTCACCCTCATGTGTCTGGTCGGTGCGTTCTCCGAGCACAGCGTCGTGAACGAAGCCTCTGTCGTGAAGATCGATCCGAACGTCCCGCTCGACAAGGCCTGCCTGGTCGGATGTGGCGTCACCACCGGTTGGGGCTCCGCGGTCTATGCGGCCGAGACGCGCGCCGGGGAGACCGTGGCCGTGGTCGGCTGCGGTGGCATCGGTATCAACGCCATTCAGGGCGCTCGTATGGCCGGCGCCACTCGCATCGTGGGTATCGACCCCGTCGAGTTCAAGCGCGAGAAGGCCAAGGAGTTCGGGGCGACGCACACGTTCGCATCCATTGCCGAGGCCATCCCCGCGCTGCAGGCCGAGACGTGGGGGCAGATGTGCCAACGCGTCATCATGTCGATGGGCTCCGGTTCGGGCGAACTGATGGGGCAGGCGATGGGCCTGCTCGGCAAGCGGGGCCGCATCGTCATCACGAACCTGCACCCCACGATGGAGGGGGGCAACTCCATACCGCTGCTGTGGCTCACGGTGTTCGAGTACCAGGTGGTCGGTTCGCTGTTCGGTTCAGCCAACCCTCGCAGCGACATCAACCGTCTCATCGGCCACTATCGCAACGGCGACCTGAACCTCGACGGGTTGATCACCAAGACCTACACGCTCGATCAGATCAACGACGGTTACGAAGACATGCGCAGCGGAAAGAACATCCGCGGCGTTCTGCTCATGACGTGAGCGTCAACAGATCTTGACAACACCCAGGCGCTGAGCTGCGACCTCTCAACGACAGGTCGGATCGTCTCCTGGGACGAACGAGTTGGCCTGCTGTGCCAGCACGTCATCGATCTCGACCACCTCGACATCATCGGGCGCAATCGTCGTTGTCGCACCGTCGCCACCGCTCGCCGTCGTCGTGGTCCCGGCCCGCACCGTGGTCGTCGGCGCCGCGGTGGTACCCGGCGAAGCGCTGGTATCACTCGGCCCGGTGCTGGAGGTCGACTCTGCCTCGAGCTCTTCGGCTGTCTTCGCGTCGGCGGGAGTGGCCTCGCCCCGGAACACCTTGAACACGTTCTCGTTGTTGGTGTTGCCCTTGCGATACATGATCACCGAGGAACCGTTCTGAACGCTGCCAGTGCCGCTCACCGTGAAGGTGCGGATGGTGGCAGGGTCGAGGTTGCGCATACGGGTGGCCAACTTGAGCAGGTCCTTGACCGCCACGCCCTCTTCGATGTCGATGTTCGAGACCGCCGCCTTCACCACTGCGTTGAGCCGCCCGGGGTTCGTGGCGATGCCAGCGTCGGCGAGCTTCTGCCCGATGCGCTTGATCAGGTCCTGCTGGCGACGGATGCGACTCCAGTCCGACGCTCCGTCTTCCTTCCACTTCTTGCCATCGGTGGAGGTCTGCAGATGGCGGCTGCGCGCATACGCCAGCGCCGCCTCTCCGTTGAGCTCCTTGCATTCGATACCCGTCGCGAAGCCGGTGTTCTTGTCGCGGACGTAGCGATCGAAGGGGATCTGCACCCCACCGAGTGCATCGACGAGATCCTTGAATCCACAGAACCCGATCGACGCGTAGTGGTTGATCGGGATGTTGAAGTTCTCCTTCACCGTCTGGATGAGTCGCTCGGGATTGGTCGGGTCGAACGCCGCGTTGATGCGATCGGACCGCTTGGTGCCCCCGATCTTCACCCACAGATCTCGCGGGAACGACAGCATCGCCGCGAAGTTGGTGTTGGGATCGATGCGCATCACCATGATCGTGTCGCTGCGATCACCGATGCCGTCCTTGCCGAACGCCCCGGCGTAGGGCGAGTCGGGCGAGATGCCACAGTTGTCCTTGGACCGCGCATCGGTACCGGTGATGAGCCAGTTCTCCGCCGTGCTGAAGCCCGAGCTGTCAATGAAGGTTGCGTCGGTGCCATCGGCGACACCGGTGGGATCGAGCACCCCGGGGGTGAGCTTCACTCGGGTGATCGAGTTGACGGTGTCACGGCCATAGTTGAGGGCGAGCGCACCCCCGAGGCAGGCCATGGCCACGCCCAGGTTGAAGACGATGACCATGCGCTGCGGCCACGTGCGGCGGATCTTGCGCGATTTGGGTGCGTTCTTGCGCACCACGTCGCCACTCAGCACGGACATCGGGGCAACGCTACTGGCGGCGGGGCGATCTGCCCCAGCAGGGTCTGGTGACTATCGTCGTTCACCTTGCAGGACGTGGCGTTCACCGGCGGTTCATCGTCGGATCTCGACGTGAACGATCTCGACGACGACGTCGACGAGGTCGTCGACGTCGCGCCCTCGCGGTCCCGATTGCCGGGGCTCGGCCAGCGATTGCGGTTCCTGCGCTGGAGCGCCATGGGGCTGCTGGTCGTGGGGTTCGTGTGGAGTGCGCAGCGCTCAGGCGTGCCGTTCGACCGAGAGCGACTGGCCATGTGGATCCTGCCCACACTGGCCATCGGCTGCATCGGCCGCTCCTGGGGCGATGCACGTCGATTGCTCATCGACTGGACACCGTTCCTCGGCTTCTTCCTCGCCTACGACTTCTCACGCGGCGCCGCCAACGATCTCGGTCTCCCCGTCCACGTCACCGCCCAGATCGACGTCGAGAAGGCGCTCTTCTTCGGCAACGTGCCCACGGTGTGGTTCCAGCAACAGCTCTACGACCGCGGAACCGTGCATTGGTGGGAGGTCATCGTCGCGTTCACCTACGTGACGCATTTCTTCGTGCCGCTCGTGGTCGCGGCGATCTTGTGGGCCAAGCGCCGACCGCTCTATCGGATGTTCATCACCCGGTTGCTCACGGTGAGCTTCCTCGGCGTGGCGGTGTTCTGCATCGCCCCCACCGCACCGCCGTGGATGGCGGCCGAACAAGGACACATCGAACCGGTCAGCCGCATCGCGCAGAACGGATGGTCGAAGGTCGGGCTGCACTTCGCTCGCAGCCTCATCGACAAGGGCCAGGGCACCTTCAACACCGTGGCCGCCATCCCGTCCTTGCACGCGGCCTACGCCATGATCCTGGCCGCCTTCCTCTGGCCGATGATCGAGCGACGCTGGCTGCGCCCCTTGCTGCTCATCCACCCCACGATGATGGTGTTCACCATCGTCTACGGCGGCGAGCACTACGTGGTCGATGCGCTCGCCGGCCTCGTGTGCGTGTGGGCAGCATTCCGATTCTGGGCGTGGTTCGAAGCTCGCCGCGGGTGGGACACCGGCGGGCGGCCGACGACGTATCGCCCGGTGCCCAAGGTGCCCGGCCTCAGTTGGGGACGATGACCGGCGTGCCGACGTCCACCCAGTCGTAGAGGAACGCAGCGTCTTCCGGGGCGAGGCGCACGCAACCATGGCTGCGGTACTGGCCGAGTTCGTCGAGCGTCTGCATCGGCGTCGAGACCCGGATCGGGATCTCATGGAAGCCGATCTTGGGGATGAAGCGGCTCATGTTGCGCATCCAGATGCTCGGGTTGATCGTTGAGTTGGTGCGCCGACTCTGGGAGATGATCGAGTAGTTGCCCGGCCGCGGCACGCCCTGCTTGCCCGAGACACGGAACGTGCGGACCACGGCGTTGTTGGCGTCCACCAGCCACACCTGCTGGCCGATGTTCGAGTACACGACGCGCTTGCCGTTGCCGGTATCGGCGGGCAGGGGTGCGAGGTTCGCCAGCCGCGCCAGGGGGGCGCTGAGTGCCCGGAAGCCGGCACCGTCGCCGCTGACGATCGTCTGTCCGACGCTCGAGCCATCGGTGACGATGGGCGGTCGGGGTGCGGCTGTGCCGAGTGGATACACCGTGCCGCGCTGGGAGATGAGCCACAGGCCGGCGGCACCTTCGGGCACGGCGGCCACGATCGGCGCATCCGCCTGACCGACGGCGGACCCGAGGAACGGAGCGGTGCCGAAGGTGAAGGTCCCGCCGTCGGCCCCGATCAGGGTGTAGCCACTCTCGCCCGGGGTTGCGACGATGTCGATGATCTTCGACCCGATGTCGAGCGAGCCGAAGTCGGCGGCATCGCCGAACGCCCGGACCTGACCCGACGAGGTCACGAGCCAATAGCCGGCACCGGACGCCGTCGACGCGCCGGCCACGACGTCGCCCAATCCGGCGGCGGAGCCGGCAAAGAGCGCGTCTCCGAAGGTGAACACGCCGCCGTCTGCGGCGACCAGCCAGTAGCCCTCACCGGTCGGGGTACCCACCAGATCGACGATGGGCGAGTGCAGCGCGACCCCGTTGGCCCCACCGAAGTACTGAGCCCCCTCGTAGGAATACACCGCTCCTTCGGCCGTGACCAGCCAGAACCCACGCCCCAAAGATGCGCTGATGGCAACTGGCGTGGTGTTCGGCCACACATTGTCCGCCGCGAGCTGACCGGACGTGTCGACCACTGGCCCGGCGCTGAATGCCACCGAGGCGAGGAGGACGCCGAGCGACGCCGCGACGGCGGCGACGAACGTTCGCGCTGGACGAAGTGCTCGATACAACCAACTCATCGCCCGCCGCGTGCGGGAACGATGGTTGCTCGACGAATGGGTTCGGTGTCCGATCATGCACGTCTCCGGCTCGATACTGTCGGTGGCGATGCAGTGGCGTGCGGGTTCCGAGTGTGGGGACCGAACGGTGTGCGATTGGATCCGAGAGCGCACTGGCAACGAGACCCTAGCCAACATCGGCGACTGGTTCCTCAGGGCTCCTCTCCGGATCACGATCATCTTGTTGGTGGCGTGGTTCGTCACCAAGATGGCGCGCCGCGTCATCACACGCGCCACGTCGGGCTTCACGATGATGGCGGGCCTTGCGCCGTCTGATCGAGAGCGCGCCCAGCTGCGTACCCGCACGGTGTCATCGGTACTGCGTTCGGCCACGATCGGCGTCATCTGGGCCATCGCCGCGATCACGATCGTGTCGGAGCTCGGCATCAACCTCGGTGCCTTCGTCGTGACCGCAACCGTCATCGGTGGCGCGGTCGGCTTCGGTGCGCAACAGGTGGTGCGCGACTTCTTGGCCGGCGTGTTCGTGGTGGCCGAAGATCAATACGGCGTCGGAGATCTCATCGATGTCGGCCATGTCGAAGGCACGGTCGAGAAGGTGTCGCTGCGCTCGGTGCAGCTGCGCGATGCCCACGGCAAGGTGTGGCACGTCCCGCACGGCAACATCGCGCGTGTGGCCAACCTGTCGCAGGGTTGGGCGAACGCCGTACTCGACGTACCGGTGGCCCGCACCATGGGTGAGGCACAGGCCACCAGCGCGCTGCTCGACGCCGCACATCGGGCCATCGACCCGCCCGAGATCGCCGCCATCGTATTGGCCGAACCGCGGGTGCTCGGTGTGCAGGATCTCCTCGACGATCGCATGATCTTGCGACTGGTGGTGCGCACCCGCCCGGCGCGTCAACACGAGGTGCAACGTCGTTTGCGGTCGGCGGTGATGGACGCGGCACGCGTCGGCACGTTGCCGTTGCCCGACGCCGGCCCCACCATGGTGCTGTTGCCCACACCGCCAGCTACGCCCAGCGATGAGGACACCGCAGAGCTGCCGCCGAGCTGAGTCGTGCCGCTACCGATCTCGATCGAGCGTTCAGCTCGCCGGGGGCGGGTCCTCGCCGAGCTCGATGGCCACAGTCGGCTCACCGTCGCCAGTGGCCAACGTGAACGAGTCCACGTTGCCGGCTTGTTTGAGATCGGCCGCCACCAGTTCCAGGCGCGAGCGCATCTCGGTACCCACCGTGGCCACCAGCGTCGCCACCGGCGCCCGCATCGAACGCTTGGCTTCGGTCTTGGCCCGACGGATCTCACCGAGCAGCCACGCGGCGTCGTCGCCGATTCGCTGATCGGCGCTCACACCGAACGACTCCGGCCACGACGTGGTGTGCACCGATCCGTCCTGCCACCATCCCCACACCTCTTCGGCGACAAAGGGAAGGAAGGGGGCGAACAGGCGCTGGAACGCCGAGAGCGCGAGCCGCAAGGAGACCAGCGCCGACTGCTGCGCCGCCTCGCCCAACGATCCGTACGCCCGTGACTTCACCAGTTCCACGTGGTCGTCACAGAACGACCAGAACATCGCCTCGGTGCGCTCGAGCGCGCGTGCGTAGTCATAGTCGTCGAAGGCCTTGGTGGCTTCACCGATGAGGTCGGACATGCGAGCCAGCAGTGCAAGGTCGATGGGCTCGGTCACCGAGGCCACCGCGATGTCAACTCCGGTTGCCACCTCGCCCAGGCCCAGCACGAACTTGGAGACGTTGAGGAGCTTGTTGGCCAGCTTGCGGCCGATCTTCATCTGACCTTCGTCGAACGCGGTGTCCACACCGGGACGGGCGCACGCTGCCCAGTAGCGGATGGCGTCGGAGCCGTACTTCTCCAGCAGATCGATGGGCGTGACGACGTTGCCCTTCGACTTCGACATCTTCTTGCGATCGGGATCGAGGATCCAGCCCGAGATCGATGCGTTGGCCCACGGCAGCGAGCCGTGCTCGAGATGAGCGCGCACCACGGTCGAGAACAGCCAGGTGCGGATGATCTCGTGGCTCTGGGGGCGCAGGTCCATCGGGAACACGCGAGAGAACAGTTCGGGATCGTCCTCCCATCGTCCGGCGATCTGCGGCGAAAGTGAGCTGGTGGCCCAGGTGTCCATGACGTCCGGGTCGCCGATGAACCCGCCGGGTTCACCGCGCTGATCGGCGGTGTACCCCGGCGGCACATCGCTGGACGGATCGATGGGCAGCGCCGACTCATCGGGGACGATGGGCCACTCGTATCCGATGACACCGTCGGCATCGATCGGGTACCACAGCGGCACGGGCACGCCGAAGAAGCGCTGGCGGCTGATGAGCCAGTCGCCGTTGAGTCCGCCGACCCAGTTGTCGTAGCGGTGCTTCATGAAGCCGGGATGCCAGCGCAGTTCGGCGCCGCGTGCCAAGAACGCATCGCGCAGCGGTTGCTCGCGTCCGCCGTTGCGGATGTACCACTGGCGGCTCGTGACGATCTCGAGGGGACGATCGCCCTTCTCGAAGAACTTCACCGGATGGGTGATCTTCTTCAGCTCGCCGAGCAACTCGCCCGATGCCTGCAGCTGCTCGACCACGATCACTTGCGCCTGCTTCACCGTCTTGCCGGCGATGGCGGCGTAGTTGTCACGTCCCGTCGATGACGTGATGGCGTCGTGGGGTGTGGCGACGATGCGGCCGTCACGTCCGACGATGGCCCGCGTCGGCAGCTGCAACTCGCGCCACCAGATCACGTCGGTGAGATCGCCGAACGTACAGATCATGGCGATGCCCGAGCCCTTCTCGGGATCGGCCAGCGCGTGGGCCACCACGGGCACGTCCACGCCATAGAGCGGGGTGCGGACGTTGGTGCCGAACAGCGGCTGGTAACGCTCGTCATCGGGATGGGCCACCAGCGCCACGCAAGCACCGAGCAGCTCAGGACGAGTGGTCTCGATGATCACGTCACCGCTGCCGTCGGCCTTGTGGAAGGCCAACGAGTGATACGCGCCGGGCAGTTCGCGATCTTCCAGCTCGGCTTGGGCCACCGCGGTGCGGAAGTCGACGTCCCACAACGTAGGTGCCTCGGCCGAGTACGCCTCGCCACGCGACAGGTTGCGCAGGAACGCCCGCTGGCTCACACGACGCGAGCTGGGTTCGATGGTGGTGTAGGTGAGGCTCCAATCGATGGAGAGACCGAGCCGTCGGAACAGATCCTCGAACGCTCGCTCGTCCTCAGCCGTGAGGCGTTCGCACAGTTCGATGAAGTTCGGGCGGCTGATCGACAGGGTCTGCTTGGGCGGCTCCGCCGGGGCGACGAACTCGGGGTCGTACGCCAAAGCCGGTTCGCAGCGCACCCCGAAGTAGTTCTGCACCCGTCGCTCGGTGGGCAGGCCGTTGTCGTCCCAACCCATCGGATAGAACACCTTGCGACCACGCATGCGCTGATAGCGGGCGATGGTGTCGGTGTGGGTGTAGCTGAACACGTGGCCGACGTGCAGCGAGCCCGAGACGGTCGGCGGCGGGGTGTCGATGGAGTACACCTCGGACCGTTGTGCGGTCCGGTCGAACCGATAGGTGCCGCTCTGCTCCCAGGACTGCGTCCAGCGGGCTTCGAGACCATCGAGCGTCGGTTTGTCGGGGGCAGCCATAAGCCGTCCATTGAAGCAGCCCGACGTGGCTCCCACCCCACGAACTGGGATCTGAACAGGGCTCCGCCCGCTCGGGTCGTTACGCTGCCGGGTCGTGATCCGACTCCACGACTCGACCGACGGCATCGTCAGAGAGCTGGCCACCCGCCAGCCCGGCAAGGTCGGCCTGTACACGTGTGGTCCCACCGTCTACGGACCCCCTCACCTCGGGCACGGTCGCTACGCCCTCACCTACGACGTATTGCGCCGCTATCTCATCTGGACCGGGCTCGAGGTGGAGTTCGTCTCGAACATCACCGACATCGACGACAAGATCATCGACCGGGCCAACAGCGAGGGCCGACCCTGGCAAGAGATCGCCACCAAGTGCGAGACCATCTGGTTCAACGCCATGGATGCGCTGGGCATCATGCGGCCCACACACGTTCCCCATGCGACGCAGTACGTCACCGAGATGGCAACCATGGTCCAGGACCTCATCGACCGGGGCGCGGCCTACGTCACCAGCGACGGCGCATACCTGTCGGTGGAGAAGGTCGCCGACTATGGGCTCCTGGCACGGCAGTCCCTCGACCAGATGCTGGCCGGAGGCGGCGAACGCGAGTTGGTCGGAAGCGGCGAGAAGCACCATCCGGCCGACTTCGCGTTGTGGAAGTTCACCAAGCCGGGGGAGCCGTCGTGGCCTGCTCCGTTCGGCGACGGTCGCCCCGGGTGGCACACCGAGTGCGTGGTGATGAGCCTCGACATCCTGGGTGAGGGCTTCGATCTGCACACCGGTGGGCAGGATCTGCGCTTTCCCCATCACGAGAACGAACGCGCCCAGGCTGTGGCTCTCGGTCGCACGTTCGCCAACCACTGGATGCACAACGGGTTCGTGGTCGATTCGTCGGGCGAGAAGATGTCCAAGAGCCTCGGCAACTTCACGAACCTGCTCGATCTCATCGAGACCGTCGATCCGCGGGCGTATCGCCTCCTGGTACTGCAATCGCACTATCGATCACCGCTCACCGTCGATCGCGAGACCATCGGCGCGGCCGAGACCGCCCTCGGCCGAATCGACTCGTTCGCTCGGCGCACCGCGTCGACCGCTGCGTCCGAGCCCGACGCAGACGTGCTGAACGCCTTCCGCTCGGCCATGGACGATGACCTCAACACGCCGAGAGCCATCGACGCGGTATTCGATGCCATCCGCCGTGGGAACGCCGCGCTCGACGAGGGACGACCCGCCGATGCCGCACCGCTCGTGGCTGCGGTGCGCTCCATGCTCGACGCCGTCGGACTGGTACCCAAGGTCGAGGGCGAGGTACCCGCCGAGATCGCAGCCAAAGCAACTGGAATTGACGCGGCGCGGGCGGCGAAGGACTTCGCCACCGCCGACGCGTTGCGCGCCGAACTACAAGCCGCTGGTTGGGTCGTCGAGACGTCCAAGTCGGGCACATCGGTCCGGAAAGGCTGACGGTGCGTCGAACGGAGACGCCCCGGCGGCCGTTGCCGCCGGGATTCGGTGTGCTGTGGTCCACCGTCGCGCTCGACCTCATCGGGTTCGGCATCGCCATCCCAGTGCTGGCCCTGTTCGCCAAGGATCGCTTCGGCGCATCGCCCACCCAGACCGGGCTGTTGTTCGCGTCGTTCTCGCTCGCCCAGTTCCTCATGGCCCCGGTGCTCGGCCGCCTGTCCGATCGCATCGGGCGTAAGCCCGTGATCCTGCTGTCGCTGTTCGGGACAGCCATCGGATCGCTCATCACTGGCGCCGCGGTGGGGTTGTGGATGTTGTTCCTGGGACGCATCCTCGACGGTGCCTCCGGCGCATCGGTGGCGGTCGCCCAGGCTGCAGCAACCGATCTGTCCGATCCGGCGGACCGGCCGCGTGTGCTGGGGTTGCTCGGCGCCGCGTTCGGCATCGGTTTCACGATCGGGCCCGCCATCGGTGGCTTGGCAGCGTGGCTCGGTGGTCAGCGCGCGCCGTTCTACGTCGCTGCGGTACTGGCGTTCGTGAACGGTGTCGCTGCAATCGTTCGGGTACCCGAGACCCGCCAGCGGTCAGTGCCGGGGGCGGCCGCGGCTGATGGTCATCCACCGCGGCGCGCGTGGATCTCGCGGCCCGTGCCCGGGCTGGGGAGCCTGCTCGTCATCGGGTTCACCGCGCTCATGGCCTTCAGCGCGTTCGAAGCAACGTTCTCGTTGTTCGGCGAACGGCGGTTCGATCTCACCGAAGCCTCGGTGGCATGGGTGTTCGTCGGTATCGGGGTCGGGTCCAGCCTCATCCAAGGCGGTGCCATCGCCCCGCTGTCGAAGGCGTTCTCTTCGCGCACGTTGCTGGCGTTCGGGCTCACGGCCAATGCCGCCGGCCTGTTGGTGTTGGCCGGAGCCGACCAGTGGTACGAGCTGACGATCGCGCTGGCGCTGTTGGTGGTCGGTCAGGGCGTCAGTTCACCAACGATCACCAACATGGTCGCCACGCGTGCCGGCCGAGCGGAGCGAGGTCGAGCCCTCGGGGAGCAGCAGGCGGCCGGGGCATTGGCACGGGTGATCGGGCCGGCGGTCGGTGGCGTGCTGTTCGACGCCCGGGTATCGCTGACCTACGTGGTGGGGGCGTGCATGGTGGGCGTTGCTCTGCTGGCACTGGCACGCGACCGCGCTCCCCAGGCCGCCTGACCGTCTCCCCGCCGGAGAGCCTGACCGCCTCCCCGCCGGAGATTTTCTGGTTCAGGCGTTGCCATGAACGGTCGATCGGGGCGTATCCTGCGATCACAAGTTACCGATGGGTAACAACTGGGTACGAACAGAGCAGGACACGCTCGCCCCTGGAGGTCACCGCCATGCCGGACATCAACTTCGCCCTCAACGAGGACCAGGAACAGCTCCGCAAATGGGTCCACGGCTTCGCCGAAGACGTCGTGCGCCCCGCCGCCCATGAGTGGGACGAGCGCGAGGAGTTCCCTTGGCCGATCGTGCAGGAGGCAGCCAAGCTCGGCCTGTACAGCTTCGACTTCATCGCCAACGCCATGATGGACCCGACCGGGCTCACCATGCCGGTGGCCATCGAGGAGCTGTTCTGGGGGGATGCCGGCATCGGATTGTCGGTGTTCGGTACGGCCCTCGCCGCCGCGGGCATCGGCGGCAACGGAACGCCTGAACAAGTCATGGAGTGGGTGCCCCAGTGCTACGGCACCGCCGATGACGTGAAGCTCGGTGCGTTCTGTGTGAGCGAGCCCGACGCCGGCAGCGACGTGAGCTCACTGCGCACGCGAGCCGTGTACGACCAGGCGAGCGACGAGTGGGTGCTCAACGGCACCAAGGCGTGGATCACCAATGGCGGCATTGCTGATGTGCACGTGGTGGTCGCCGCGGTCGACCCCGAGCTGAAGGGCCGCGGTCAGGCCAGCTTCATCGTCCCACCCGGCACCAAGGGGCTCTCGATGGGGCAGAAGTACCACAAGCACGGCATCCGGGCATCACACACCGCCGAGGTCGTCCTCGACGATGTGCGCGTTCCCGGTCGCTGCCTCCTCGGCGGCAAGGAGAAGCTCGATGCCAAGTTGGCGCGGGCCCGCGAGGCCGGGCATTCCGGTGAGCGTCAGCCCGCCATGAGCACGTTCGAAGCGACCCGTCCGGCCGTTGGGGCACAAGCACTCGGCGTGGCTCGCGCCGCGTACGAGTTCGCTCTCGGCTATGCCCAGGAGCGCAAGGCGTTCGGCAAGCCGATCATCATGAACCAGGCCATCGCCTTCAAGCTCGCCGACATGGCAATGGAGATTGACGCGGCCCGATTGTTGGTGTGGCGCGCGGCGTGGCTGGCGCGCAACGGCGGCTACAAGAACGCCGAAGGTTCGATGAGCAAGCTCAAGGCCAGCGAGACCGCGGTGTGGGTGACCGAGCAGGCCATCCAGATCCTCGGTGGCTATGGCTACACGCGTGAGTACCCCGTGGAGCGCTGGCATCGGGACTCCAAGATCTTCACCATCTTCGAAGGAACCAGCGAGATCCAACGCCTGGTGATCGCCCGAGCCATCAGCGGCCTGCGCATCGAGTAACGCCCAGGCGGCCGCCCAGTTCTCGGCCGCCCCGTCCTCGGCCGGCCCAGCTACTCGGCCGCCCCAGGCCCGCCCAGACCCGCCCAGACCCGCCCAGACCCGCCCTGGCCCGCCGAACATGGCGCACTTTTACACCCATACGGTGCAGAAGTGCTCCAACTTCGCATGGCTGGAGATACGGGCCGACCGATGCCGACGGCAACGCTCACGAGTTTCGACGGATCGGGCCGAGCCAGTTCGTGCAGCGCCTACGAGCGGATGCCGATCACCATGCACACGATGCTGACGACGACGACAACGGCTACCAGCGCCACGACCCGGCGGGGATGCGACGGTTCATCGTCATCGCCCCGACCAGATCGCAGACGACCCAAACGGGCCAGCGTCCCTGCATAGGAGAACCCGCTGTGTACGGAGATGTCCCAGTCGAACTTCTCGGGCCGCTTCGACTCGCTCATCTCGGTGACCCGATGATCGTACTATCCGCCACGGCGCCCTCCTGATCGATCCACTCGTCGACAGTATGAGGCGCCGGACACCTCACCGCCGAGTTCGGCGAGGGGCCGCAGGCGTCATGGATCGGCGCCGCAGTCTTCTTCCAGGTCAGTCAATTGCTATTGACATCCCTGCGTCCGCGTCAGGAGGAGTCGCGTCGAGTAGGCCATCGACGAGCAAGCTACGGCTCACGGTTGTCACCGATTGCGCCGCTGCGCACGTCGCCGATGATGCGAACGGTCGACACGATCCCGGACACGAACATGACGAGACCCAGGGCGATGGCTCCAACCCCTACCAATCCTCCGTCGACAGCTCCCAGCACGATCACGGGTACGGCAAGCACCGTCCGCGCCGCTGCGACAACGAGCCGCCCGCCGATCGACTCCGGGGACCGCCGGCCGAGAACACGGAGGATGTCAGCGCCCGACCATTCACGATCGCGGTCCGACGGCATCAGCTGTTGCCGCCCTGTGATGTCGCAGGCCATGAGGCCCTGCGATATAGCAGGGTCTTTCCCGGTCGCGGCGCGTCCGGTCCCGATGATCGACTCTGCTGCAGCGAGGCGATCACCGCTTGGACGTCGGCGTGCGCTGCGCGCAGCGCTGAAGGGTCGCCACTGTCGTCAGCGCGCAGCTCGATATGCACGGCCGGCGAGACGCGCTCGGAGTCACCCTCCATGAGCGTCTGGACAAAGCCGTCGACGGACATGATCGCCGGACACGCCATAGCGATGGCGCGGATCTCGGCACGCTGAGCCCGCGTCACCTCGACCTTCTCGATTCGCACCCAGAAGTCCATCGATCGCGACCCGGCGGGCCGGCCGCCTGGTGCCCGCCACAGCTCGCGACCGACACGACGAACTCGAGCGAAGTCACGGGCGAAGGGAATGGAATACATGGCCCCTCCGTCATGGCCCGACATAGGGAGCAGCGGAATGTCCATCCACATACCGAGGTAGAGCCCACTCAGCCTCGCCCCGCGCGGCCTGGGACCGAACAGCTCGAACAGCAGCGCCTCCCGATCGACCGATTGGCCGGTCTCGGGGTCACGGAGTCGCTCCAGGGCCAAGTACACGGCCGCGAATCGGCATTGCTCGTCGAGCGCGGCTCGAAAGGCGGTCAGTTCCCCCGCATCCACGTCACCAGTTGGCGGTAGGTACTCGGTCATCGGCGATCGCCATTCTGGCAGCCAGGTAACCAGAGTCCCCCGTTCTGTCAACGCACATTGACACTCATCGACGAGGCGACCGCGAGGCTCGTGCCGCGACGGACCCATGGCGTGACCAGGAACTCCACTGCCCCAACGGCGTTCAGCGCCGATGCCTAGAGCGGTAGGGTGCCCGGAGCACACACAGGGGGAACCGTGATGCACATCGGACTCGAACGCCCGGCAGTACCGCCGTACCCGACACCAGACATCGACGCTGCCGCAATCGCGGTGGAGGGCGAGAAGCTCGGATTCGAGTCGCTGTACTACGGCGAACATCCGATCCGGCCGGTCGATCAGCCCGGGCTGTCGGTGCATGGGGACGGTGTCCCGTTCTTCCAAGACACCCTCGTCGGCATCTCACGCGCCTCGGCAGCCACGACGCGCATGACCGTCGGCGGCAGCGTGTTCCTCATCCCTCAGCACAACCCGGTGCAGTTCGCCAAGGAGCTGGCGTGCCTCGACTACTACAGCAAAGGTCGCCTCGTGGTCGGTGCCGGCATCGGCTGGAGCAAGATCGAGTGCGAGGTGATGGGCGGCCGGTGGTACCGCCGATGGGCCCAGACACGCGAGACGGTGATGTTGATGAAGCGCCTGTGGACCGAGGAGACGGTCGAACACCACGGCCCCATCTACGACATTCCTCCGGTGCAGCTCTATCCGAAGCCCGCGACGCCGGGTGGACCACCGGTGCTCCTCGGCGGCTCGGACGCCGCCCAGCCCCACAAGTTGTTCCGTCGCATCGTCGACTACGCCGACGGCTGGATGCCGGCCTTCTACTTGAACGAGCACCAGCAGGCCGGTCCCGATGTGCTTGCCGCCGGTCGCATCTTGTTGCACCAGATGTGCACCGAAGCCGGTCGCGACCCGAGCGCCATGCGCATCGACGTGATCATCCGCGGCCTCAACCGCCAAGCGGCCGACGGCGGCGACGATGCCGGGTTCGAGGGTCTCGACAAGACGCTCCTTCGTCGCTACGAGGATGCCGGCGCCGATCGTGTCCTGGTCACCATCCCGACGCTGCACGACGAATCGGACATCCGCCCGACGTTGGAACAACTGGCCGAACGAGTGCTGTGATGCGACGGGGTGTTCGCTGGGGCGATGACGGTGTCGAAGTCATCGAACTCGACGAGCCGGACACGTCAGGTGTCGTGCTCGACGTCGCCGCCGCGAGTATCTGCGGGACCGACCTGCACTACCTCCGCAACGCCCCCGAGCGATTCGTGCTCGGGCACGAGTTCGCGGGCTACGTCGATGGTGTTCCCTACGCCGTCGAGCCCACCGTGTTCTGTGGCATGTGCGCCCAATGCCTCGATGGACATACCAACCGTTGCTCCAACGGGCGATTGAACCTCGGGGTCAATGCCAACGGTGGGCTGACCGATCGCATTGGGCTCCCCGAGTTCACGCTCCTCGCGTTACCCCATGGCCTCGATGTCCGCGATGCCAGCTTGGTGGAGCCCACCAGCGTGTCGTGGCATGGCATCGCCCGCGCGCGCATCCAACCGGGCGAGCGTGTCGCCGTCGTCGGCGGCGGGTCCATCGGATTGTTGGCCGTTGCCGCGGCGCACCATCTCGGACACGAGGTCGCGTTGGAGTGTCGTCATGATCATCAGCACCTGGCCGGTGAGCGACTCGGTGCGACCACACCTCGTGGCGAGTACGACGTCGTGATCGAGGCGGGCGGTTCGGCTTCATCGGTGGCGCGCAGCGCCGAACTGGTGCGCCCTGGTGGACGCGTCGTGCTGCTCGGCGTGTTCGACGACGTCATCCCCGTGCCGTGCGGAACGACGATCCAGAAGGAGATCACCTGGATCGGGTCCATGGGTCGATGCCGGCACGGTGGCATCCGCCAATCGGTCCAGTCGGCACAGTTGTTGGCCGACGTTCCCGAGATCGCCCGGACGCTCATCACCCATCGGTTCCCTCTGGCCGATGCGGCGCATGCCTTTCGCGTCGCCGACGACCGCAACGCCGGCGCGATCAAAGTCGTCATCGAGCCCTGAGGGGTCGTGAGAAGTGCGAGCACGAGTTCGCCCGCAAGGGCGCCCACCTCGATCGCTACCTCCGGGAAGTCGAACACGCGATGCACGACGACACTTCGTCGAACAACGAACAGAAGTGATCAGTTCGTCGAGAACCGCTCGCGGAGTTCCGCCTTGATCACCTTGCCCATCGGATTGAGCGGTAGCGACTCGACGATCTCGATCCGCTCGGGGATCTTCTGCTTCGCTAGGCCCAGCGAGATGCAATGCTCGGCCAGTTCGGAGATGGTCGGCGCCGTTGCCCCGTGCGCAGGCACGATGACGGCGCACACGATTTCGCCCTTCACACGATGCGGTGTTCCGATGACGGCGACCGCCTCGATCGAGGACAGCTCGAACAACACACCTTCGATCTCGAGGGCCGAGATGTTCTCGGCGTTGCGGATGATGACGTCCTTGAGCCGCCCGGTGATGCGCACGTAGCCCTTCGCGTCCACGGTGGCGAGATCGCCCGTGCGGACGAAACCGTCTTCATCGAACAGGTCTGCGTTCATGGTCGGATCGAGGTAGCCCTGGCACTTCTGCGGACCGTCGACCCGAAGCTCACCTTCCTCCCCCGGCGCGCACGACGATCCGTCGGCTCTCACGACCTTGATGCGGATACGCGGACCCGGCCGACCCACCGAGCCGTGACGATCCTCCTCGGCGTCTTGCGGTGCCGAACACAGAACACCAGGGCACTCGCTCAGCCCGTACCCGTTCAAGATGCCCCCGCAGTCCAACTCCGCGGCGAAGCGACGCGACACCTCAGGGGGCAGCGGCGCACCACCGGCGATCCCCCAACGGAGGTTCGGGAACAGGCGTCGATCGGGATTGGCGGCCTGCGCGTCGAGATAGGCCAAGAAGAACGGGACTGCAGACCCCAGCAACGTGACGCCGTGCTCAGCCTGGATCAGCGGTGACCGCAGCGGATCCCAGGTTTCGATCAGCAACGTCTTGGCGCCGACGCGAGCAAGCGACGTGAGCGTCAATGGCCCGCCCATGTGCGTGATCGGGTACGGCATCGAGTGGACGTCGTCACGATCGATGTCCAACACGTTCTGTTGATAGCTCGCCGCGGCCATGACCGAACGCTCAGTGTGGACGATGCCCTTGGGTCGTCCGGTGGTTCCGGACGTGTAGTAGTACCAACGCACCGGATGATCGCCACCGGGGCTGGTCCATGCCCGCAGGGTCGCCGGATCACCGAGTGCCAGCGCGTAGCTCCCCGGACCGTGACCGTTGGTGTCGACGATCACCATCTGCGTCGGGAGACCCTCGGTGATCTCGCGTGCCATCGCTGCGTAGTCGAAACCACGCCACACGTCCGGAACGATCAACCAGTCGCTGTCGAGATCTTGCACGATCATGCTGACCTCGGTGCGTCGCAGGATCGGGAGGATCGGATTGGACGACACCTTCAAACGAGACAGAGCCGCCATCAGCAGCGCCGATTCGATGACGGTGGGCAACTGCCAGCTGACGATCTGCCCGGGATGCACGCCCATGTCGGCCATGCCCGCGGCGACGTGCTCGGCCAGTTCGACGAACTCGCCGTAGGTCAGTGCGCGCCCCCGTTCATCGACCAACATCGTTCGATCGGGAGTGAGCGCAGCGCGTTCAGCCAGCAGATCCCAGAACGCGTCCCGTTCGTTCGACAATGCGCTGAGCACCGGCATGTTCAGAATCCAAGCTTCTCGAGAGTGGCGTGATCGAGCATCGCAGTTCCCAGACGCGGGACGTGCTCGATGATGTCCACGCGGGGCGTGGCCGAGGCCACGTTCCACAGGAAGAAGCCGTAGATCAGGTAGCGACCCATATCGGCCCACGCGTCTTCGAACGAGGGTGCATCAACGCCGAGGCGCCGAAGATCGGCCAGATAGCCTTGCAGCAGTTCACGTTCGTGGGCGCGGCGCGTCTCGATGTCGAGCACCACGGCAATGTGATACGCCACGTCGATAGCCCAATGCCCCACATGGGCCAACTGCCAATCGAGCAGACACGGGCGGCCCTCACGGTCGAGGTAGATGTTCAGCGAATGCGGGTCGCCGTGCACGACGCACACGTGCTCGCTCGGCGGCGCCACCCGGCCAACGGCCGACGCAATACGTGCTGCGTCGCGAAGTTCCGACGGGAGCGCATCGCTCCGTCCATCGTCCATGTTGCTCTGCAAGCGCTCGAGCGGCATGAACGCCACGCTGGGCCCAGTGCCGATCAGCCACTCGAAGTCACGGAGCTTGTCGGCGCCCCACGTGCTGGCGTGGAGGATCGCCAGTTGTGTCAGCGCCTGGGCGGCCAGTTCCGGTGTGTACCGGAACTGCGAGTTCAGCCATTGCACGCCTTCGGCCACCAGATCGTCCATGATGAACACGCATCGCCCGGTGGTCTCATCGATGCCGCCATAGCGGCACACCGGCATGCGGACATCGAGCGACGGGCCGACCTCACGCAGGAATCGACTCTCGATGCGGATGTCGGCCACAGCCGCCCGCTCGGTGAAGCCGCCCTTCAGACAGTACCGGCGGGTCTCGCGGGTACCGTCACCGCGAACCACGTCCACCTCGAAGCGGATCTTGCTCAACACTGTCGTGTAGTCATCGACGGATCGAACGTCCACGATCCGTTCCGGTGCGACGACGCCGAGCGCTTCGGTGAGCCACGCGGGCGTGAAGATCTTCTCGACCGAGGTCGGTGCCGGCTCGAACATCGGTGTTGCCTCCCCCTGGCGGGTCCACACGTGCCCCGCGCATGACCCCCGAATGCTGTGCAGCCAGCCTGTGGCACGATCGCCCCGTCGCGCAAGCACACACCGACGCAGATCGTCATTGCGTCCCCACTCGACGGCGCAGCCTTCTGCACGGTGTTGTCCGGCTTCATTGATGAGCCCTATGGTCCGGACTCGATGACCGTCACCGAGCCCGAAGCCACCCACGATGGGCCGACGACACTGACCAAACGCCAGGTCAATCTGGCCATCGGCGCGGTGCTCATGGGGATGGTGCTCAGCTCCCTCGACTCCACCATCGTCAACACCGCGCTGCTCACCATCGTCGACGACATCGGCGGGCTCAAGAGCTACACGTGGGTCGCGGTCTCCTATCTCCTGACCTCAACACCAGCCATGGCCCTGTCGGGGAAGCTGTCGGACATCTTCGGTCGTTTGCGGATCTTCCAGGTCGGCATCATCACGTTCCTCATCGGGTCGACCCTTGCCGGCTTCGCCCAGACGATGGGGCAGCTCGTTGGCGCTCGCGCCATCCAAGGCATCGGCGGCGGCGCCATGGGCGCCATGGTGTTCGCCGTCATCGGTGATCTCGTTTCGCCGAGAGAGCGTGGCCGCTACTCCGGTCCGACGACCTCGGCATGGGCCGTCGCCAGTCTCGTCGGCCCGGTGCTCGGTGGGCTCTTCGTCGACCATCTCAACTGGCGATGGATCTTCTGGGTCAACATTCCCATCGGCCTCGCCTCATTGGTGGTGGCCACCAAGGTCCTTTCCGGAATCGCGTTCAATCCGGTTCGTCAGAAGATCGACCTGGCGGGCGCGGCGTGGCTCACCACTGCCGTCACTGCGTTCGTGCTCGCCGTCAGTTGGTCCGCCGATGATTCGGGCTGGTCGTCAGCCAACACCATCGGGCTCCTCGCCACCAGCGCCGTGTTCACCACGGTGTTCATCTGGTGGGAGGGACGCGTCGCCGAGCCCTTCGTCCCGCTGCGCCTGTTCACCGTCCCGACCTTCCGCCTGTGCGTGATCATGGGAGCGGCGGCGAGCATGGCTCTGTTCGCCGTCAACGCGTTCATGCCGCTGTTCTTCCAGGCGGTCACTGGCGTGTCACCGACGAGTTCCGGACTGTTGCTGGCACCGATCATCATCGGTCTTGTGGCCGGGGCAACCTACAGCGGCCGTCGCACCGCCATCACGGGTCACTATCGACACTGGGTCCTCTTCGGAACCACAGCCATCGTCGTGGGGACCGCCCTCTTGGCTCTCCTCGACGACAACGCTGTCGGCGTCACCGCGGCCCTCGTCGGCATGGCCATCACGGGTGTCGGTATGGGCACGTCCAATCCCACTGCCACGACGGCCACCCAGAACGCCGTCGAGCTGCGCGACCTCGGCGTCGGCACGTCGATGCTGATGTTCTTCCGCACCTTGGCTTCGGTCGTCGGCCTGGCCGTGTTCGGCACACTGTTCAACAGCCACATCCATGGGCGCTTGTCCGACGATCTCATCCGATCGCCCCGATCCATCCGAGATCTGCCCGAACCGGTCCGCAGCAACGCGTTGCAGGTGATGACCGACGGCATCCGCCTCACGTTCCTGGTGTCGCTCCCGGTGCTCATCATCGGTGTCATCGCGGCACGCGCCCTGCGGGAGCTCCCGTTGCGCGCCACCGCCAGCACCACCGAGCAATCCCCGACGCCACTGGCTGGGCACTGATCGCCGACGCCGCAACGTCGTCGTCGACGCAGCTGCCCACTGCAGCGTGAATTGACGTGTCAGACTCCGGGCGTCGTGAACCCTGGTCCGCTGCTACGTCTCGAAGCCCTCACCAAGCGCTACCCCGGTGTGACGGCGTTGGACAACCTCACTGTCGAGGTCCCGCGCGGTCGCGTCGGTCTCGTCGGCGCCAATGGTGCGGGCAAGACAACCACGTTCCGGCTGTTGCTCGGTCTGGCCCAACCCACCGAGGGTCGGGTCGAGGTCTGCGGCATCAACGTGGCCGACGATCCGATCGGCGTCCGATCGGTGCTGGGTTATATGCCCGAGCACGATTGCCTCCCGCTCGATCAGAGCGCAGCGGACGTGGTGTCGACATTCGGTGAGTTGAGCGGGCTTCCGCCGCGGGTCGCCCGTCAACGGGCCTCCGACATCTTGGATCTCGTCGGACTCGATGAAGCGCGCTTTCGGCCCATCGGCGGCTTCTCGACCGGAATGCGACAGCGAGCCAAGCTGGCCCAGGCGTTGGTCGGCGATCCCGAGCTGGTCCTGCTCGACGAGCCCACTGCCGGTCTCGACCCGCTCGGACGCGAGGAGATGCTCGCACTCGTGGCCCGGCTCGGAACGTTCGGGATCTCCGTGTTGATGGCCACCCATTTGCTCGATGACGTCCAACAGGTCTGCGATCACGTGCTCATGATCGATGCCGGCCGACTCGTGGTGTCCGGCGCCACCGACGCCTTGTTGGAGCGGACCGGAACCGTCACCATCGATGTCGGACCCCGCGCCGTGGAACTGGCAACCGCGCTCGCCAATGCCGGCCGGCCAGTGGTCGTCACCGACAGCGGACTGGTCGAGGTGAGCATCGACTCCGATGCCCAGATGGATCTGTTGCGCGACGTGATTGCCGAAAGTGGCCTCCCGCTCTATCGCCTCTCGACGCGACTCACCTCGCTCGACGAGGTATTCCTCAGCCACGCTGGACGCCAATCATGAGCACCCTCGAAGGGTCGAGCGGCGCCGGCGCGGTCTACGACCGCGGCTATCGCCCCTACGACGGTCCGCGGGGCCGCCGTGGCGCCGCAACTGTCGCCCTCTACAAGGCGTCGATCCGGCGCGCCCTCGGCCTGCGTCGAACGTGGCGACAGAAGTTCGCTCCGTTCGTGCTGTTGGCCGTGGTGACCATCCCCGCCATCATCAACGTCGGTGTCGGGTACGTGACGAGGGACCGTCTCACCGATCGCATCGAGATCATCACCTATCGCAACTACGTCGGTGTGTCCTCGGCACTGCTGCTGTTCGTCGCCCTGGTCGCCCCCGACGTCATCTGCCCTGACAGACGTCAACGCGTCTTGCCGCTGATGTTCGCGAGGCCGCTCACCGGCGTCGACTACGTGGTCGCCAAGGCAGGGGCGATCACCTCGATCCTGTTCGCGTTCTCGTACCTGCCGCAGGTAGTGCTCTATGTCGGCAACATGTTGGTGAGCAACAGCGCGCTCGACTACCTGACCGGTCATCTCGACGTGCTGTGGCAGGTGCCGGTCGCCGCGTTCTTGTTGGCCATCTACTACGCCGTGATCGGCGTGGCCATCGCCTCGCTGACAGAACGACGCATCGTGGCCGGCGCCACCGTGATCGGCTTGTTCCTGGTGACGTCCATCTCCTCGAACGTGCTCGTCAACGGCGGGGACAACGCGGGTGGCGATGGCTCACCTGCCGCGCTCATCAACGTGCTGGCCCTCCCGCTGCATCTGCGAGACCTCGTGTTCCTGGGACACATCGATCCCGAGTCGCCGCTCGGCGGGGTGACCAATGGCGGGCTCATGGCCGTCGTCGTGTACCTCGGTGTGCTCCTGACCGGGCTGTTCGTGCTCTTGCGTCGCTACCGCTGGGTGGAACGATGAGCAGTGAGCCAATGTCACTCTCCGGCCAACCCGTCCCCAGCACGTCAATTCAGATTGACGACCCCGCCTTCTCGACGAATGCCAGCGTCGAGGTGCTCGGGGTCTCGGTGTGGTTCGGACCCAAGGTCGCCCTGTCGGAATTGAGCTGTTCATTCGGGCCAGGTGTCACCGGCCTGCTCGGCCCCAACGGCGCCGGCAAGACAACGCTCATGCGGGCCATGGTGGGATTGGTGGGGGTCAACCAGGGTACCATTCGCATCAACGGCAAGGATCCCCGGCGCGATCGCCAGGTCCACGCGCACATGGCACTCGTCCCCGAGGACGAAGCGGTTCCAGCCGGGCTGACGGCGCGCCAGTTCGTGCACTACGTGGCCGACCTCCATCAGATCGGCGATCGCACTGCTCCCGAGGCTGCGTTGCACTCGGTCGGCATGCTCGACAATGCCGATCGTCGGGTCGACGGTTTCAGCAAGGGCATGCGCCAACGCACCAAAGTGGCCGCCGCGCTGGTCACCGATCCGCGTGTCCTGGTGCTCGACGAGCCGCTCAACGGTGCCGATCCCGTGCAACGTGTAGCGCTCATCGATCTGTTCAAGGCACTGGGCGCGCAGGGTCGCACCGTCATCGTCAGCTCGCACGTTCTCAACGAGGTGGAACGCATGGCCGAGCGGGTCATCGTGCTCATGCACGGCCGGCTGGCGGCGGCAGGTGGGCGCCACGCAATCCGAGACGCCATGGACGATCGGCCTCGCCATGTCCTTGTGCGATCCAGCGACGGTCGACGACTCGCCGCTTCACTGGTGGGACTCGACGCGGTCGGCGGCGTCACCTTCGACCCCAGTCGTGATGGGCTGGTCATCCAGACGCTGCAGGCGCGTGAACTGGCGACGTCGTTGCCCCGCATTGCTCGAGCCTCTGCCGTGCGTCTGCTGGAAGTGCGACCGCTCGACGATTCGCTCGAGAGCCTGTTCCGGGAGATCGTTCGATGAGCACACCCGCGCCCATTCCCCAGATCTCACCCGGCAAGCCCCGCTCGCGGTTCGCAGCGATCGTTCGCTACACGCTGCAATCGTGCATCCCGCCCAAGCGTTGGGCGACGATCCTGCTCCCGTGCGTGGGAGCACTGCTGTTCGGTCTACTCACACATGCCGCCGACGACACCTCGGCACGCGCCTTCGCCAACGTGGCCGCGGAGGGCATCTTCGGGCTCGTGCTGCCCATCGCCGCGCTGATCATCGGCGACGCAGTGCTCGGAGCCGAGATGCGAGCGGGAACCTTCCATTTCACGTGGCTCTCCCCCACCCCCATCTGGCAGATCGTGATCGGACGCTGGCTCGGTGGATGCCTCGTTGCGCTCGTCACCATCGTGGTGTCGTGCGGACTCGCTGCGGTGGTGGCCGGCACCGCTTCGAGCGCCGGTCCGGCGATGCTGGCCGCCGCGGTGGGCGCCGTCTCCTACGTCGCGTTGTTCATCGCCATCGCTTGCGTCACCAAACGCACAGCGGTGTGGTCGCTGGCGGTGGTGTTCCTCGTCGAGCGACTGCTCGGCGCAGCCCTCACCGGTATCGCCCAGATCTCACCAACCTGGGAGTCGCGGGCGATCTTCGTCGGCTATCTCGACGACGCCCCCAATCGCCTCATCCGCGACGGCATCCCCCAAGGCGGCTCGGCGGTGTTCCGTCTCGTACTGGTGACGGCCGTGTCGCTGGCGGTTGCCGTGTGGCGCATGTCCCGCATGAACCTGTCCGGCGCAGCCGACTGAGCGCTGCAGCGAATCAAGTGATCGTCGGAGGTCCGTCAGGGAACGAGTAGCCACCCGTGGTGACCGTGAGATGCGCGAAGGACTCATCGTCGACGGCGCCGTGGGTGTGCAGTTCGCCGGCCGGGCAGATGACGATGTCGCCGGGGGTCACCTCGACCCGTTCCCCGTCGGTCTCGACGAACCCCCGGCCCGCGGTCACCACGATCACCTGGCCACCGAGGTGGATGTGAGGCGGGACCACTGCGCCGGGGGCGAAGGTGGCGATGCCGACATCGAGACGATCACCGTTGTGCGGGCCTTCGAGCCACTGGGGCGGCGTCATGGTGGTCGACTCGGGGATCTGCGCCGATAGTTCGGCAGCCTGCGATGCGGGGATGTGCTTCATCGATGACAGAACCTAGGGCGGGCCATCGGCTTGTGCCATCGTTGCGCGGCAGAAGGCATCGAACGCCTTGAGAAGCACCGAACCCGTGCCGATGAGAGGTCGGGGATACCCGACAATCGACGAAAGGGCCCGACATGGCCATCCGAGACAAGCTCCGCAACAACGTGGCTCCGCATCTGCAACCCGGTGAGCAGGTGCAAGCCGTGTTTGGCGCACAGACCACCAGCCAGTACTTCGCGTTGCTGTCGTACTGGATCATCATCTTGAAGAATTCGTACCGCGTCGTGGCCGTGACCGATCGACGGATCCTGGTGTTCCGGGCCGGGCGTCTCTCGACGACCAAGGTCACCTCGCTCGTCGGTGAGTACCCACGCAGCACCCGCATCGGGCCGGCTTCTGGCCTTTGGTACAAGTGCGACGCGTTCCCCGAGCGCCTCTACGTGCACAAGCGCTATCACAAGGACATCGCCGCCGCCGACGGCACCGCTGGCTGACCGCACCCGCGACAATGAGGTGATGTCGGCAGCCCGCCTCGAGAGCGAGACCGTCGTGTGGCTCACCACGGTGCGCCCCGACGGTCGACCTCACCTCGTTCCCATCTGGTTCTGCTGGACGGCCGGCCGCTTCTGGTTGTGCGGCAACGCGCGTTCGGTCAAGTGCCGCAACATCGCTGGGAACCCTCACGTGTCGGTCGCGCTCGAGAGCGGATCAGCACCTGTGGTGGTCGAAGGCATCGCCACCATCCACGAACGGCCGTACCGAGCTGATGTGCGCGACGCGTTCGTGACCAAGTTCAACTGGGACATAGCGGTGCCCGACGAGGACGGCCCCTACGACGCGCTCATCGAGATCGAGCCCCGGCGATGGTTGATGGGATCACCGGACTGATCCGGCCGGTGCGCCTCAGATCAGCTGGAGTTCGCGCAGCGCAGAGTCGACCTCGCCGACCACTCGTTCCCACAGGTCGGCCAAGCGATCGGGATGGATCGGCGGCTCGAACCATCGAGGATCGAAGCAGTGCTCGGCGACGAACGCGGCGCGGGCATGTCGCTCGAGGTCGAACCAGGAGTCGTGCAACGTATCGAGCGTGGTCAATCGATCGACCGTTTGGATCACGGCGATGAGCCGCGTCACCGCATCACCCTTGGTCGCCCAGTCGGCGCGCAACGGCTGATGATGATCGCGCACGACACGATGGATGCGCTCGGGCAATCCCCATTGCGCGCAGATGAGATCGCCGACGTCGGCGTGGTCGAACCCCAACACACCATTCTCGGCGACGACCAGTTCGTCCATCGTTTCCCAACGACGGGCCTCGATCATCTTGGCATCGCGTGGGGCCTCGTCGAGCAGGACGAATCGTCCGATGTCGTGCAGTAGCCCACACGTGTAGGCCGTCGAGGACGCGATCGAGTGGATCGGATGCGCTTCCACCACCAACTGTGCGGCGACGGCAACGGCGATCGAATGGCGCCACAGGGCGACGTGGTCAGGACCGGTCGGCGAGAACGCCGCGTTCGATGCCAGCGCGATCATGAGGTCATCGACGTGGTGCACGCCGAGCCGGGCGATGGCGACACGCACCGACTCCAGGTCGCTGAGCGGTGCCACACCGGTGGCGTTGACGCGGTTCAGGACATGGAGCGCAAGGCCAGGGTCGATCGACGCCAAGCGGTTCAGTGCGTTGAACGTCCTTGGATCGTCAGCAGAGAGGCGCAGGACGTGCTGCACGGTGGTGCGCAGCACCGGAATCTGCGAAGCCGCCACGAGCATCTCGGCTTGTGGACGCTGCTTGGGAGCGAGAGTCACCCGCTCCTATCGGCATCAGCGGGCCGGAACTGATCACTTGGGTTGCATGCGGATGCCACCGTCGACGCGCACGTGCTCGCCGTTCATGTAGCTGTTGGTGAGCAGTTCGACCACCATCGAAGCGAGCTCGTCGGAGTAGCCGAGGCGCTTGGGGAACAGCACGTCCTTGGCCAGGTTCTTCTTGAACGTGTCGGGATCCTCGACGAACCCGTAGATCGGCGTGTCGATGAGACCGGGCACGACGGTGTTGACCCGGATGCCCGATGCCGCCAGATCACGGGCGATGGTCAAGGTCATGCCAACCACACCACCCTTGGATGCCGAGTAGGCCGCCTGGCCGATCTGACCTTCGAAGGCCGCCACCGAGGCCACGTTGACGATGGCCCCCCGCTCGCCCGACTCGAGCGGATCGGTCACGCTCATCGCCGTGGCTGCCAGCCGAATGCAGTTGAACGTGCCGATCAGATTGACCGACAGCACCTTGTTGAACTTCGCCAGATCATGGGCGGACTCGTATTTGCCGTCGCGCCCGATGGTGCGGATGGCGTAGGCGATGCCGGCTGAGTTGACCAGTGCCCGCAGTGGCCCGAGTTGCTTGGCTGTCTCGACGGCCACGATCACCGACTCGGGGTCCGACACGTCGGTGTGACAGAACGCCCCGCCGATCTCGGCCGCAACCGCATTGCCCTTGTCATCCTGCAGGTCGGCGATGACCACACGGGCGCCCTTGGCCGCCAGCGCACGCGACACCGCCTCACCGATACCCGATGCTCCACCCGTGACGATCGCCGAACTTCCGCTGAGATCCATGGCCGCTGACCGTAGGCGATGGGCGAGAGCCGGATCACGCTGAGCCGGGTCACGCCGGGGTCAGCTCATCAACACGCGGCGCACCAGTCCCGCAACCTTGCGCTGCGCGTCTCGAGCAGGGGCCAGCGCGGCATCCATCACGTAAAACCCGTGGATCATCCCGCCGTATCGCGTCACCTCGCACCGCACGCCGGCCTCGATCAGCCGATGGCCGTACGCCTCGCCCTCGTCGCGCAACGGATCGCCCTCAGCAGTGACCACCAGCGCCTGTGGGAGGCCACTCAGGTCGGTGGCTCGGTCGGGAACGCAATAGGGGTTGGTGAGATCGTCGTCATCGGCGATGTAGCAATCGATGAAGAACTCCATGGCGGCGTCGTTCGGGAACAAGCCTCGATTCTCGATGTAGGAGGCGTGGTCGTCCCACGGTGTGCCGGTCACCGGGTAGATGAGGACCTGCAGCCGCACGGGTTCGCCGCCGAGGTCTCGGCATCGCAACGTGGCCGCGGTGGCCAGGTTGGCCCCGGCGGAGTCGCCGACGAGAGCGATGCTCGATCCGTCGAACCCGAGCGAGGGGCCAGCTGATCGCACCCAGTCGATAGCGGCCAGGCAATCGTCGAGCGCCGCGGGGAATCGATGTTCAGGGGCCAAGCGATAGCCCACCGACACGACGATCACGCCGGCATCGGCGCACAGCCGGCGACAGGCATGGTCGGCCGAGTCGAGATCGCCGAAGACCCAACCTCCCCCGTGGAGATAGATCGCCACCGGCAGACCGCGCGCCTGGCTCGGTCGGTAGATGCGTATCGGCAACGAACCGCCCGGGCCGTCGATGTACCGATCGTCCACCTCCGCGACCGTCACGATCGTCGCCGGGGCAGCGAGGAGCCGCATGGTGTCACGCAGTTCATCGGCGGGGATGGCTCCCCATCGCACGATGGCGCTGGTTGCTTCGGCGATCTCGCGAGCTACCGGATCGAGTGGCACCGCCTCATCTTCGCCTGAGCAGCGCGCCGCTCGACGGCACTCAGCCGGTCACCACGGGCTGGCCTGCGGCCAGCCACGCTTCGATGCCATCGTCGAGCTCGTACACAGCGGTGAATCCTTTGTCGCTCATGGCTTGCGTGGCTACCGCACTGCGGCGTCCGCTGTGGCAGTAGACGAAGTAGGTGGCGCTCTTGTCGAGGGCGGCGATGCCGGATTCGAAGGTCGGACCGTTCACGTCGAGGTTCACTGCGCCCGAGAGGTGCCCGGCCGCGAACTCCGCCGGCGTGCGCACGTCGATGACGGCGATCGTCTTGCCCGATCCCAGAAGTTTCGCGGCGGCGGTTGGGTCGACCAACGTGACGCCCGCCGGGCTGGCCGCTCCCGACGTCTGCACCGATCCGACGGTTGCCGCTGCCGAGGGAGCAGCTGCAGCAGCGCTCCCGCCATCATCCCCACATGCCGAGAGCGAAAGGGCCATGGCAGCGAGCGCGCCGAGCACGAACCACATGGCCGAGCGACGCGACCGGTTCGCCCGAGTCGGTACGGTTTCCGGAGTCGTCGCGACAGGAGATCTCATACCCCATAGGGTACATGCGGGAGATCCTGCTACAGCGTCGATGCACCCGCTGACCAGCGCTCAAAGGGAACCTTCAGCCACCGTCCGCGAGATTCTCACCCTTGACGGAAGAAACGGGTGGGGTTCCACCCCCCTTGTGAGTACTGTTTTCCTGCGTCATCGTGATCCCGTTTGATGCGGTGTGAATACGATCTGTTCGGGGAAACATCCGATCGGGTCCAGTGCAGCGCCCTGGCGCCGTTGGAGAAGGGAGGGGGAATGCAGAAGATCGACGAGCAGTCGGCGGAGACCGCCACCCCGTCCTTGGCGCGGCGTTGGTGGAACTCACGCGGTGGGTACCGCCTGCTGCGTGAAGCCGCCCTGATGTACGGCCTCTTCGCCGTCTACAAGCTGGTCCGAGCGATGGTCCGCGATCATCAGGACACGGCGCTCGATCACGCCCGTGATGTCATGCACGTCGAGCGCATGTTCGGCATCTTCAACGAAGAAACCCTCCAGGACCTGGTGATCAACCAGCGCCAGATCGTCACCTTCTTGAACGCCTACTACCTCATCGCCCACTTCCTGGTCACCACCGTTGTGTTCGCGGTGCTGTACCTCACCCGTCCCGAGGGCTACGCCCGCGCACGACGGATCCTGTTTGCCATGACCGGCATTGCCTTGGTCGTGCATGTCCTCTATCCGCTTGCTCCGCCGCGGATGTTCCCGGTCATCGGCTTCATCGACACCGGCACGTTGATCGGCCCCGGCGCCTACGGAAACGGCCACGCCTACGACGGCCTCGCCAACCAGTTCGCAGCGATGCCATCGATGCACTTCGGATGGTCGGTGCTCATCGCATGGGCCGTCGTGCGCTACTTCCGCTCGCCGAAACGATGGATCGTCGTCGTGCATCCCTTCTTGACGTTGGCTGCCATCGTGCTGACCGCCAACCACTATTGGATGGACGCCGTCATCGCCATGATCATCTTCGGCGGCGTGTTCCTGCTCGATCGGGCGTTGTTCGGTCGTCGGGCCGAATCGGCCCAGCCCGCCATCGCCTGATCCCGCCACCTGACCAGGCCGCGGATCAGCCGAGGCTCACGTCGTTCGACGCTCGGGTGCCCCAGCGGGCAGGATGACGCCCGATGGACGCGATAGCCCGCCTACGCGCTGCGCTGATCGCCCTTGGCGCGGTGCTCGTCATCGGCACCATCGGCTACGTGCTGTTGGGTTTCAGTGCGCTCGACGCCATGTACCAGACCGTCACCACGGTGGCGACCGTCGGCTTTCGCGAGGTGCAGCCCCTCGACGGCACCGGCAAGGTCTTCACCATGGTGCTGATCCTGCTCGGGGTCGGCAGCGCGTTGTATGCGTTCACCGTCATGCTCGAAGTCGTCGTCGAGGGACACCTCGGCACTCTCGTGGGAAGGCGCCGCATGGATCGCCAGATCGCATCGATGCAAGGACACGTCATCGTCTGTGGATGGGGTCGCGTCGGCAAGGCCATCGCCCGCGATCTCGCGGCCAGTGGACGCGACTTCGTCGTCATCGACGAGAGCGCCGAACGGGTCTCGGGCATCGACCATCCTGTCGTGGTCGGCGACGCCACCAACGACGACGTGCTCCGCTCTGCAGGCATCGAACGGGCGTCGGCCCTCGTGGCCGCCATCGCCACCGACGCCGCCAACTTGTTCGTGACCTTGTCGGGCCGAGCGTTGGCGCCGCAGTTGTTCATCGTGGCCAGGGCGCGAGACGAGGCCAGCATCGACAAGCTGCGACGCGCCGGCGCCGACCGGGTGGTGAACCCCCAGGAGTTGGGCGGAGCACGCATGGCGGCTTTCGTCCGCCAGCCACATGTCGCGGAGTTCGTGGACGTGGTGATGCACGAACGATCGATGGAGTTCCGTCTCGAGGAGGTCGTGCTGTCCGCTCGCTCTCCGATCTCGGGCACGACCCTTCGCGACGCTCACATCCGCGATCGCACCGGCGCCCTCGTGCTGGCCTTGCGCGACGGAGCGGGACGGTTCACCACCAACCCCGCGCCCGATGCCCGCCTCGAGGCCGGCAACGTGCTGATCGCCATCGGGACACCCGACGAGCTGGCCCATCTGGCAACGCTCGCCGGGCAGTGACGATCACGATGGCGGCCATCCCTCCCCCACTGCGATTCCACGATCGGCAGCTGGGTTTGGATCGGGTTCGCATCGCCGGCGTCGTGAACCTCGCGCCCGATTCCTTCTCGGACGGCGGTCGCCTGTCGGAGCCCGGTTCGCCACGAGCGCACATGGAACGACTGCTCGCCGAGGGAGCCGACATCTTGGATCTCGGCGCCGAGTCGACACGTCCTGGCGCAACTCCAATTGACATCGAGACGGAGCAGGCGCGCCTGCTCCCTGCTGTGCGCACCGCAGTTGCGCTCGGTGCTATCGTGAGCGTCGACACCCGCCACAGTGAGACCGCCCACGCCGCGCTCGAGCTGGGGGCCCACATGGTCAACGACGTGACAGGGTTGCGTGACGCCGCGATGGTTGACGTGTGTGCTCGACATCGTGCACCGGCGGTGATCATGCACATGCCGATCGCCGATCCGGCAGTGATGCAACAGCACGCGGTCTACGACGACGTGGTCGCCACCGTGACCGCGTTCTTGACGGCTCAGTCAGCGAGCGCCTTGGCTCGCGGCGTTCCGCAGGTGATCGTCGATCCAGGGTTCGGGTTCGGCAAGACGGCCGAGCAGAACATCGCGCTCGTCGCCCGATTGGACCGCCTCGTTGAGCTCGGCCATCCGGTGCTCGTCGGTGCCAGCCGCAAGCGCACCATCGGCGATCTGACCGGCGTCGAGCGTCGCGATCAGCGGGTTGTTGGTTCGGTGGCCATGCATCTCGCAGCTGCGGCGCACGGCGCTCATCTCATCCGGGTGCACGATGTGGCCGCCCATCGTCAGGCGCTGGCCGTGTGGGAGAGCGTCGAGCGCTCCGGCCACTGATCGCAATCGACATTGACACCCGAGCGTCTCGAGCGCCGCTGGCTCAATCGAGCAGGGGTGCCCCGTCAGTACTGAGGAGGCGATCGTCCATCGTCACCGCGATCGCGTGATAGCCCTCGTGTCGGGCCACCCACGTGAGGCCGGCGACCCCCATCACGAACGCCGCGGTGGCAAAGGCATCGGCCCAACGCAGCTGGGGCCCGATCACCGTCATCGACGCCAGAGGCTCGGTGAGGTCGCCGGTGCGACCGTCCCACAAATGGCGACCGCGGGCGGCGGTGCCGGAGGTTGCCATCGCTCCGGAGTTCATCTCCACAACGGCCACCACGCCATCTCCACTCGCGTCCCCGCCACGGCGTCCGGCAGCACGACGCGGATCACTGATGCCGAAACGCCACGGCGTGCCGTCGGGCAAGGGACCCGAGGCCTGGATGTCACCGCCCACGGCCAGGTACCAACTGGTCAGCCCGGCGTCGCGGAGTGCGGCTGTGGCCAACTCGGCGGCCCACCCCTTCACGTACCCAGCCGGGTCGAGTCGACCATCGGGTCGGCGGGCGCGAAATGCCCCGTCGCTGTCGTGTTCCAGCCACGTGCACGCGTCGAGGACCTCGATCACTTCTGCGCTGGCGTCGAGATGATGCAAGGCACCGGCATGGATGCGGGAGATCTCGCTGGACGGTCGAAACGTGCTGAACATCTCCTCCAGGCGCTCCAGCTCGTCCATCACTGCGTCGGCGGCGGCGGCGAGCAGTCCGTCGGGAGCTGGGTCGTGAATGTGCAAGCTCGCCATGGTCCCCATGACCGGAGCGACCCGAACGAACGGTGGCGAGGCGGACGATGCAGCGGAGGGACCAGATGCAGATCCGAGGTCAATCTGACTTGACATCGCTCACGTCACCGGATGGGCGTCGAGAATGGATTGCAGCGATGCCGCGTAGGCGTTGGAGGTGATCGTGGCACCACTGACGGCGAAGATCTTCGTCCCCTGAGCGGCGATGACCCGGTCGTGCAGGATCGGCAGAGCCCGGTCGTTGATGCGAACCGACTTGCCGTGCGCATCTGGTGACTGCAAGGCGGTCACATCACAGAGAGTCCCGTCGGTGGCGAAGATCGCTTCGACCTGAACCGGACCCCACTTGGTGTTGACGGTCGGTCCATCGATCTTGTCGCCGGTGCAGCTCGCCGTGGATGCCGCGGCCGCGGTACTGGCCGTGGTCGCCGTCGTCGTCGGTGCTGCGGTCCTCTGGCCGGTCGTCGGTGCTGCGGTGGATGGTGCCGGTGTCGTCGGTGCTGCGGTCGTCGGTGTGGTCGACGGCATCGTGGCGCGAACCGTCGTGGGCGTGGATGCGGTGTTGGTCGCCGGGGCGCGAGAGGCACCTGCGGTCGAGGCGGTCGAGCCTGATGCCGCGTCGACGGCGAGGAGGGAGCCGTCGGCGCCGGCGGGCCGATCGAGCGCGGTCAGCAAAGCTCCGGCTGCTCCGGCCATCATCAGTGCGGGGAAGGCGCGTCGGGCCAGCGAGGCCGGTCGCTTGTTCGGTTCATTGTCGTGACGCGGGGTTGTCACTGGGATCACCACCAGGGTCGTTCGAAGTGGATGCGCGATGGGGGCATGCCGGCCACGATGAGGCCGCGACGCGCCGCCTGCAGGAGCCGTTCGGGACCGCACAGCACCGCAGTGCGGTCGCGCAGGTCGGGAACCACGGAGGTGAGCATCGGCGCCGAGAAGGGATCGCGAACGGCCAACGATGCGGTCGGGCCGACGAGCGTGTGCAGCCGGCCCCCGAGCCGTGAGGTGAGCGCACGCAGTTCGTCGAGATGCACCAAGTCACCCTGGCTGTGCGCCCGATAGAGCACGACCGGCTCGGCCCCCGGCGCGAGTCGCTCGAGGATGGCTCGCACCGGAGCGATGCCGACGCCGCCGACGACGAACAACGGCTTGCGATCACCGAGGACCTCGGGGGTGCAGGCGCCGTACGGCCCTTCCACAGCGACCTTGGTGCCGATGGGAAGTGATGTGATGGCGCCGCTGGCATCGCCGCGGTCTTTGACGGTGAGGCACAACGACGCCGTGGTCGGTGCGGCCGACAACGAGAACGGGTGGGCCTGCCACCACAGTTGCGACACCATCGGTCGGATCATCACGAACTGACCGGCATCGCCGCGCATCGTGCGCAGTGCACGGCCGCCGAGTGTGATCTCGACGGTTCCCGGTCCCACTTCTCGGCGAGACACGATGCGGAGCGGATGACGCAGGGCAGCGACGAGACGACCCCATCGTCCCCACACGATCACCACGAGCGCGGCGACGTGGAGTCCGATCCAGAACCAACGAGCGAGCCGATCGTCGGCGAAGTCGCCGCCCAGGAACACCTCGTGCATGAACGACAGAGTGAGTCCGCCATAGGCGAGCAGATGCACGAGGTACCACGTCTCGTACGACATCTGCCGGCGGACCGATCGCAGCGATGAGATGGTGACCACACCGATGAGGAGCGCACCGACCGTGGCCATGGCCATGTACGGCTCACGACCGGTGAGATCGCGCACCGCGCCGAACACACCAGCGTCGGGCGCCCATTCGATGATGCCGGCCACGATGTGCACCACGAGCAGCAGTGCCATCGACTCGCCCAGATGGCGATGCCAGATGAGCATGCGGTCGAGTCCGTAGCGCCGATCGATCACCCGGGGCCGCGCCGCCAACACCACACCGGCCAAACCGGCCGACGACGCCAACAGCCCACTCAACTGAGCAATTGAGGTTGACGCGCTGATCCAGCCGCCGGTCAGGGCACCGAGGCCACCGTGCACCACCCAAATGCCGACGATCGCCACGGCGAGGGCAGCCACGAGCGCCAGCACGTCGGTGCCCAGCATCGAGCTCGTCGGCGCTCGCAGGGGTCGGACCGTACGGGGAGGCGTGGCGTGCTCATGGGAAGGACCGCGGGACGTATCCGTCCGATCAGTGGTGTCGAAGGAGATCGCCATCACCATCCACGATCGGTGATGAGCGTGAGCCGCAGCACCAAATCAGGTAAGAGCAGGGTTGGAACCCGATGTCGCCATCGTGAACCCGATGATGGCCCCACCGCCGTCGCGATTGCGGGCAAAGGCGGTGCCTCCGTGGACCTCGGCGACGGCCTGGACGATGGAGAGCCCCAGCCCAGAGCCCGGGCGACTGCGCGACGCCATGGCGCGGTAGAACCGCTCGAACAGATGCGGGAGGTCTTCGGGATCGATCCCCGGGCCCCGATCTCGGACCTCGATCGTGTTGGGATCCAAAACGATCTCGATGGGAGCGGTGCCGTCGGGATCGAACTTGGCCGCATTGTCGACCAGGTTCGAGATGGCCCGCTCCAACATGCGGGCCCGACCGGTGATGATCACGTCGGTACCGACGCCGGGGGCCACCGAGACCTCGCGCCCGGTACGACGCTGCGCGCGCTGAGCCACCTGACGCGCCAGGGTCCCCAGATCCACCTCGGCCACCGGTTCGCTGTCACGACGATCGGTTGCCAGTTCGACCAGTTCGTTCACCAGGTCGGTCAACTCGCGTGTCTCACCGTCGAGATCATCGAGGAGGGCGTGCAACTGCTCGGGCGACAGCCGCTCCAGACGCCGCAGTACCGACACGTTGGTGCGCAGGCTGGTGAGCGGGGTCCGCAGTTCGTGGCCGGCGTCTTGCACCAGGCGCTGCTGATCGGCACGCGAACTGGCGAGCGCTTCCAACATGCCGTTGAAGGCGTTGCCCAGCCGGCCCGCTTCATCGGAGCCCGACACCGGCACGGGGACATCGAGGTTGCCGGTGGCCGCTACCTGTTCGGCGGTCGCCGTGAGGCTCACGAGGCGGCGGGTGATCTGGCGGGCGATGAGCCATCCGACGATGGCGGCCGCCACCGCTGCTGCGGCCACCGCCACGATGATCTGGTTGCGCAAGGAGTCGAGGACGCTGTCGCTCTCCTCCAAGCTGCGGGCCACCATGATGGCGCCCGATGCGTTGCCGAGCGCCACCGTCGCCATTCGGTAGTGCTGCCCATCGACGGTCACTTCGCTGCGCCATCCGGTGTTCATCCCGCCGGTCGCGGCGAGCGCCACGATGTCGTCAGTGACGGGGATGTCGACGCTGGAATACGACTTGCCGATCACCGATCCGGTGCTGTCGACGTACTTCCACAAGATGAAGTCCTCACGCAGGCGGAAGGCGTCGTCGTCACCACCGGGTTTCCCCCGCTGGTGCGAGACAACCTCCAACACGTCTCGCACCGACTTGTCGAGGGAGCTGTCCACCTCGGCGCGCAGACGATCGCTGGTGGCGTTGAGCGCGAAGGCGCCGACCGCCGTGGCAGCCACGGCAGCGAGAAGCGCCAAAGCCACCATGAGTTTGGTGCGCAGGCTCATGATTCACGCCCTCATGATTCACGCATCGTGTACCCGACGCCCCGAGCGGTATGGATGAGCTTGGACTCATCACCCACTTCGACCTTGCGGCGCAGATAGCTGATGTAGACCGCGAGGTTCTTGGAGTCGGGGCCGAAGTCGTATCCCCAGATGCGATCGTAGATGGTGGAGTGATCGAGCACGATGCCGCTGTTGCGCATGAGCAGTTCGAGCAGATCGAACTCGGTCTTGGACAGCTCGAGCTCCCGATCGGCTCGCCACGCGCGCCGGGCAGCGGCGTCGAGGCGCACATCGGCGACCTCCAGCAGCTTGTCCCCGCCGTTGCCGTTGCCGGTGGAGTCCTGCCCCTCATAGGCCGAGCGACGCAGCAGGGCGCGCAGCCGGGCCAGCAGCTCCTCGAGTTCGAACGGCTTGGGGAGGTAGTCATCGGCACCGGCATCGAGACCCGCCACGCGATCGGAGGTCTCGGTCCGTGCCGTGAGCATGAGGATGGGCGTGCGGACCTTCTCGGCCCGCAGGACCCGGCACACGGTGAGCCCGTCGAGGTGCGGCATCGACACATCGAAGATGAGCAGATCGAAGGTCTCGACCCGGGCCTTCTCGAGTGCGGCCGCACCATCGGGAACGGTCACGAGCTCGTAGCCCTCGATGCTCAGCGCCCGGGTGAGGGCGTCACGGATGGCTCGGTCGTCGTCGGCGAACAGCACACGGGGGCTCATGGGCACCATGGTGCCGGAAACTTGGTGAGAGCGGGGTGTGAATGACACGGGAACTGCGTTTCACGTCCCCACCAGGTGATGACGCTTGCCCAGACCCCCATGTGCGTTCCGGCGCTGGTCGCGCAGGGTCGAGAACCGAACGATCGCCGTCGCCCACCATGCGGCGAGCACCGCCAGCACCTCGGCCGTCGATCCGCCACCGGAGGAGCGCACCACCACGAGCGCGGCCGACGACACAGTGAGCCCGGCGGTGAAGACCGCGGCCGATCGTGCGTAGTGGTGGCGGCGGTCGCGTCCTCGACCGAAGGTGTAATGACGATGAGCCCAGGCGTTGCCCACCGCGGTGAGTCCGAGCGCCAGGCCGTTGGCCCACAAGGCGCCCATCGCCGGCCGGGCGAACAGGAAGAGCGTCAGTGACACCGCGGTGCTCACCGTCCCGACGGTCGCGAAGCTCACCATCTGGCGCCCCATGTCATCGACGATGGCGGGAACGACGCGCGCTGGAAGCTCGACGTCGCCGTGCCCGCTCATGAAGCGCCGTGCCATGCGGGCCACACCTCGCAGATCGTCCTTCGCGGTCGAGGCGACGTGCACGCGGCTGTCGGGATCATCGATCCAATCGACCGGCACCTCGTGGACACGCAACCCGTTGTGCTCCGCCAGCAGCAGCAGCTCGGTATCGAAGAACCATGCGTTGTCGGCGACGGCCGGGACGAGGGAGCGGGCGACGTCGGCTCGGATGGCCTTGAAGCCGCACTGCGCGTCGGAGAACCGCACCGCGAACACCGTCCGCAAGATGGCGTTGTAGGTGCGAGAGATGAACTCCCGCTTGGGTCCTCGGGCCACCTGTGAGCCGGCCGCCAGCCGCGAGCCGATGGCCACGTCACTGTGGCCGGTGACGAGCGGTGCGACGAGAGGCAACAGGGCGTCCAGCCCGGTGGACAGGTCCACGTCCATGTACACGAGCACCGAGGCATCGCTGCCGAGCCATGCGCTGCGCAGTGCGAGGCCCCGACCCTTGCGGTCGAGGTGCACCAGGCGCACGTCGTCGTAGAGCGCGGCCAGGGTCTGGGCGACCAACCACGTGCCGTCGGTCGACGCGTTGTCGGCGATCGTGATGCGCCAGCTGAACGGCATCACCTCGGACAGATGACGTCGCAGGCGCACGACGCTGGATTCCAGGACGTGCTCTTCGTTGTACACCGGGATCACGATGTCGAGAACCGGGACGGGTCGATCGATGGTGTCAGCGGGGATCTCGCACACGGCTGCTGTGGTCATGACCACACCGTGATCTCCTCGCTTCGCGCCACGCTGGAGACCAGTTGCGGGTTTCCTGAGCGCGGCACTGCTGCGGTGGCCCGCGCCGTCGCTCGCTCGGGTGGACAGTCAGCAAACCCACAGGAAGCGCACAGCTCGCACCCAGTGGAGCTGGGTAGGTTTGCGTCGATGTCCACTGCCGCGTCAACCGGAACTGCACCGCGGATCCTCGTGGTCGATGACGAGGACAACCTCTCGTTCGTCGTGTCGGCCGCGCTCAAGCTGTCGGGCTTCGAGACGACGACGGCCGCGTCGGGGCTCGCTGCGCTCAAGGCTGTGGCCGCGTCGCGACCGGACCTGATCGTGCTCGACGTGATGTTGCCCGACGTCGATGGGTTCGAGGTGTGTCGACGCCTTCGCTCTGATGGCAGTGACGTCCCGATCATCTTCCTCACCGCGCGCGACGATGCCGCCGATCGACTGCGCGGGCTCACGATCGGTGGGGACGACTACCTCACGAAACCGTTCAGCGTCGAGGAGCTCGTCGCCCGAGTGAAGGTCATCCTGCGACGCGTCGGCATCGCCGCCGGCGCAGAGGTGATGCGCTTCGATGATCTCGAACTCGACGACGACTCCCATCGCGTGACACGAGGCGGGACCGAGATCACCTTGTCACCCACGGAGTACAAGCTGCTGCGGTTCTTGCTGCGCAACCGCGGGCGGGTGCTCAGCCGCAATCAGATCCTCGATCACGTGTGGGACTACGACTTCAACGGTGAATCGACGGTGGTCGAGACCTTCGTCAGCTCGCTCCGCCGCAAGATCGACTCCGGGGGTCCTGCATTGATCCACACCGTTCGCGGTGTGGGATACCGGCTCGGTACACCATGACCCTTCGACGACGACTCGCACT
>JBFWVD010000015.1:0-86377 GCA_050246915.1 Acidimicrobiia bacterium | reverse complement strand
AGGTCGGCGCGACGCCGCTCGACGCTGCGTTCCAGGGCACCCGACTGCGGATCGGCGATCCGTTCACGACGGTGAGCGGACGCCATCGATACGAGATCTCCTACGGCCTCGACACGATCGTCGACGATGCCGGGGACCTGGCGTTCAACGCGGTCGGTACCTTCTGGCCGGTGAAGATCGAGGAGGCCTCGATCGAGATCGTTGCCCCCTGGGCATTCGAGAACGTCCAGTGCTTCCAGGGCAAGGCCCGTTCCACCGACCCCTGCTCTGTGGAACAGCCCGAACCAGGTCGACTCGTGGCGGTGGTGCGCGCACTGGCCAAGGCCGAAGGTGTCACCATCCGCGCCGATCGTGGCGCGGCACTGGCGACAGCCCCTGCGCTCACCGCCCCAGCCGACCCGCCAACGGACCCGGGCGCCGGGCTCCTCGCTCCTGCCGCCGTGGCCGCGCTCGCTGCTCTCGCCGGCGCTGCTCCCGCCTCACGCCTGGTACGCCGAGCGGGACGCGAGCGCGTGTTCGTCGGCGGCGCGGCAGACGCCGCGTTCGGCCCGGGGCGTTTCGATCCGGCTCCCGATGTCGTGGCCGGACCAGGCGGACGCCGCGTCGATGAGCAACGCCTCGACATCAACGATCTCGATGCCATGGCGACCACGGAGTTCGCCCCGCCGCGAGGAATCGGTCCGGCCGAAGGCGGGGTGATCCTCGACGAAGGTGTGCAGTCACGCCACCAAGTGGCGTGGCTCCTCACCCGCGCCATCGACGGCTCGGTCGACATGACCGAGGATGGCAAGAAGATCACGTTGACACGCAAGGACTTCGGCGACCCGGCGGTAGCTCCGTTGCTCAACGGGCTGTTCGGTGGACGCACCGAGTTCACCCTCGGCAAGTACGACAAGACCTTCGCCACCGGCTGGGGCGCGGTTGGCGGCTCGCTGCGTCGATGGGCCACGAACCCATCGCTGTGGGATCCCGATGGTGATCGACTCCGGGCCAAGGTTCGCCTCGGCGGCATTGCCGCCATCGTCGTCGGCGCGCTGGCTGCGGTGCTCGGCGCCTATCAATCAGCGACCCGGGGAAGCTCCTGGCTGGTGCTCACGGGCATCGGGGCCGTCATCGGTGGCGCAGGTGTGGCCGCGCTCATCCGCGCGTGGGAGTTGCGGGTCCGCACGCCGCGCGGATCGGCCCTGTGGCTGCAGATCGAGTCCTTCCGCCGATTCCTCGCCGACTCAGAGGCGCAGCACGTGCAGGAGGCGGCGCGTCTGGGGGTGCTGCGGGAGTACACCGCGTGGGCAGTCGCTCTCGGCGAGGTGGACCACTGGGCCAAGTCGCTCGCCGCGGCCGGTCAGCAACTCGATCCGACGACGTCGTCGTTCGTGCACATGGCACCTCTGTTGATGGCGGGCACGTCTTCGTCGGCGACCGCACCGTCCTCGAGCAGCAGCGGAGGGTTCAGTGGCGGTGGTGGTGTCGGCGGGGGCGGCGGTGGAGGCGGCGGCGGCAGCTGGTGAACACGGTCCAATGAACGCCGTTCAGCTCAGCGGGCCGACGTCGGTGAACTCGAGGTAGTTCCCGAACGGGTCCTTCACGAACACGGCGATCACCGACGTGCCGAAATCGACGCGTTCGACCGGCCCGATCTCGAAGGTCACGTCAGCGGCGGCGAGCGTCTCGACGAGCGAGTCGAACTCGGCGCGCGGTACGTGGAAGGCGACATGTGCACCCTTGGCGTCAGGAAGCGGAGAGGTGGTGCAACTGAGGTGCAGCTGGAGGTCGCCGACCCGCAACCACGCACCGCTGTTGGGTCCGCGACCGAAGTCCGGCCGAGGGAGCTCGGTGAACCCCAGCAGATCCCGGTAGAAGGCCATGGCCATTTCGTAGTCGTTCACCCGGAGGTTCACATGGCTGAATCCAGCGATCATCCTGTGCTTCTACTCCCCATCCGATGTGCTGACAAGCCCCACCCGCATTGCAGGTATGGTCCGCTTCGCCACTGGACCCGAGGAGGCCGCAATGAACGTCGACGACATGATCCTCATCAGCATCGATGACCACGTGATCGAACCACCCAACATGTTCGACGCCCATGTGCCGGCATCCATGCGGGACAAGGCTCCCAAGATCGTCCGTGACGACAACGGCATCGAGAACTGGAGCTTCCAAGGCAGCATCTCCGGATCGATGGGCCTGAACGCTGTCGTCAGCTGGCCCAAGGAGGAGTGGGGGCTCGATCCGACGACCTTCGCGGAGATGCGCCCCGGCTCCTACGACATCGCAGAACGCATCCGCGACATGAACCACAACGGGATCTTGGCCTCGATGTGCTTCCCGACCTTTGCCGGGTTCAGCGGCAAGTTCTTCCATCAGGCCCCCGACAAGGACCTGTCGCTCACGATGCTGAAGGCGTACAACGATTGGCATGTGGACGAGTGGTGCGCGTCGCACCCTGGCCGCTTCCTCCCGTTGGCCCTCATGCCCGTCTGGGATCCCAAGGCCATGGCTGCGGAGATCCACCGCATGGCATCCAAGGGCTGCAAGGCCGTGACCATGCCGGAGCTCCCGCACGTCGAAGGCTTCCCGAGCTACCACGATCTCGACCATTGGGATCCGGTGTTCTCAGCCCTCAGCGAGACCGGCACGCTGATGTGCCTCCACATCGGCCAGGGGTTCGCAGCCATCAAGACCTCGCCGCTCGCCCCCATCGACAACCTCATCATCTTGTCAACCCAGGTTTCGGCTATCGCCGCGCAGGATCTGTTGTGGGGCGGGGCGTTCATGAAGTACCCCAAGCTGAAGGTGGCGTGGTCCGAAGGCGGCATCGGTTGGATCCCCTTCTACCTGAACCGTTGCGACCGCCACTACACCAACCAGCGTTGGCTCGGTCACGACTTCGGCGACAAGCTCCCCAGCGACATCTTCCGCGAGCACTCACTCGCCTGCTACATCTCCGATCCGTCGTCGCTGAAGGTGCGCGAGGACGTGGGTATCGATTCGATCGCGTGGGAGTGCGACTATCCGCATTCCGATTCGGTGTGGCCCGGTGCGCCCGAGTTCCTCCTCGGGGAGCTGAACGGGGCAGGGTGCACCGATGACGAGATCGACAAGATCACGTGGCGCAACAGCGCCCGCTTCTTGGACTACGACCCTTTCGCCATCATCCCCAAGGAGCAGGCGACGGTGAGCGCGCTCCGGGCCCAGTCACCCGATGTGGACGAGTCCATCCGCTCGCGCACCGAATGGCGCCGACTGTACGAGACCGCTCACGCTCGCTGAGTCACGCCGCGGCTGAACACATCAGCCGGGTCCCGCGTCAGCGCGCATGCATTCGTAGGCCGGGATGCAAGAGTTCGGGCCATGGGACTTCTCGGTTGGATCATCATCGGCCTCGTGGCTGGCTCACTGGCCCAGTCCGTCGTCGGACTCGAGAAGCGCGGCTGCTTGTTCACACTGCTGATCGGCGTGCTCGGCGCAGTGCTCGGAGGATGGCTCTTCAACGCGGTCACTGATGAACGCCACGTCATCGACTTCAGTCTGGGATCGATGTTCGTGGCGTTCATCGGTGCCGGATTGTTGAGCCTCATCCTGCGCGTCACGCAACGGCGCTAGCGATCGGCCACCGATCACCCACCAGCGATCGAACGCGACACAATGGCGTCATGGCTTCTTGGTACTGGTGCCTCGAGCACAACACCGTCGAACCCGACACCACCGGTTGTCCGCTCGATCGACGACTCGGCCCGTACGAGTCGGCCGAGGCGGCACGCAACTGGAAGCAGCGTCGAGATGCGCGCAACGAGTCGTGGGATGAGGCCGACAAGGACTGGTACGGCGATGACGAGCAGGACGACGAGCCAAAGCGTTGAGTCGTCCGCTGCGATCGGGCAACACAGCCCGTAGCGTGTAGCGCCATGACCAAAGTCGGCGTGCAGATCCAGCCCCAGGCCACCACCACCGATGAGATGCGCGACGCATGGCGCGCGGCCGATGCTCTCGGGGTCGACTCGATCTGGGTGTGGGATCACTTCTATCCGCTCTACGGCGATCCCGATGCCGCGCACTTCGAGGCGTACACCTTGCTGGCGGCCATGGCGGTGGAGACGAAGAGCGCGCACATCGGCGCGCTCGTCAGCTGCAACTCCTACCGCAATCCCGAGCTGCTGGCCGACATGTCCCGCACCATCGACCATCTCTCCGGCGGCCGATTCATCCTCGGCATCGGCTCAGGATGGTTCGAGCGTGACTACACCGAGTACGGCTACGAGTTCGGCACGGCCATCGGGCGACTCGACAAGTTGGCCGAGGACCTCCCCCGCATCGCGTCTCGCCTCGGCAAGCTCAACCCTGCCCCGATCGGCTCGATGCCGATCCTGATCGGCGGTTCGGGTGAGAAGGTCACCCTGAGGCTCGTCGCCGAGCATGCCGACGGTTGGAACACCTTTGGTCCGGTCGAGCACTTCGCCGCCAAGAACGCAGTCCTCGACGCTTGGTGCGACAAGCTGGGCCGAGCCCGCAACGAGGTGGAGCGCACCGTTGCCATCAACCCCACCGAGGTGGGTGACTGGAAGGCCTACGTCGAAGCCGGCGCCGACCACCTCATCGTGATGCTCGGTTCACCGTTCGATCTCGACCCGGTAGCGCGACTGGTGTCGGCCGTGCACAACTGACAACGACGCTCGGATCACGCCGGCTTGGCGGAGAGCCCCGGTTCGATCGAGCACACCGGGGCGACCGCTGGGCATACAGTCGGGGCTCGTGACTCGTGCCGGGACCCGACCTCTGCTGTCCAAGGTCGCGGTTGCGGCCGCGTCCATCGGCGCGAGTCAGTTCAGCCGTTTCGGAAGCCTCATGTGTGGTCTCGATCTTTTCCCCAGATTTGTCATTGAACCGATGGGCGCGAAGTATCGAGCGGTCATCGAGAACGCCAACGTCGATCCGCTCACGTTCCCGTGCTCTCCCGGGTCCTGACCGGCGGTCGCCGCCGCGCGACGAGCGGGACGCTCGCAGGGCGGGCGGTCGATCCGGAACTGATGTCGCCGGCACTGTGGATCCGGCTGAACGTCAGAGGACCAAGATCCCTCCGGCTCATCCGCCAGGTCTCTGGCAAGCCGACATCTGTTGTCGCTGGGGTTCGGTGCGAGCACCACACCGTGAATCGCTCCGGCGCCCCATCGATCACCGTGACGGTGCATCGACCCGAACGGTCGGTCTCGCCGAGTCCCGTGCTCGTGTGGTTCTACGGCGGTGGGCTCATCGCAGGCACTGCAGCGCACGTCAATGATGTGGCGTCGAAGTTCGCCGTGGACCTAGGCGCAGTGGTCGTGGTTCCCGACTATCGGGTCGCGCCGGAGCATCCGTATCCCGCAGCGATCGACGATTGCTTCGTCACGCTGAAGTGGGTCATCGAACATGCCGACCAGCTCGATGTCAATCCGAATTGCATCCTGGTCGGCGGGGAGAGCGCCGGCGGGGGCCTCGCCGCGGCGGTGGCGCAACGCGCCCACGACAATGGCATCGCGCTTCGGCTGCAGGTGCTCGTGTCCCCCATGCTCGATGATCGTTCGGTGATCCGAGCCGAGCGCAACCGAGAACGGCCCCTGGCTTGGACGGTGAAGTCCAATCGATTCGGCTGGACCGCCTATCTGGGGCACGCACCCGGTGAGGCCGAGCATCGGCCGTACGCGGTGCCGGCTCGACGTGAGGACGTCACCGGCGTTGCTCCAGCGTGGCTGGCCATCGGCACCGCCGATCTCTTCTACGACGAGTCGGTCGAGTACGCCGAGCGCCTGAAGGCCGCTGGTGTCCCGTGTGAGCTGATCGTGATGGCAGGGGCTCATCACGGCGCCGAGTACCTCAAACCAGCTCACCCCAAGGTGCAACAGATGCGCGACGCCCGGCTCGCCGCCATGCGACGCGCCATCACGTCACACACTTGAGATCGATCACCAGAAACGGCCCGCACGGCGGCTCGGCCGCAAGAGTTTCGTGTGTTGTGATCGGTCAGCGACCACAACCTACGAACGATCGCGGGTGTTCACGGCTGGATGAGCGCGCCTGTCGAATCGGCCGTCGGCGCTGCCGCAGGCGCAGCATGACCTCACCGAGCGTCAACCCCGATGACCCTACGGTCCGATGATCATGGCGGCTGTCGGCATGAGGACGATCGCACCGAGAAGGCCGGTGGGTACGTTCGTTCCGACGGCAGCGTCAGCCCACAGGTGAACGGCGACCCAGATCCACGTTCCGGACAGCACGAAACCGGTGAGTCGACCAGATCCGCGCCACAGGTGATGGAGGGCGACGGCGACAGAGAGACCCACCACGATGCCCAGGTCCGCCAGCGCTTCGTTCGACACGTGCGTCGACGATCGCCGAACCAACACCCATGCCATGGCGAGCAAGCCTGTGCAGATGAACCATCCAGTGGCCCCAACGCGGAACCGCTCCCACACCATGCCGTGCTTCAACCGATGATCGCCCATAGCGACAACGTACGGGGCAAGCGTTGGTGAGGCTCGGGTGCCTCCACCTCCGGTGTTTCAAGCTTCGCAGTTGCTCTCCTGGCGCGCTCCGTCATGTCAATCTACATTGACGACTACTGCTGCGTCGGATCGAACATCTTGCGCAGCTCGGTCTTCAAGATCTTCATCGTCGGGTTACGCGGCAAGGCGGCAACGATCTCCAACTGTTCCGGGTGCTTCTGCCGCATCAACCCACCCGCGGTGCACACCTCGGTGACCTCGTCGAGGGTGATGGGATCGGCGCCCGCTGCCAGCTCGACCACCGCGCACACCCGCTCTCCACGATCGACGTCTCGGATGCCGATGACGGCGACCGCTGCGACTTTGGGATGGGTGATGAGCACGTCTTCGATTTCGCGCGGGCTGATGTTCTCGCCCTTGCGGATGATCATGTCCTTGGATCGTCCCGTGAGCACGATGCGGCCGTCGTCGCGCAACAGACCACGGTCGCCGGTGTGGAAGAACCCGGTCTCGTCGAACGCCGCGGCGGTGGCCGCCGGGTCGAGGTAGCCCTTGCAAACCATGGGTCCGCGCACCCAGATCTCTCCGACAGTGTTGGCCGGCAACGGCCGGCGATCGTCATCACGGATCTCGATCTCGCATCCGACGACTGGGGCACCGTCGGTGTTGGCCATCTGCTCGTCGCTGTCGCCGCTACCGTTCGATGCCATCGACGGACATTCGGTCATGCCGAAGCCGTGGTACACGTCGACGTCGAGCACCTCGCGCACCTGCCAGAAGACCTCCGGCGGCTTGGGTGCGCCGCCCCCGCACAACGCCCGCAGTGTGGGAACGATCTTGGCGCCCGGCGACTTCAATTGCTCGGCCACGAACGCTTGGTAGAAGGCAGTGCTCCCTCCGCTCTGTGTCGCACCCCACTTGTTCATGAGCGCGACGGCATCGGCAGGGAGGAACGCCTCCATCAAGATCGCCGAGAGGCCGTACTCGAGCATGATCACCAACTGGTCCGGCCCCCCGATGTGGGCGTAGGGGAAGAAGATGCACACGATCTCGTCGGGCGCCGGGTTGTAGGCCCGCGCCAATCCCTCGCCGCCGGCCATGAGCGTGCCATCGGTGTGCAACACCGCCTTGGGGACCGACGTGGTGCCGGAGGTGGCGTAGATCCACCGGATGGTGTCGCCATCGGTGGGTATCGGTGGGAGCGTGGATGGATCACCCTCGGGGAGGCCGTCGTCGAGCACCATCACCCGGCAGTCATGGTTGAGCTTGGCCGTGAGCTCGTTGGCCATGGCGGCGTAGTCGAAGTTCTTCCACACGCCCTGCACCGCGAAGACCTCGGCGTTGGTGACGTCGAGGAGCGAGCCGACCTCATGACCCCGATAGAGATGAATGATGGGGTTCTGCACGACGCCGAGCCGCGACAGGGCCATCGAGAACACGATCGTCTCGATGCGCGTCGGCAACTGCCAGCTGACCCGGCTCAAGTTCCCGATCCCCTGGCCATGGAGCCCGGCCGCAACCCGCTCGCACCACGCGGTGAACTGTGCGTACGTGAAGCTGCGATCGCGCTCGTCGCAGAACAGCATCTTGTCCGGGTTCAAGGCTGCTCGCTTGGCCAGGAGCGACCAGAGGGTTCCGGCGGTGATGTAGGGGTTCAGAACGCGTGGCGTGGTGTCGGACACGCCGACGACGTTAGAACCCCAAGGCCCCGCTCAGCCCAAACGGCTGGCGGCCCGCCGCTTCGACGCGGGGTACAAGGCCGAGCCGAACAACTCCGATGCGGCCTTGTTCCACCGCTGTGTCGCGACGTCCATGGTGGTGTCACCGAAGATGTGCATGAGGTGGCGGGGCAACAAGATCGGGCCGAGCCCCATCACGTTGAGGAGCAATGCCTCGGCCCTGACATCGCTCGACCTGCGCGCCTTGCCGAGCGCCTCGCGGCGCCGCAGCAACTGCACGGTGTTGTCCACCATCGACTCGAACCACAGCACGCCACTGTCGGAATCGTCGAGGACCATACGGCGCACGTAGCCCGCCAGATGTGGCACATCGAGGAACAAGCGCGCGTACGCCTCCATCCGCTCGGCGTTGGCCGTCTCGGTGTCATCGTCGACCAGGTCGACGGCGGTGTCGAGGATCTCGAGCACCCAGGCACCGACCTCGTCGAGCACACCTTGCTTGGAGCCGTAGTGGTGTACGACGAGGGCCGACGACACCCCAGCGATCTCGGCGATGGCCCGCAGCGTGGCGCCCTGCACTCCGCGTTCGGCGACGAGTTGGAACGCAGCATCACGAATCCGCGCCCGAGCGGTGACCTCATCAGCGGGTCGGGGAATCGCCACGGACCACACGATACCCGTCGCGGACCGACCTCTGAACATACGGACAGTCGCCTGACCACTTGATCAGTATTCTGACCGCGCGCTACGGTTCGCCGGGGCGAGTGTTGCTGGATCGCACTGGGGGGTCCAGCACGACAACCCACGCAACAAGCACGGCGAGAACCGCGACACCCCCGAACAGTTCGGCCTCACCGTTGACGGCTCAGTCGCCGGTTCGCCTTCTACATCGAGCGCTTCGACGTGCCCATCGAGAGCAAGCGAGATTGACGACATGCTGAGCGACGAGAAGATCCTCATCACCGGGGTGAGCGGAATGGTGGCCAAACCGTTGGCCCACATGCTCGCCAAGAACAACGAAGTGTGGGGAATCGCCCGCTTCGCCGACAGTCGCGAGATCGAGGACTGGAACCCGAAGACGTTCAGCGCCCCGGCCGACCGCGGCCTCACTTCGCGCGAAGAGCTGACCGCGGCAGGAGTGACAACCCGCGCCATCGACATCGGTGACGGGGACTTCAGCGATCTGCCCGACGACTTCACCTACCTCTTGCACCTGTCGTGGATGCGTGCCGACCTGGTGCATCTCGAGCAAGCGTTGCGCACCAACGTGGAAGGCCCCGGGCTGTTGTTGCAGCACTGCCGCAAGGCCAAGGCGGCCTTGGTGATGTCGGGCATGGGCATCTACAGCCCCAACGAGGACCCGTATCACGCGTACAGCGAGACCGATCCCATCGGACGCGGCTCAACGGCGTACGCGCCGACCAGCCCAGCGTCCAAGAGCGGGGTCGAAGCGGTGGCCCGCTATTGCGCCCGGGCCTTCGATCTCCCGGTGGTCATCACGCGGCTCAATACGTTCGTCGGCGATCGACTGTCGTTCCCCGGGATGACGGTGACCGAGGTGCTCGCCGGTCGTGACGTGACCGCACCATCGGATCCCAACCTCCATACGCCGATCCACGCCGACGACATGGCGTGGCAACTCGAGCCGCTGCTCGACGCGGCCAGCGTGCCAGCCACCATCACCAACTGGTGTGGGGACGAAGACATGACCGTCCAGCAGTGGGTGTCGGTGGCCAGCGAGGTGTCGGGGCACCCCGGCACGGTCAATGTGGTCAAGGTGCCCGGGGCGCCTGCAGGTACGAAATCGGATCCGACCCGTCGCCGGTCCATCACCGGACCGTGCAAGGTGGACGTCCACGCGCGTTTCAAGGAACTCGCCATCGATATGAGCAAGGGAGCATCGTGATGTTGTTGCAAGGGAAAGTCGCATTGGTCACCGGGGCCACGTACGGCATCGGTTCGGTCATCGTGGAACGCATGGCCGAAGAGGGCGCCAAGGTCGTGTTCACCGGACGAAGCGACGACAAGGGGCGTCCGCTGGAGGAGAAGTGGCGCGCCGCGGGCTTCGATGTCACGTTTGCTCGTGGTGACGTGACCGTGGACGAGGACATGAAGCGTGCTGTGGCAACCACGGTTGACACCTACGGCTCCATCACCACAGTGGTCAACAACGCGGCAGCCACCGATGTGAGCAGGCCCGGAGGTGGGGACAACACCGTCGCCGACATCACCGACGAGAACTTCGATTACGTGTGGAAGGTCGCGGTGCACGGCGTTCTCTACACCTCACGCCACGCCCTGCCGCACATGCGCGCCGCGCGCAACGGATCCATCGTCAACATCTCTGCGGCATCGAGCATCCGCGCCATCAACGGTCGGCCGTCGTATCAAGCCTCGAAGGGTGCAGTGAACTCGCTCACTCGACAGATGGCCGTCGACTACGGCCCAGAAGGCGTCCGCTCCAATGCCATCATCGTCGGGTTCACGCCGACCGGCGGCGAGATCATCACCAAGATGGTCAACACCCCCGCGTTCATCGAGGGCATCAAACGTCAGATCCCGCACGCCCGCCTCGGCAGCCCACGCGACATCGCCAACGGCGCGGTGTACCTGTCGTCGGACATGGGTGAGTATGTCAACGGCGTTCTGCTCCCGATCGACGGCGGCTTCACCGCAAAACTGGGCATCCCGGACACGTCGGTGCTGAGCGCCATCGGCGAAGGCTGACCGAGGTCGGCTGTTCGCCGCATCCACGACCCCCGACGACGACGCATAATCACCGCGCGACCCGACCGAAGCGGGCGTAGGGGACGACGGTCGAGTCGGTCTCGATGTGTTCGAACCCCATCGAGCGATACAGCGCTATTGCCGGCGTGTTCGCGGCGCCGGTACCGACAATCCATCGCATCACTTCGCTCTGAGCGACGCACGCGTCGAGCAGCGCTCGACCGTGCCCGGCGCGGTGATGTGCAGGATCGACGACCAGCACAGCAATCTCGACCACGTCACCGTGACGCTCCTCGCAAAGCGCGCCGACGATGCGCCCGTCCACGACCCGAGCGAGCCATCGCACGTCGTCGACAGCCGCCACCGATTCCGCCGTTGCCGTGAGCCCCGGTATTGCGTCGAAGTCGATGAGATCGGCCTCGAGTCGATACGCCGCGCGTTGGATCTCCGCGAGTCGCTCGGCGATCTGCCGGTCGCGGTGGTCAACGACGATGACGGCCCCATCCACCTGCCCCGGTTCGTGCGCCGTCATGTGCTGAACCTACTCATGTGCGACGCGACGTGAGCGAGCGGCTTCTTGGTCACATCGCGTCCACGACCCGACCCAACCTGACCCGACCTGACCCGAAAACGGTTCGAAGGTTGTGATCGCTGAGCGATCACAACCTTCGAAACTTCGCTGGGGGCTGGGCTGGGGGCCGGAGGCTGGGGGCCGGAGGCTGGAGGCTGGGCTGGGGTTCGGGGCTCGGGGCCCGCCCGGGGACCCGGGGACCGTGCGCTCAGGTGCTCAGCGCTCGGGTCAGCTGCAGCCGCTGGTGCTCCCACAGCTCGGGCAGGCGTGGCACGAACCGGCCCGCACCATCTGCACACCGCACTGCATGCACATCGGCGCATCGGCGTTGGTCCGTGAGATGAGCTTGGGCGCGCTCGGTGCGGCCGGTGCGGGTGTGATGTCCACGGGCGTGTCGAACAGCCCGGCTTGCATCTGCTCCGACAGCTCGGCCGCAGACGGGATGGACTTGGGGTCGGGCACCACATCGTGGCCCTGGTGCGTCTCGATGGTCGACTCCTCGATGCCCGGCAGCGTCGGCTCCATGCGCTCGTCGATCGACAAGATGCCCAGCTCGGCGCGCTCGTCGAAGGTCATGTACTCGAGAGCGAGGCGACGGAACAGATAGTCCATGATCGACGAGGCGAACCGGATGTCCGGATCGTCGGTCATACCGGCCGGCTCGAAGCGCATGTTGGTGTAGGCCGCGACGAACGCCCGCAGCGGCACGCCGTATTGCAGACCGTGGCTCACGGAGATGGCGAAGGCGTCCATGATGCCCGCGAGCGTCGAGCCCTGCTTGGAGACCCGGATGAACAGCTCACCGGGACGACCATCGGCGTACTCGCCGACCGTCACGAAACCCTTGCAGTCGGCGACGCGGAACTCGAAGGTGCGGCTGCGACGGCTACGGGCGAGCTTCTCGCGCACCGGCTTGTGCACGATCTTCTCGACGATCTTCTCGATCACCTGCGTGACGACCTGGGGCGCCTGCGCGACCGGAGCCGACGCTTCGGCGGGGCCGTCCTTCTTGGCGGTGGACAGCGGCTGGCCGACCTTGCAGTTGTCGCGGTAGATGGCAACGGCCTTGAGACCGAGCTTCCAGCTCTCGAGGTGCAGCGCCTCGACCTCTTCGAGCGTCGCCTCCTCCGGCATGTTCACCGTCTTGGAGATGGCGCCGGAGATGAACGGCTGCACCGCGCCCATCATCTTCACGTGACCGAGGTAGTGGATGACGTTGTCACCCATGGAGCAGGCGAACACCGGGAGATGCTCGGCCGACAGATGCGGTGCACCGACGATGGACTTGTTCACGTCGATGTAGCGCACGATGTCGTCGATCTGCGCCGGGCTGTAGCCGAGGCGACGCAGCGCACGGGGCACCGTCTGGTTGACGATGCTCATGTTGCCGCCACCGACGAGCTTCTTGAACTTCACCAGGCCGAGATCGGGCTCGATGCCGGTGGTGTCGCAATCCATCATGAGGCCGATGGTCCCCGTGGGGGCCAGCACCGAGGCCTGGCTGTTGCGGACACCGAACTCCTCGCCACCGGACACGGCGTCTTCCCACACGCTGCGGGCAGCTTCGAGCAACTCGGCGGGCACGCCGTCCGACTCGAGCTCGTAGGCCGCTTCACGATGCATGCGCAACACGCGCAGCATGTGCTCCTCGTTCTCGGCGAAGCCGGCGAACGGGCCCATTCGACCGGCCGTCTTGGCGCTGGTGGCGTAGCTGTGGCCGGTCATCACCGAGGTGATGGCGGCGGCGAGCGCACGCCCGTCATCGGAGTCGTACGGCAGGCCGAGCGCCATGAGCAACGCACCGAGGTTGGCGTAACCGATGCCGAGCTGGCGGAACTTGCGGCTGGTCTCGCCGATCGACGCGGTCGGGTAGTCGGCACGACCGACGAGGATCTCCTGCGCGGTGAACATCACACCAACGGTGTGCTTGAACGCCTCGACGTCGAAGCGATCGTCGTCGTTGAGATAACGCAGCAGGTTGATGGATGCGAGGTTGCAGGCCGAGTTGTCGAGGTGCATGTACTCGCTGCACGGGTTCGAGCCGTTGATGCGACCGGTGTTGGCCGCGGTGTGCCAGCGGTTGATCGTGGTGTCGAACTGCATGCCGGGGTCGGCGCACTCCCATGCCGCCTGCGAGATCTGGCGGAACAGATCGCGGGCCCGCACGGTCTTGATGATCTCGCCGGTGATGACCGCTCGCAGATGCCAGTCCTCATCCGCCTCGACGGCCTGCATGAACTCGTCGGTGACACGCACCGAGTTGTTGGCGTTCTGGTACTGGATCGAGAACGAGTCGGCGCCGTCGAGGTCCATGTCGAAGCCGGCGTCGCGCAGCGCGCGTGCCTTGCGCTCTTCCTTGGACTTGCACCAGATGAACTCCTCGACGTCGGGATGATCGACGTTGAGGATCACCATCTTGGCGGCGCGGCGGGTCTTGCCGCCCGACTTGATGGTGCCCGCCGATGCGTCGGCCCCTCGCATGAAGCTGACCGGGCCGGACGCCGTGCCGCCACCTTTGAGCAACTCGTGGCTGGAACGGATCTTGGACAGGTTGATGCCCGAACCCGAGCCGCCCTTGAAGATGGTGCCTTCCTCGACGTACCAGTTGAGGATGGAGTCCATCTTGTCGTCGACCGACAAGATGAAGCAGGCGCTGGCTTGCTGCGGGACACCCTTGACGCCGATGTTGAACCACACGGGCGAGTTGAACGCCGCCCGCTGCGTGACGAGGAGGAACTTCAACTCGTTGCGGAAGTTCTCGGCCTCATTCGGATCGACGAAGTAGCCACCCTCGATGCCCCAGGTGGTGATGGTGTCGGCGACGCGATCGACGACCTGCTTGAGCGAGCGCTCACGCTCGTCGGTGCCCATCGTTCCCCGGAAGTACTTCTGGGCGACGATGTTGGTGGCGTTGAGCGACCAACCCACAGGAAACTCGACATCGAGTTGCTCGAAGGCAACCGATCCGTCCTTGTAGTTGCTGATCCGGGCATCCCGGCGCTCCCACACCACTTCCTCGTACGGGTGCACACCTGGGGTCGTGAAAAAACGATGAATCCCGATCCCTGTGCGCTCCGGTGCGATCGACATCTGGCTGCTCCCTCGAGTTGTTCGGCTCTCATCAGCGGATCAGGGATGAGGAGGTGTGAGATCCCGCTGGATGAAAGAGCCCAGGTGCATCACCTGGGCCCCGTTGTTGGATGTTGTGCCCTACGGGCTGTTACTGCCCGCAGTGGCGAGTGCGATGCCCTGCGGGATGTGCGTTCTTGCTGGGCCAGGCAACCGGGAACGACGCTGTGTACGGATGCCTGTACGGGTTGTGGTCGGACAGCGCCGCCGATTGTGTCTGTGGCCATCGACCACTACATCTAGTGGTCGAACACCCCTTTGACGCCTTGACCACACAAGTTGTTGGAAGATTACAGCAGAGTAGTTACACGGCTGTCAACGACCCTCGACCTCCCGACTGGAGTCGATACAGGTGTCCACGACCCCATGCCGATGCGCCGTGTTGATGCACCATGCCGAGGCACCATGCCGAACACCTGGTGACACTGGTTCCGCCCTCGTCTCCCATCGCTCGACGCTGCATCGACATCTCGTTCGAGTGGGCATCCGTGCCCCGAATCACATCCGAGCGGCCGGGTTCGTGCCGACAGGTCTGGGGGGTCACCCCATGGCCGTCGACGGGCGAACCCGACGCGACCACCCATCCGCCTGGCACTCACCGCGGCCGCTCCAACGGGCGCCACCATAGGGACGGCTCCCTGTGGATCGGAAGGGGCGCTTCCTGTGAATTGCCCTGTGAATTGTCGCCAAGTTCTCCACACCCTCTGCGGATAATCACTGTGGGTAACTACCCAACCGAGCAGAGTGCTGAACGGAAGGAAAACGGACCCTGACGGCACGATGACGCCACGGGTTGGAACGGGCAGACTGCCCCGGTGCGCCTGCTGCATCCGGAACCGGCCCGAGAAGCGTCTGTGGACGAGCTGTACCGATCTCCCGATCGCCCGCTGCCCGACGCGGTGGGGGGTCGACCGTGGATCGTGTCGTCGATCATCACCACCATCGATGGTGCCGTGGCCCTCAACGGCACGTCGGGTGCTCTCGGCAGCGATGGCGATCGGGCGGTGTTCTCCGCCTTGCGATCGATGGCCGACGTGGTGCTGGTGGGAGCGGGCACCGTGACCGCCGAGCGCTATCGGCCGCCACGCCGCCCCGATCAGCGCATCGCCGTCGTGACCCGCCGAGCCGACGTGAGCGGATACCGCGAGCTCATGGACTCCGGCCGGGCAGTGCTGGTGACCACGATGTCGTCGCCAGAGAGCGGCTATGAGTCGATCCGCGCTGGTGTCGACGAGGTGGACCTCACCGAGGCCGTACGGCTGCTGAGCGAGCGATACGGGGCCCGATGGATCGGTTGCGAAGGCGGCCCGAGCCTGAACGCGGCCATGATCGAGGCCGACCTGGTGGATGAGTACTGCTGGACCATCGCCCCGATGCTCCTGGGCCACGGCGAGCCGGCCTCTGCTTCGACCAACGTTGCAGCGACGGCCCACATGACAGGGCGATCGATGCGTCTCGCCCATCTGGCCGAGCAGGATGGGTACCTGTTCGCCCGCTATCTGCGGAGCCGCTGAACACAGCAGGACCGAGGGCGCGACGAGAACGCCTGCGCACTCAGCCCGACACCGGCCGCTTCGACAGCAACGACAGTTCCCGGCGAAAATCATCGGCGTCGTCGAAGTTCTTGTAGACGCTGGCGAAGCGGAGATATGCCACCTGATCGATTGCCGCCAGTGCATCGAGCACCGCGATGCCGATGTCGCTCGAAGTGACCTCGGGCCCCACCATGCGGATCGCCTCCTCGACGTCGGCGACCACTGCGTCGATCTGCTCCTCGGAGATCGGCCGGCCAGTGGCAGCGCGCGAGATGCCGCGTGCGATCTTGGCCCGATCGAACGGCTGGCGATCCCCCGTGGACTTCACAACGGTGAGCGGGAGTTCCTCCAACCGCTCGAACGTCGTGAACCGCGCTGTGCACGTGACACAGCGCCGCCGCCGCTTGATGGCCGCGCCATCCTCGGCCAAGCGAGAGTCGATCACCTTGGTGTCGAGAGCGCCGCAGAACGGACAATGCACACCCCCACGGTAGCGAGCAGATGACGACGTGTCAGATGAGCGGCCGGCGTGACGAGACGACTACGGGATGACCAGTACGTCGCCGGCATCGAGCGCCGACCCGCCGTTCGCTTTGGCGAGCGCTTGCACCAACGCCCCGGGATCGCCCGTGGGCTGCAGGGCCCGAGCGATGGACCACAAGGTGTCCCCCGGTTGCACCACATAGGTGGCGACCTCGGTCGCCGCGGCGACGCCCGCGGCTGGAGCGATGGACGCTGCGACACCCTCACCGCCGGAGGCAGGAGCGGCAGTGAGGGCGCCGACAGCGGAGCGGAGCCCGAAGCTGAGCGCCCCGAGCACGATTGCCGCCAACAGCAGAGCGACAACCTGACGACGCACGAACACGGCCGGTTCGGTGCGTCGTGGCCCCGCGTACAGCGGGAGGTCGTATACCCGAGCGGCGTGCGGCCCGACACGCGTGGCGTTGCCGCGTGACGAGGGAACGTACGCCCGATCGAGTTGCGTGGCCCGAACAGAGCGGGGCGACGATGCGGTTGCAGCGAACATGTGGCGCTCCTGAGCGATTACCGGGGTGGCGGTGGACTGGGTAGAGGTGGACTGGGTCGTGGTGGACACGGTCATGGTGGAACTGTGAACGGGGGGTGTGATGAAAAATCGGAGCCCGTTCCCGAGTGCCCCTGCGGAGCGTTCGAACGGCCGGCGAGAACACCTGTTCGTGGTCACGATCCCACGAACACCCGTTCGTCGTCAAGGCCTGAGGCGAACAGGTGTTTGACCCGATGGACGAACGCCAGTACGTTTGCCTCGTGACCGAAGCACATGCGCTCACCGCCCGTCAGCGGGCCATCCTCGACGTCATCGAACACCACATGCGAGAGCGCGGATACCCGCCCTCGGTGCGGGAGATCGGTGAAGCGGTCGGCCTCACCTCACCGTCCACAGTGCACACGCACCTGTCGACGTTGCAGCGGCTCGGCTATCTCCATCGCGATCCCACCAAGCCCCGCGCCATCGAGGTGAAGTACGACCCCAGCTCGGGTGCAGCCATCGAGCGTCGCCCCACGCGCCACGTACCGCTCGTGGGCGACGTGGCAGCCGGCACCGACGTGCTCGCTCAGGAGAACGTCGAAGAACTCCTACCGATGCCCGAGGACTTCACCGGTGGCGGAGACCTCTTCATGCTGCGCGTGCGCGGCGACTCCATGATCGATTCCGGCATCCTCGACGGCGACTTCGTGGTGTGCCGTCAGCAGGCCACCGCCCGCGAGGGGGATGTGGTCGTGGCCGGTATCCCCGGTGGCGAGGCAACGGTGAAGACCTTCAGCCGCAACGGCAAAGAGGTCGTCCTCATCCCATCCAACAAGCGGCTCAAGCCGATGACGTTCGATCCGCGCGACGTGGAGATCTTCGGCAAGGTCGTCACCGTCATGCGCCGGATGTGATTCCACACGATGTGATGTGAGCGGGCGCGTCCAACAGGCGCGCTGGCTCACGTGCCACCTCAGATAGCAGTCAGTAAGTCCTTGAGCGAGGTGAACACCCGCTCGAGCGGCGCACGGTGCAACAGCTCGTCGCGTGTGTGGGCGATCGTCGCATCGCCCGGACCGAAGTTCACTGCGGGAATGCCGTGCTCGGCGAACCGCGCGACGTCGGTCCACCCCAACTTGGCGCGGACCTCGAGTTGGTTGCGATCGATGAGGGCCCTCAGTAGCGGATGTGTCAACCCAGGTTGCGCGGCCGGCGCACAGTCCACGATCTCGAAACGATCGTCGGGCTCGAGTGACGGAGCGACGACCGACCGCATGTGAGCCTCCGCCTCGGCAGCGGATCGATCCGGTGCGAAGCGATGATTGACCGTCAACGTGGCCGAATCGGGCACGACATTGCCGGCCACTCCCCCGCTCACGGCCACCGCCGACATCGCCTCGCGGAACTCGAGACCATCGATGATCGGCCGCCGCTCGTGGTATCCAGCGAGTCGCTCCAGCGGACCCGCCAGCCGGTGCACAGCGTTGCGCCCCATCCACGGTCGAGCAGTGTGAGCTCGATGTCCCGAAACCGTGAGCACGGCTCGCATCGAGCCCTGGCATCCGGCCTCGATGTCGCCGTCGGTCGGCTCGCCCAAGATGGCGACATCACCGGCGAGCCACTGAGCCCGCTCACGGAACAACCGTCCCAGCCCGTTGAACTCCGAGGCCACTTCCTCGGCTTCGTAGAACACGTAGGTCACATCGACCACGGGCTCGGCGACGGTGCGGGCCAACTCGACCATGACGGCCAGTCCGCCCTTCATATCGGCCGAGCCGCAACCGCGCAGCACGTCGCCGTCCAGCGTGGATGGATGGTTGAGGTTCACCGGGACGGTGTCGCTGTGTCCGGCGAGGATCAGCCGTTGCGCCCGCCCGAGTGACGTGCGCGCCACCAGGTTGTGTCCCAGTCGATCGACCTGCAGCCACGGAACAGCGCGCAGGATGTTCTCGAGATGATCGGTGATCGGCCCCTCGTGATGGCTCTCCGAGCGGATGTCGACGAGCGACGCGGTGAGGGCCAGGAGATCGGTCACTGAAGCCCGGGAGGCGGCGGCGGAGTCCAGCCACCAGCCGAGGGGGGCGCTGGCGCTCCCACCGGCATGGGCGGAGCCCCGGGCGACCAGGTGGAGCTCGGCGGCATCGAACCGAACGCTCGGCGGGCCCGCTTGCGTCGCACCAAGGTGACGATGAACAACACCAGACCGATGAGGAACAACAGACCGCCGATGGCGAACGACAACAGGATCGGACCGACGAGCGCGTTCAACACGCTCGGACCGACCATGAGCCGCGGCGAGTTCTCCGATGCTTCTGACGCGAACACGTACTTGCCAGCGTCGGGGATCTCGAACTTGAACACGGCCTTGCCCTGGGTGCCGTTGAACGAGAAGCTCAGGTCGTTTGTGTACGAGCGCACCGGGAGTTTGTCGGGGTCGTCCTTGCACTCGCCGGAGCCGCCCGTCTTGACCACGCACACGTACAACCCCTCGGGCGTGGCCGGCTCGTCGTCACCGTCGTACTCGAGATACACGACGTAGTCGCCCGACTCGGAGAAGTTCATCTCGTAGCTACTACCCACCGCCACGCGTGGGAACTTGTCGACGCGGTCGCTGACCCGCACCAGCGACACAACGATGATGGCGATGCCCGAGATGATGCCAGCCGCCATCAACAGCACACCGATCCAGATGCCCGACTTCGATGGCTTGAGCTTCGGCGGCGTAGCTGGCGCCGAATACTGGTCGCCGGACCACTGCGTCGTCGGCGCGGCCGGAGGGACATATCCGCCGCCGGGTGAGGCGGACGACAGCGGGAGGTCGCCCGACGGAGGAGCCCCGAGCGGGGGCAGCCCCGGTGGTGGAGGCATGCCAGCAGGAGAGGGTCCCGGGGGCGGCGGCGGCAACATGCTCATGGCAGTTCAAACTCCCAATCGTGTGGCGACGAGGTCGATGCGGTCATCGGGTTGCACCACGGCAACCCGAACCCGTCCCGCCCCAGCCATACCGTAGAACTCACCGGGGCTCACCAACGCGCCACCCTCCGCGGCGAGGCGTTCGGTGAAGCCCCACGCGTCGTCGGTGGGCAGCCAGAGGTAGAAGCCGCCCGATGGCATGTCGATGGGAGTACCCGACCAGCGCTGCAGGATGTCGGCGCACCGCAGCAATCGATTGCGATAGCGCTCCCGCTGCTCAGCAACATGCGCATCGTCATCGAGGGCAGCCACGCCCGCGGCCTGGGCGGGGCCCGGGACCATGAGACCCACGTGCTTGCGCACCTCGGACAGATAGTGCACCAACGCGTGGTCGCCGGCGTAGAAGCCGACCCGCACGCCGGCCAGGTTCGAGCGCTTCGACAACGAGTGCACGGCAATGACGCCATCGGTGCCGTGTTGCAGGATCGAGCGAGGGACGTCGTCCCACGTGAACTCGGCGTAGCACTCGTCGCTGAACACCGGGACACCATGACGACGGCCGAACGCGGCCGCAGCCCCGAGATCGTCGAGGTTGCCCGCAGGGTTGCCCGGGCTGTTGACCCAGAGGCACAGCGCACGGTTGGCATCGGCGACGGAGATGGCGTCGATACGCATGCGGAACTTCTCGTCGACCGGCACCGCGACCGCCCGGCACCCGGCCAGCACCGCCCCCATCTCGTAGGTGGGATAGGCCACCTCGGGGTACAGCACCGTGTCGCGCTCGGGCGTGCGGAGCTTGAGCCACTGCGGCAACGTGGCAACGAACTCCTTGGTGCCGATGCACGCCGCGATGTCGTTCACGTCGACGGCGACACCGAAGCGACGATCGATCCAACGAGCTGCGGCGCTGCGCAGCGCAACAGTGCCGACGGATGGCGGGTAGCCACGCTCGGAGTTCGATCCGGCCAGCGCCGCCAACACTGCCGCCGGTGGCGGATCGCACGGCGTACCGACGGACAGGTCGACGACACCGCCGGGCAATGCCGCGGCCTTGGCCTTGGCGCCGTCGAGGCGATCGTAGGGATAGGGAGGCGGCTCGAAACCCATGACATCACCAGTCTGGCAGTCCGACGCGAGCTGGGTCTCACGCGTTCGGTCGATCGACCCGTTCCACCCGTCGTCAACCCGTCCTGCGCGGCACCCTCGGCTGAGCGGTCCGCGAATCGTGAACCGCTACGGAGCGACCCCGGCGCGTTGCTGGCATGCCGAGAGCTCGTACTCGAAGTACGCGTCGACGTCACCGACCGCATACACGAGATGTCCCCACACCTCGAGGGTCACCACGCCATGGAGCCGACTCCAACTCCCCATCATCTCGGCCAACGCCTCCGGAGGAAGCCCCTCTATCACTTGGCCGGCGCCTTCCAGGAGGCCCTTCGCCAACGAGGGGCTCACGACTCCGGGCGCAGCGCGCCCACCGCTTTCACGCCACATGGCCGCGAACGATCGGGCCAACGCAGACATCGCCCGCAGATTGGCCTCGACGGTCGGACCGTCCTGCGGGGCAGCAAAGCCTGGTATCGGATCGCCGAACACCAACCCGAACTCGGTGGTGTGCTCGAGGGCCCATTGGCGATACGCCCTCGACACCTTCGACATCCGATCAGCTGCCGACTCGGCCGGTTCGGCCTCTGCCGCCTCGAGATATCCGGCCAACGACGTGAACCCGTCGGCGATGAGCATGGTGAGCAACTCGTCGCGGCTGTCGATGTAGCGGTACAGCGCCGGACCGGTCATGCCCATCTCGTTGGCGATGGCGTTGAGCGACAATGCGCCGATCCCGTCGCGGGTCATGTGCGCCAGAGCCCGGACCTTGATCTCGGCCAAGGTCTCAGCCCGGTATCGCTCACGACGAGTCGGTTCGTTCGAAGTGCCGGAGGTGCGGTTGGCCATCGTCCACATCGTGGCATCCCCGGTGCCCCAGCTACGTGCACGCGACGACTGGTCCGCGCTCACCGTCGCGGCCCGCCCACCATCTCGCGCCCGCCGGTGAGATGGTCAGCCGTGAGATCGACGTCGACGTCGGCCGCAGCTGCGATGGATGTATGACCCGAACCGCCGTGCTCGCTGAACCCGAACCGATCATGGAACCGACGCATGGCCGGTGGTGCCCACCAGTTGGCGTTACCGGCGAGGCGCATGAACGCCGGCACGAGCGCACCGCGAACGATGGTTGCGTCGACGATGACGGCCAGCGCCAAGCCGAAGCCGAACAGCTTCAGGAACGTGACCGATGAGGTGCCGAAGGCAATGAAGGTGACCGCCATCAACGCGGCAGCCGCCGTGACGATGCGGCCCGTGCGCTCCAGACCATGGGCCACCGAACTGGCGTTGTCGCCGGTGCGGTCGTACTCCTCCTTGATGCGAGACAGCAGGAACACCTCGTAGTCCATCGACAACCCGAACGCCACGCAGAACATGAGGATCGGCATCGACACGTCGAGGTTGCCCGTCGAGGTGAACCCCAACAGATCGGCGCCGTTGCCGTCCTGGAAGATCCACACCATCGCACCGAACGTCGCCGACAGGCTCAGCAGGTTGAGCACGATGGCCTTGAGTGGGACCAGCACGCTCCCGAACGACAGGAACAGCAGCACGAAGGTGGAGATGGCGATCCACAGCGCCGCCCACGGCAGTCGATCAGCGATGGATGCTTTGGTGTCCACCAACTCCGCCGCGGCGCCGCTCACCTGGCCACGGATCGGGGACTCGATCGAACGGATGGCCTTCACCATCTGCTCACCAGCACCGGAGTCGGGGTCAATGGACGGCACCACCGAGACCCACGTGCCGTTCGTCCCGGCGGCAGTGAAGCGTGCCGACGCCGCCGAGGGGCCGGCCACCAGCGATCCGCGGATGAACGAGCCCTGGGCGGTGTCCACGCGCGCCACTCCAACCACCGAAGAGACCAGCTCGCCGTAGCGCGCAACTTCAGTTGACATGGGGTCGGAGGAGGCGAGGGAGATCCCGAAACTGTTCGATTCCTGACCGTCGTAGTCGCGTCGAATGGCGTCGGACACCTGGCGCGCCTCGGCCGATGTCGGCATGACCCGATCGTCGGGGAGTCCGAACGAGGCGCGGGCGAACGGCGAGCCGAGCACGACGAGCACGGCAATGACGGTGCCGGCCACGATGACCGGACGGCGCATGACCGCAGTGGCGACCTTGTGCCACAAGCCATCCTCGACGGCGCGCTCACGACGTCGACGGCCGATCCGGCCGGCGTTGACGCGCGGCCCGAGCACCGCCAAGAGCGCAGGCAGCGACACGAGCGCAGCGGTCATGGACACCAGCACCACCAGCACGCCGGCGTAGGCGAACGACCGCAGGAAGTACATCGGGAACAACATGAGCGCGGCCAGCGACACGGCCACGGTCAGGGCGCTGAACGCCACGGTCCGGCCGGCGGTGTCGACGGTGTTGATCACCGCGTCGTGGGTGTTACGACCGGCGGCCAGCTCCTCGCGAAAGCGCGACACCACGAACAGGCTGTAGTCGATGGCCAGGCCGAGGCCGAGCGCGGTGGTGAGGTTGATGGAGTAGATGGAGACGTCGGTGATCTGCGCCACGAGCCACAGACCGAAGAACGTGCCGAGCACCGAGACAATGGCGATGACGAAGGGCAAGCTGGCGGCGACGACGCTCCCGAACACGAGGAGCAACAGCACCAAGGTGAGCGGCACCGCGATCGACTCGGCCTTGGCGAGGTCGGACTCGATGATCGTGCCGAGCTCGGCGTTCACGCCCTGGAACCCGCCGACCTTCACGTTCAGTCCGTCGGCGTCACCGCTGAGCTCGTCGCGAACCGCTTGGACCGCGTCATCGATGTTGGAATCGCTGCCGTCGACGCGAGCCAGCACCAACGCCGACGTTCCGTCTCGACTGGCCAACGGTGGAGCGTTCAACGACCAGTACGACGCCACCTGGGTCACGTTCGCCATGGCCCGGAGCCGCTGCTCCAACGCCGTCGCCGCCGCACTCGACGTCGGGCTGGACACCGAGCCATCGGCCGGGGTCACCAGCAACACGAGGTTGGGGTCTCCCCCGAATTCCCGCTCGAGCAGCGCGGCGGCCCGGCTGGACTCCGACGAGGGATCGTCGAACCCTCGGCTCTTGAGCGAACCGAACACACCGGCGCCCAACACAGCGGCCACGACCACGAACACGACGCTGGCGATCAGCACCGACCTGCGTCGCCGGACCACGAACTCCCCGAGCCGTCGGAACATCTCTCCTCCATCCTCGACATGTCGCCACTGCGCAACATGTCGTCAGCACCGTTACAACTTCTAACTGTTAGAAGTTGTAACGGAAACAAGGAGAGATAACCAGAGGAAGTTGGTGTGACGTAGGTCTCAGCCCGATGGCTCGGCGCTCGCAGCCACGACGAATTCGCTCAGCTTTCCCGCTGAGGCCGGGTCGAGCCGGGCCCGGAACCGGATCCCGGTGTCGGTGTGGGCCTCGCTGAGGACCTCGCCTTCACGGTGCACCGCCGCGGCGATGTCGCCTCGCTCCCAGGGGACGAGCAACTCGACCACGTTGGCCAACGCACGCAACCGATCAGCCAGCGTGCGGAGGAACTCCTCCACGCCGTCACCGGTGAGCGCGCTGATGGCCACCGACCCGGGGTGCTGTTCGAGCAGATCATCGACCGACGGGACGCGGTCGGCCTTGTTGAACACGATGAGCTCCGGTACCCGCCCGGCCGTCACACCGTCGAGCACCGAGATCTCCTCGAGCACGGTGCGCACCGCATCGATCTGGCCTTCAGGATCGGCGGCTGACGCATCGACGACGTGCACCAATAGATCGGCTTCGGCCGTCACCTCGAGGGTGGACTTGAACGACTCGACCAACATGTGGGGAAGGTTGCGCACGAAGCCCACGGTGTCGCTGAGCAACACCATCTCTCCACCGGGGAGTTGCAGTCGCCGCGTCGCTGGGTCGAGCGTGGCGAACAGACGATTCTCGACGAGGACGCCGGCGTCGGTGAGGCGGTTCAACAGGGTTGACTTACCGGCGTTGGTGTACCCCACGATCGACACTCGAGCGTTGCGACCACGCGCCCGTTGCTTGCGCTGCAACTGACGCGTCTGGCGCAAGGTGACCAGATCGGCTTCCAGTTTGGTGATGCGACGCATGATGCGACGGCGATCGACTTCGAGCTGGGTCTCACCCGGGCCACGGGTGGCGATGCGCCCGCCACCGCTGGCACCGCCTTGCTGGCTCAGCGCGCTGTTCGGTCCACGACGCAGGCGCGGCAGGCGATAGCGCAGCAATGCCAATTCGACTTGCGCCTTGCCCTCGAGGGTGTGGGCGTTCTGGGCGAAGATGTCCAAGATGACCGCGGTGCGGTCGATGGCCGTTCGGCCGAGCAGCTTCTCGAGGTTGTACTGCTGCGCGGGGCTCAGCTCGTTGTCGAACACCACGGTGTCGGCGTCGACCTGCAAACACAGATCGCGCAGCTCCTCGGCCTTGCCCTTGCCGACGAAGTACGTCGAGTCGGGAGACTCACGCTTCTGCACTACCCGTCCCGCTTCGACGGCGCCTGCGGTGTCTATCAGCTCGGCCAACTCGTCGAGACTGGCTTCGGTCTCGGCTTCGTTGGCTGGTGGGATGGTGACACCGACCAGGACGATCTTCTCCTCGACGGCCCGCTCGATGAGCGTCGACGTGAAGGCCCCCTGCTGGTTGCTCACGACGGTGCGCCCATCACGATCGGGCTCATCACGACTGGACCTCGACAGCGGCGATGAAGACGGCGGGACCGGTGAGGATGAGCTCCTCGCCCACGGTGACCGTGGCATCGCCCCCATCCATGTGCACGAGCACGTCGGCGGTCCCCGCGTCGACCAGACCCCATCGCAGCGCGGCATAGGCCGCAGCCGAGGCACCGGTTCCACAGGCCTCGGTGATGCCGGCCCCCCGCTCGTGCACGCGCATCGTGATGGCGTGGCGTTCGGGACCCGACTGCACGATCTCGAGGTTCACCTGTGGGACCGCAGAACCGATCGCCGCGAGATCGACCGCGTGCACGTCGTCGACGGCAACCACGCTGTGGGGATTACCCAAGCTGAGATGGGCTACCGGACGCATCGGATCGCAGCCGACCTCGTCCCAGTTCTCGGGAGCGGTCAGCTCGACGGCGCTGCCCATCGACACCGAGGCCATGATGGCGAGGGGATCTTCGGTGGGTCGCACGTGGACGACCCGCAGCCCCGCGTCGGTGGCGATGCGGTAGGTGATCGGGCGGCTCAGCAACCACGCGTGATTGGACGGCGGCGCCATGGCCACATCGCCGGCGCGACGTGAACGATCGAGGGCCTGCACCAGACACCGAATGCCGTTGCCGCTCATCTCGGCAGTGGAACCGTCGGCGTTGAACAGCAGCATGGTGGCATCGATGGCAACACCGTCACCGTCATCGAGGCCATCCACGTCGAACTCGCTCGGGCCGAATCCCGTGCCGTGGATGCCGGGAGAGGTCCGGCACACCAGCAGACCGTCGGCCCCGACGCCGCGGCGGCGATCGCACCAGCGACGGGCGTGATCCGAGGTGAGGGCAACCCGGGGGTCGAGCGCGACGAGGAAGTCGTTGCCGAGGCCGTGGTGCTTGGTGAGTGTGATCATGGCGCCCTCAGTGTCCGGCATTCCCAGCGCCCGGATCGCTCCAGGCCTCGATCACGCTAGCCACCGCGGACTCACCATCGTCGGGCGAATACCAGGTGATCCGGGGGTCCCGACGGAACCAACGCTCCTGGCGCACGGCGAACTGCCGGGTCCGCAACACCACCGCACCCAGCGCGTCATCCAATGATCGCCCACCCGTCAGGTGCTCGTGGAGCTCGCGATAGCCGATGACCTGCACCGCGGTGGGGCCGAGCCGAGGCCACATGGCCTCCACCTCGGGTAGCCATCCGGCTTCGACCTGACCAGCGATGCGCTGCGCGATGCGGACCCCGAGCTGCTCGCGCGACCAGCTGATGGCCAGTTGTCGCACCGAGTCGATCCGGTACTCGCCGAGGCCGGGACCGAAGGAGGTGAAGGGCCGACCACTCCCCCGGCACACCTCGAGCGCTCGCACGATCCGCCGGGCGTTGGCGGGATCGATGCGTTCAGCGGCGATGGGATCGCTCGCCTGCAGCTCTTCGTACAGGGCCGCCAACGCAGACGAGCCGCGTGCGGCCAGCGCTTCCAGCTCGGCCCGAAGCTCGGGCCACGAGCCGGGCGGGTCGAGGCCATCGATGACTGCGCGCAGATGCAGCCCCGTGCCGCCGACGATGACCGCGGCGGCGCCCCGACGGGCGATGTCATCGAGGGCAGCACGACAGGCATCGGCGACGTCGACCATCGTCACCGGCTGCTCGACCTCGGCGAGATCGAGGCCGTGGTGGATGAACTCGGCCCGCTCGCTCGCCGTCGGCTTGGCCGTACCGATGTCGAGCCCGCGGTACACCGTCATGGCGTCGACGCACACCAACTCCACATCACCGACGCCCGCCGACCGAGCAGCGCGTGCGATGCGCAACGCCAACGCGCTCTTGCCCGACGCCGTCGGGCCGACGACGGCGATCTCTCGGCGGCGCTCCGCACGAACCGCCCTGGAGCGATCGAGCTCGGGCGTGCTCAGGAGGCGACCACCGCGATGCGCGTGCGATGACGGGGCTCCGCGGTGACGTCGAGCAACGTGCCGCGCAAGAAGTGCGGCGCGGCGCCGGTGATCTCGACGTCGGCGAACGTTCCGGCCCGCAGCGGCCGCTCGGAGGCGAAGTGCACGAGCTTGTTCTGCCTCGTGCGTCCGCTCATGACGCGCTCGTCCTTCTTGGATGGACCTTCGACGATGATCTGTTCGACGCGCCCGATGCGCGCTTCGTGCTTGAGAAGCGCCGAGCGCTCGACCACGACCCGCAGCCGCTCGAACCGCTCTGCCACGACGTCGGCTGGTATGAACTCCTCGGCGCGCTCCGCGGCCTCTGTGCCTGGGCGCGGCGAGTAGATGAAGGTGTACGCACTGTCGAACTGGGCCTCGGCGGCGACCTCGAGGGTGTGGGCGAAGTCGTCATCGCTCTCGCCGGGGAAGCCGACGATGAGGTCGGTGGTCACGGCCAGATCGTCGATCGCGGCGCGGGCCGCGGCGAGCCGTTCCAGATAGCGCTCGGCCGTGTAACCGCGATGCATGGCGGCCAACGTCCGATCGCTCCCCGACTGCAACGGGAGATGCAGATGCTCGACCACCGCGGGCACGTCGCGCATCGCCTCGATGGTCTCGGGGCGGAGGTCCTTGGGATGGGGGCTGGTGAAGCGCACCCGCTCGATGCCCTCGATGGCACCGACGGCGCGCATCAACTCGGCGAACATCGGCCGGATGCGCACGTCGTCGCCGGCCTGGCGGGCTGTGAGCGAGAGATCACGCCCATAGGAGTTCACGTTCTGACCGAGCAACGTCACCTCGACCACCCCGGCGGCGGCGAGCTCGCGCACCTCGTCGACGATGGCGTCGAACGGGCGGCTGATCTCTGGGCCACGAACCGACGGCACGATGCAGAATGCACAGGCGTTGTCGCAACCGATCTGGATGGTGACCCAACTGGCGTACTGCAGCTCGCGCCGGGCGGGCAGCACAGAAGGGAATGCCACGTGATCGTCGGCGACGGCTTCGGTGAGGATTTCGGTGATGGGCCCGAGCTGCTCGGATTCGTGCAACAGATCAACGGCGCGGTGCACGTTGAAGGTACCGAGCACGACGTCCACCCACGGAGCGCGCTGTCGGACGATGTCCTTGTCCTTCTGGGCCAAGCAGCCCGAGACCACGATCTGCATGCCGGGCTTGGCGTCTTTGAGGGACTTGAGATGGCCCAACGTGCCGTACAGCTTGTTGTCGGCGTTCTCACGGATGCAGCAGGTGTTGAGAACCACCACGTCGGCATCGCCGATGGTGCTCGTCGCCTCATAGCCGTCGGCGTCGAGCAGCCCCGAGATCCTCTCGGAGTCGTGCTCGTTCATCTGGCACCCGAAGGTGCGCACCAGGTAGCGGCGGGTCACTCCATGGAGGTTAGGGGGATCTCCGCGGCTTCCGGAAGCGGATCACGCAGGTCGATGACCTCGGCCGCCCGGTGCTCGATGCGCAGGATCATGGCCGTGCGCGAATCGCCGTCGATGTCGACGGTGGTGAAACCCGGGATGCACACCAGGTCGTACCCCTCGTCGAGGAGGTTCCCGCGTGCAATCGCCACAGCCTTCATCGTCTGGTTCATGGCACCGGCGCCCACGATGAGCGCGTCGACATAGAGGTCTCGACGAATGAACCCACCGACCGCCGCGGCAACGGAGTTTGGGTTCGACTTGGTCGAAACCTTGATTGTCGCCATGAGTACCGCCTCGAACGTGTTGTGTCAGCGCCTGATCGGGAGGCAGTGAATCAGATCACGGCCGCTCGCGGGTGGATGGTCGTCCAGCGATGTGCTAAGCGCGTCGCGGCTCACGTGTTGCACGCGAGAGCGCGCAGCGAACCGCTGGCCAGACGCGAAACAGCCGGGCGCCGCGAACGGCACCCGGCTGCGCAACCAATGAGCGTGATCAGTCGAGGGTGATGGGGGCGTCGTCCGCGTCGGACAGCGCCTCATCGCCGACACCGATACCGGCCTGCACACGCACCCGTTCGGAGATCTCGACCATCACCTCGGGGTTCTCGGCAAGGAACGTCTTGGCGTTCTCGCGCCCTTGTCCCAGTTGCTCGCCTTCGTACGTGTACCACGCACCCGACTTCTTCACGATGCCCATCTCGACACCGATGTCGAGCACCGAACCCTCACGGCTGATGCCCCGTCCGTACATGATGTCGAACTCAGCCTGCCGGAAGGGCGGAGCGACCTTGTTCTTGACCACCTTGACGCGGGTGCGGCTGCCGACGACCTCGACACCGTCCTTGATCGATTCGATCCGTCGGATGTCGAGACGCACCGACGAATAGAACTTGAGGGCCCGACCACCCGGGGTTGTCTCGGGCGAACCGAACATCACGCCGATCTTCTCGCGCAACTGGTTGATGAAGATGGCCACGGTGTTGGACTTGTTGAGGTTGGCGGTGAGCTTGCGCAGCGCCTGGCTCATGAGGCGAGCCTGCAGGCCGACATGGCTGTCGCCCATCTCACCTTCGATCTCGGCCCGTGGGGTGAGGGCGGCGACGGAGTCGATGACGACGACATCGAGCGCACCGGAACGGATGAGCATGTCGGTGATCTCGAGCGCTTGTTCGCCGGTGTCGGGCTGCGAGATCAGCAGCTGATCGATGTCAACCCCAATTGCTCGGGCGTAGACGGGGTCCATGGCATGCTCGGCGTCGATGTAGGCACAGATGCCGCCGTTGCGTTGTGCCTCGGCCACCACGTGCATGGCGAGCGTGGACTTGCCCGACGATTCCGGGCCGTAGATCTCCACGACGCGACCTCGGGGCAGTCCGCCGACCCCGAGGGCGAGATCGAGGGCGATGGAACCGGTCGAGACGGCCTCGATGGCCAACGTCCCCTTCTCGCCCATGCGCATGATGGAGCCCTTGCCGAACTGCTTGTCGATCTGGCCGAGGGCCATCTCCAGCGCCTTGTCACGATCCACTGTGGGTGTCCTTTCCTCTGGCATCCCTGCGATGCCATTGCTGATGAGTGAGGACCGGATCTCACGGCCCTGAGTGCTGAGCGGAACCCTACGGAGGGGGTGTGATGAAAATTCTCCGAGGCGTTCCCGCAGCAGACGACAGCAGCGTAACTTCGAACGCGTGTTCGCTCAAGTACCCGAGCAGAAATTCCCTGAGCAGAAAATCCGCGAGCGGAGAATGCTCGGACAGAGGGTGGCGGTCAGGGACGCAGGAACGGCGTCGGGTCTACGACCACGCCACCGCTGCGGATCTCCATGTGCAGATGCGGACCGGTTGCATAGCCGGTCTGCCCCACCGTGCCGATGGTCTGACCGGCCTTCACCTCATCGCCCGCTTTCACCCGCGTGGCCGACTGATGCCCGTACACCGAGGAGATCTTCCCGCCGTGATCGATGACGGTCGTGATCCCGTAGCCGATCAACGATGACACCTCGATGACCTTGCCATCAGCGATCGCCCGAATGGCCGTGGTACCACCGGCGAGGTCGATACCACGATGGAACTGCGGGAGCTTGTACACGGGATGGATGCGATTGCCGTATGGCGAGCTGAGGCGGGCACCGGGCAGCGGGTCGCTGTAGGTGAGTGACTCGACGTTGACTGCGCTCTGGCATCCCTGGGCCAGCCGCACACGTTGCTCCAGGCCACCGTTGATCGCATCGAGCGCGTCCAGCGGCGACAGGCCGGTGGTGGACACCGGAGGGAGCGGCGCGGTGGCCAGCCACACACCGTCGCCCTGGGGTCGCGCCGCGATGCCCACGACCGGCTGCGTCAGACACCGCGCGGGTGCAGCCACAGCGGTCGATGCGTCACCGAACGCCCACACCTGTCCGTCCTGCTGCGCCAGCCAATAGCCGTTGCCGCTGGGGCTCACCGCAATGCCGACAACAGGGTTGGACAACTTCTTGTCGCGCAGATCGCCGTGCAGAGTCGCCGCGCCGAACGGGTACACGGTGCCGTCTTCGGTGACGATCCAATACCCGGCACCTGTCGGCATGGTCGCCATGTCGACGATCGGTGATGCTGACGATCCGCCGGTGGACCCGAGGAACTGGGCGTCACCGAAGGTGAACACCCCACCATCGGAGCCGACCATCAAGTAGCCCTTACCGGTGGCGGTCGGGGTCATCGCCACGATGGGGCCGTTGAGCTTGGTGGAGCCGAGCGAACCGAAGAAGCCGGCATCGCCGAACGCGAAGATGCCGCCGTCGCCGGCGAACATCCAGTAACCCTGCCCGCTCGGTGTGGGCGCCATGCCCACCATGGGCTTGTTCAACTTGGTGGAGCCGGTAGAGCCGAAGAACGGCGCGTCGCCGAAGGAGAAGATGCCGCCATCGCCGGCGACCATCCAGTAGCCCTCACCGGTGGCATCGGAGTCGAGACCGAGCACGGCCGACACCGGACGGATGTTGCTGTCGAGCAACGATCCACGATCGGGTGCATTGCCGACTGCGATGACATCGGAACCGTCCACCGCGGCGGACGCCAGCGAGGCACCGACGATCACAAAGGCCGCGCTCATCGTCATGACCGCGGCAAGGCGAGAGAGCACGGTGCGCGCCATCTTCGGTTGAACGTTTCGAGGCATCGAGATGGACAGCGTACGCGTCGATCGTCGGGTCATGTCAGACGCGCGCGAACGAAGTTCAATGCGGAGATGACCGAGAGTTGGCGCATGATGTCTCGCTGAGGGGGCAGACGGAACGAGGTCGACTCGACATTCTCACCGATGGCGAGGCCGACGAAAAGCGTGCCGACGCTTTGGCCGTCTTGTTCACTCGGCCCGGCGACGCCGGTGAGCGACAGACCCACGTCGGCACCGAGAACACGACGAACGCCCAACGCCATGGCCTGCGCCGCTTCGGCCGATACGACCGGGCCTTCGGGAACGCCGAGCAGATCGAACTTCACAGCGCTCGCGTAGCTCACGATCGCACCGCGGAACACATCGCTCGCGCCGGGGATCGATGTGAGTCGCGCGCCGACGAAACCGCCGGTGACGGACTCGGCCACCGCGAGCGTCGCGCCGCGAGCGCGCAGCAGATCGAGCACCACCGACTCCATCGTGTCGTCGTCGACGCCGAACGCGAGCGAGCCCAACTCGGCGCGCACGGTCTGCTCTTCGGCGTCGAGAATGGCGGCCAACGACGCGGCATCGGGCGCCTTTGCGGTGAGCCGGACCTTGATGCCTTCCATCCCGCTGGCCAGGAACGCCAGCGTGGCATGCCGCTGCGCATCGAGTCGATCGATCGTGGGCGCGAGGCGCTCGGCCAGGCCGCTCTCCGACTCGCCCCACGTCCGGAGCGTGCGCGATCCGATCACGTCGCTCGTGCCACTGCGTCGCTGTAGATCGGGCAAGATCGCCCGCTCCAGCATCTCCACCATCTCGTGCGGCACGCCGGGCACTGCGTAGATCACCTTGTCGCCGACCGCACCGATGCTGCCATGACCGGAGACGGGGCAGATGAGGCCAGGCGCCGTCCCACGCACCTGCGGGATGATGGCCGCACCGCGCGGCACCATCGCCTGGCGCAGATTGTTCTCGGCCATGGGCCGACCTCGTGCCGCGAACATCTCGCGGATCCGGTCGCCGATGTCGCTGTGCAACTCGAGCTCCACGCCCATCACCTCGGCGATGGCCTCACGGGTGATGTCGTCGTGTGTCGGCCCGAGGCCCCCGCACACGATCACCGCATCGGATCGATCGAGCGCCTGACGCAACACCGACACGATGCGCTCGAGGTTGTCCCCCACCTTGGTCTGGAACAACGAATCGATGCCCGAGGCAGCAAGTCGCTCGCCGATGACCGAAGAGTTGGTGTCGACGATCTGGCCGAGCAGCAATTCGGTGCCCACGGCAACGACCTCACAACGCATCAGGTCACCTCTGGCACTTCCGTGAGCTGAACACGAGCACGATGACGGGCCGTCACGAGATAGTGGACCCCGGTGATGACCGTCAGCGCCACTGACAGCCACAGCATGAGGTTGGCCGGGGTGCGCGAACGATCCGCCACCGGCGGGGTGAGCATGATCCCGACCGACAGCTGCTGCGTCAGCGTCTTGTACTTGGCCAACTTGGTGGCGGGCACGGTGACGCCCGACCGAGCGGCAACGGTGCGATACACCGAGATGAGGATCTCACGCGCAGCGATGATGATCACCGGCACGATCCAGAAGAGCTGATGGGCGACGAGGGCGAACATGCCGCCCAGCACGAGCACCTTGTCGGCGAGCGGATCGAGGAACGCCCCCGAGCGCGTGGTGCCCATCTTGCGAGCCAGGTAGCCGTCGACCCAGTCGCTGCAGCACAACAGGAACCAGACCGTCAGCGCTGGCCAACTGGCCTGATCGCCGACCATCGAGAAGAACACCGGCGCGAACAACAGACGCGCCACGGTGATGGCGTTGGCGGGGGTGGCCAGCGCGTTGGGACCGAAGCTGGTGTTCACCGCAGCAACTCCGCGTTCGCCCCCGCGACGATCGCGTCAATCCTGGTTGCGCGCGGCTCGCCGATGGGCAAGGCGGTGAGATCGGGACCGAGCGCAGAGACGATCTCGACGTCGACGAACGCCCCGGGAGGCAGGGTCTCGGGGACCTCGATGATGCCGTCGATCTCGGGAGCCTCACGATGGCTGCGGGCCACACCGACGGAATCGATGAGCACCGTGGTGCTGGTACCGATGAGCGCGTCGCGCCGAGCAGCGGTGATGCGATCCTGCCGTTCGGTCAGCTCGCCCAGACGCTCCGACACCAGGGACGGATCGACCTGACCATCGAGATCGGCAGCATGGGTGCCCTCTTCGCGGCAGTAGGCGAAGAACCCGCACCAGTCGAGCTGCGCCTCATCGACGAAGCGCAGCAGAGCATCGTGATCGCTCTCGGTCTCTCCCGGATAGCCGACGATGAAGTTGGAGCGGAACGCCGCTTGCGGCTCGCGCGATCGGATGGAGGTGATTCGATCGAGGAATCGCTGTCCGTCACCCCAACGCCGCATCCGGCGCAGCAACGGCTTGGAGACGTGCTGCAACGAGAGGTCGAAGTACGGCAGACCCGTGTCGCAGATGGCGTCGACCAAGGCATCGTCCAGATCGGACGGATACAGATAGAGCAAACGGACACGCTCCACGCGACGCGATGCCTCCGCCACGAGATCGACGATGGACCCGGCACCCAACGTCGGATCGTCCTTGCCGTAGGACGCGAGATCTTGAGCGATGAGGACGACCTCCGACACGCGCAACGCGTCGATCTCATCGAGGATCGAGGCCACGGAGCGGCTGCGCTGCGGGCCGCGGAAGCTCGGGATCGCACAGAAGCCGCAGCTGCGATCGCATCCCTCGGCGATCTTCACATACGCCCACGGCGAGTTGGATCGAGGCCGCGGCATGTTCAACAGGTCGAGCGTGGGCAGCACCGGCGCCGGCTTCACGCCGATGCGCACCGGGATCGTTGCCGACGATGCGCTGGGGGCCATCGGGGCGAGGGCGACCCCGAAGCCGGCGATCTGATCGACCTCGGGGAGTGCCTCGGCCAGTTCGTCGCCGTAGCGCTCGGCCATGCATCCGGTGACCACCAGCTTGGCGCCGTCGCGTCGTTGCTCGGCCAACGTCAAGATCGTGTCGATCGACTCCTGCCGCGCTGCTTCGATGAAGGCACAGGTATTGACGACGACCAGATCGGCCAGCGACGCCTCACCGGTACGCACCATCCCCGCCGCGATCAACGTGCCTTCGAGCTTGTCGGAGTCCACCTGGTTCTTGGGGCAGCCGAGGGTCTCCAGGAAGTACCGCTCGGGCATGGGTGTGAGGTTACCGCCGCATGGTGACGGCTACCTGATCGTCAGCGGCGAGCGAAGCGTCGGGTGGTGAGCAACAGCCCGGCGCCGAGGAGGGCCATGACAGCGCCAGCGGTGGCAAGCGGTCGGTTCGACTCGCCACCACCGGTGCGGGGCAGCGTGTTCGGCGACACCGTCGTGCCGAGCACGGTGTTCGTCGTCGGCACGACAGAGGTTCCTGCCACCGATGACGACGTGACCCCGGTGGTGGTCGCTGCGGCGGTGGTCGACGAACCGGTGACGGTCGTGGTCGAGATGGCCGCGTTGGTCACCACGTAGGTGCACGTGACCGCATCGCCGGCCTCCAGGTCGACGTCGGCGTTCACCGCCGGAGTGCCAGTGACGTTGCCGTGCGCAGTGGTGGTTCCGTCATCGACGCAATTCACGCTGACGAGCGTCCAGTTCCCCGGCAGCGGAACCCGGGCGGCCACGTCATAGTTGCCCGGCGGCAACTGCGGGAACACCTGTGTGCTCGATGCGTCCGAGCCGCACGTGGCGGGAACCATGTTCCAACTGGCGCTGCCACCGTTCACCAGGTTGCCACTCCCGGTGTAGGGGAAGGTGTTGTCGGCTGGGGTGGGGTTGCACACGCTCTCGGGGGTCTTCACCAGATTCACGGTGAGCTTCGCCGGCTTCTGCGTGGAGTTGTAGGCGTAGCAGTAGACCTTGCCATCGCCAGCACTGCGCACTTGCTTGAGGTTGTCGCCGCCGGTGCGATCGGCGCCGCAACGCAGTGTGCCGAAACCAGGATCGGAACGATTCACCTCTGACGCGTTCAGCGAACCCGCCTCGGCCAACGCTCGCTGCGCCGGGGTGAGACGAATGACGGCCACGCCGACCATGTCGTAGAGCCCGGCGCGGGTGACGATCCGATTCGACAGCGTGACGGTGCCGTCGGCGTTGTCGAGCCACACGAGGGGCTCAGGGTTCGCAACGCGGGACACGCCGCCCACCGTGGTGCGACCCGTGCCGATCTGGAACTCCCACCCGGTGACCGGGGTGCACGCCGCCCACGAACGACCGGGCGCGTCCTCGACGAGATGATCGACCCGCGTGGCCGAACTCGAGTACGGGTTGGGGCCGAGCACGGGCAGCGCTGACTCGGCGTCGGTGCTCTGGCTGATGTTCGACGGGATCATGGCGTAGGTGGGGCACACGCGCTTGGCCAGCTTCACGTAGTCGTTGGTGATGAGGCCGCTGCTGATCGCCTCGTCGAACGAGATGGTGTCACCGATGACATGACCCCCGGTCCCTGCCGGCGGTGCGGCCTGAGCGGACGCCAACGAGGCGTTGCCGATCACGGCCGCGGCAAGTGCGACGATCCCTGCCGCAACTCGGGTCATTGTCTTGGTCATCTGGTGAACTCCTCGATCCCTGTCGACCCGCGGCCCAGCGAGTCGGTGTATGGGGCCGGGTTCGCCTGACTCCCCGCCCAGCGCAGCGACCAATTCGCCGGACGGATCATTGTCTCCCCTTGCTGGGCATACCCTCTCGGGCACACCGTCACACGAACGAACACCTGACGATGCTCGATGTGCCTGCGTGCTGTGCCCCGTTGCGTGGGTGTCGCCCCGTTCGATGGGTACCGGAGCGGAGAGTGCGTCTCCGAGGCACGATGTCGGCCACAGCTTGTCACATCGAGCGGCGGTTCGTCGGACTTCATGACGCTGATCGGTCACGCCGACCGGGGATGGCGACCGGCGCTGGCGACCGTGCCGCGTGAAGCTGGTCGGCAGGTCATCGTTCGGTGTCGTTGCGCAGCAAGGACTCGTACTCCTCGACACTCATCAGCACGGCGCGAGCCTTGGAACCCTCGCTCGGACCCACCACACCACGCTGCTCGAGCAGGTCCATGATGCGACCGGCGCGAGCGAAGCCGACCTTCAGCTTGCGCTGCAGCATCGAGGTGGAGCCCAGCTGCGATCGCACGACCACGTCGATGGCCATGCGCACCAATTGCTCATCATCGGCGTCGTCGGGGTTGTTGGTCATGACCAATCCACCGAGATCACCGCCACCGTCGTCCTCCGGGCCTTCGACACCGGACACGTACGTCGGGCCGTCGTCACCCATCTGACGCTTCCAGTGCGAGGTGACCTTGCGGACCTCTTCTTCGCTCACCCACGCGCCCTGGATGCGCTGCGCGACGCTCGATGACGCGCCGAGGTAGAGCATGTCGCCCTTGCCGATGAGCCGCTCTGCGCCGACCTGGTCCAAGATGACCTTGGAGTCGGTGCCGCTCGACACCGCGAACGCCACCCGTGTCGGCACGTTGGCCTTGATGACACCGGTGATGACGTTGACGCTGGGCCGCTGCGTGGCAATGACGAGATGGATGCCGACGGCGCGGGCCATCTGTGCGATGCGGGTGATTGACTCCTCGACATCACGTGCCGCCACCATCATGAGGTCGTTCAGCTCGTCGACCACGAGCACGATGAACGGCAGCCGCTCGACGGTCGTGATGGGATTGCCCGCGTCGTCGACCTCGGGTCGGATCTCGCCGCGGTCGAAGGCTGCGTTGTATCCGGTGATGTCGCGCACGCCGACCTCGTGCAGCACGTCGTAGCGGCGCTCCATCTCCTTCACCGCCCACGCCAGCGCGTTCGCCGCCTTCTTCGGGCTGGTGACCACTTGGGTGAGCAGATGGGGCAGGCCGTTGTACTGACCCATCTCGACGCGCTTGGGGTCGATGAGGATGAGCCGCACCTGATCGGGCGTGGTGCGCATGAGCACCGACGTCACGAGTGAGTTGATGAAGCTCGACTTGCCGGCGCCGGTCGCACCGGCCACCAACATGTGGGGTGTGGCCGCAAGGTTGAGCATGACGCTGCGCCCGGCGATGTCGCGGCCCACACCGACCTCGAGCGGATGGGTGGCGGCGATCGCCTCAGGAGCGGTCAGGATGTCACCGAGCGCCACCAGATGACGGGTCTTGTTCGGCACCTCGATGCCGATGGCCGACCGGCCGGGGATCGGAGCAAGGATTCGCACGTCGAGTGCGGCCATCGAATAGGCGATGTCCTTGTTGAGCGCGGTGACGCGGGCCACCTTCACACCGGGCCCGAGCTCTAGCTCGTAACGGGTCACCGTCGGGCCGACCGTCATGCCCACGAGGCGGGTCTCCACGCCGTGGGAGGCCAACGAGCCTTCGAGAATCCGGCCGCCTTCTTCGATCTCGGCGCGGTTCACCTCTTGCGCGCTGGTGCGCTCCAGCAACGCCAGCGACGGCAGCTTCCACGGTCCTCGCTGTGCTCCGGGCCCGAGGTCGATCTCGAGTTGCTCGCCTGGCGCGGTGTTGTTGTGGAACACCGGGCTCTTCGGTGGCTTCGGCTTCTTGGCCGCCGGCGGCTCGGCTTCCACCGACGCGCCCGCCGGCTCATCAGGATCGTCGTCTGCTCCGTCGTAGAGCACCGGCATGGGTCGACGACTCCCGAACGCAGGCGTGTCGTCCATGTCTTCGGTTGGCACGCGCTCGCGCGCCAGGGAGGTCATCTGCCCGAGCACCGACTTGGTGCCGCGTGCCACGGGCCGCACGCCGATGCCGAGGATCTCACCGAAGCGCAGCAGCGTGCTGCCCGTGATCAGCAAGGCGCCGAGCAGGCCGATGGCGGCCAAGATCGCTCCGGCCCCGAGCGGGCCGGCCGATGACCGAAGGGGCTGCGCAACCGTGGCACCCACCCATCCCCCGGCGTCGCGCACGCCATCGAGCCGTACCGCTGCCTCGACCGACGGCGTTCGGTCGCTGACGACGATCTGCACCACATCGTCAACCCGGCCGGGCCATTCGTGCGGGCCCTTCGCCAGGTGCAAGAACCCCAAGGTGACCAAGGCCAGCAACATCGTGCCGACCGCGACCTTGCCGGTGCGCTCGCTGGTGAAGCCGCGCACCATGGCCACTCCGGCCAGCACGAACAGGGCTGGGGCCAGATAGCGACCCACGCCGAGCACGGCACCGGCCGCGGTGTCGATACCACGGCCGAGCGGGCCCGCCACGTCGAGATAGACGCCCAGAGCGGTGACCACCGCCAGCACGATGATGGCCAGACCGAACAGATCGGCCTCGTGGCCGGACACCACGCCGCGCAGGAACGGCTGGCGGCGCCGACGCGACCGGGACCGTTTGCGAGCAGGTGCTCGCCGAGATGTCTGCCGAGTGGCCATGGCGCGTCGACCCTAGTGGCCGAACGCCTGTTTGCCGTGGCAATCACCGAGGCGGTTCCTGAGGTCAGGACACGCGGCCCAGGTCCCGAGCCGCCTGCGCGGCCGCGTCAACATGACTTGACATGATGGCGAGCCCGCCGTCCCAGAACGCCGGGTCAGCAAGATCACAGCCGACCATGGCCGCCAGCTCCTCGGGCGAACGCGAGCCGCCGGCGGCCAGCATGTCCAGATAGCGAGGCACGAACGATGATCCCACCTCGACGTAGCGGCCGAACACGCTCAGGGCCAACAGCTGACCGAAGGCGTAGGCGTACACGTACCCGGGCGTGTTGATGAAGTGCGGGATGTAGCTCCACCACGAGCGGTAGCCGTCGGTGAGCGTGACGGCATCACCGAGCATCTCGCGCTGGGTCTCGATCCACAGGTCACCGAACCGCTCGACGCTCAACTCCCCATCGCGACGACGACTGGTGTGCACAGCCTCCTCGAAGCAGTGCATCGCCGTCTGACGGAACACGGTGCCGATGCCACCTTCGACCTGACCGGCCAGCAATGCGAGGCGCGCCGAAGGATCGGCGGTCTGATCGAGCAGCCGATTGAAGGTCAGGGTCTCACCGAACACCGAAGCAGTCTCGGCCACGGTCAGCGGAGTCCACTGATGGAACACGCCTTGGGGGCGCGCCAGATAGCCATGCAGCCCATGGCCGAGCTCGTGGGCGAGCGTGAGCACGTCCTCGTTGCGATTGGTCCAGTTGAGGAAGAGGTAAGGGTGGTGGGAGGGGACGGTGTAGCTGCAGAACGCCCCGGGACGCTTGCCGGGGCGGGGCGGAACGTCGATCCAACGGTTCTCGATGAACTCCCCCACCACCTTGGCGAGCTCCGGCGAGAAGGCCCGATACGCATCGAGCACGATGGCGGTTCCGTCAGCCCAGCTGACCGCGTCCCGACTCTCGGTGACGGCGGCGTAGCGGTCATAGTCGGTGAGCTCGTGGCCGAGCAGCTGTGACTTGAGCCGGTACCAACGCTGCGGGATGTCGTAGCGGGTGCGCACGGCGTGCACCAGCGCCTTCACGCTGGCGTCGCTGGCTTGGTTGTTCAGGTTCCACGACGAGATCCAAGTGTCGTAGCGACGGAGCCGGTCATCGATCGAGCGGTCCAGGATCACCGTGTTGTAGATGTAGGCACGGGTCTTGATGCCGGCGTCGAGCGCGGCAGTGACCCCGGCGTGTGATCGCTGCCGCACCGATCGATCGGGCGAGAACAACATGGCGATGCCCTGATCGAGACCGACTGTCTTGGTCGCGCCCTCGCTGTCGCCTTCGGGGGACGCATCCGGGCCAGATGGATCAGGGACGATGCACGTGATCGCCGCGGTCAGTTCGCCGAACAGACGGGTCCACGCCGAGATGCCCGAGATCGACTTCTCGCTGTCGAGTCGTTCCTCGGCCTCGGAGAGCTGATGCGGGGTGAAGCGCCGCATCGACGCAAGATGATGGCGGCAGAAGGCCAACTGCTCATCGGCCAACAGCGCCTCAGCTCGGGCGTCGTCGACAGCGCACCACTCGAGCTCGAAGAACACCAACGGCGTGGTGATGGCCGTTGACCGTTCTCCCACCTGCTGCATGGCGGCAGCGATCTCGGCGTTGGAGGTATCGGCGGCGAATCGCAGTGACGAGAACGACCCGGCGCGGCCGAGCGTCTCGTGCAAGTCGGACAGGCGATGCATGAACGCCGCCAGTTGCCGGGCGTCCATCGAGGCGACGAGACCCCGGGAGAGCACCAACTCATCAGCGATGAGCGCGGCGCGGTCGAGCAGTTCGTCGGTTGTGGTGCCCTCGAGCAACGGCTCGAGGTCCCACACCACATCATCGATGGCGGTCATGCCCCAATGTTGGCAGGCCGCTCACGGACCTGGTCAGGTTTCGACGACCATCGGCACGATCATCGGACGGCGCTTGGTCCGCTCGCTCACGAACTTGCCGAGCGAGCGACGCACCTCGCGCTCGAGTGCCTCCACATCGCGCTGACCGTTGGCGAAGGCCTGCTCGACCGCCACCCGCACCTTGGACTCGGCCTCACCGAGGAGATCCTCGGCTTCGGGGGCATACACCCATCCCCGGGTGATGATCTCGGGGTCACCGATGACCTGACCCGAGGAACGGTCGACAACGACAACGGCCACCACGACGCCCTCTTCGGCGAGCACCTTGCGATCACGCAACACGCCGTGGCCGACATCGCCCACGATGCCGTCGACGTAGAGATAGCCCGATGGCACCCGTCCAGCGAACTCGACACCCGTGTCCTTGATCTCGATGACGTCGCCGTCCTCGCACAACAGCACGTTGTCGTTGGCGATGCCCATGACATTGGCCAACTTCGCATGCGCCATGAGGTGCCGGTACTCCCCGTGCACCGGCACGAAGTACTGCGGCTTGGCGATGGCCATGAAGGTCTTGAGCTCGTCGGCCTGCGCGTGACCGGTGGCGTGCACGTCGGCGACACCGGAGTGAACCACCTCGGCCCCGGCGCGCAGCAAGCCGTCGATGACCTTGTTGACATTGAACTCGTTGCCGGGGATGGCATGGCTGGACAAGATCACCGTGTCGTCACTGGTGATCTTCAACCAGCGCGAATCGCCCGAGGCCATGAGGCTGAGAGCGCTCATCGGTTCACCCTGACTACCGGTGGAGATGACGCACACCTGCCCGGGCGGGATGTTGTCGATCTTCTCGACGTCAACCAAACTTGCATCAGGGATCTGCAGCAGGCCGAGGTCGCGAGCCATGCGCACGTTGCGCTTCATCGACAACCCCAGTGTCGCCACCACGCGACCAGTGGCCACCGCCGCATCGGCGATCTGCTGGATGCGATGGATGTGCGATGCGAACGACGCGGTGATGATGCGGCGTCCGGCGTGCTCGTGGAACAGGTGACGCAGGACCGAGCCGACCTCGGTCTCGCTCGGGGCATGGCCCTTCTCCTCGGCGTTGGTGGAGTCCGACAACAGCAGACGGATGCCACCTTCGGTGGCCAGCGCCCCGATGCGCGACAGATCGGTGCGGCGACCATCGACGGGAGTGAGATCGAGCTTGAAGTCACCAGAGTGCAGCACCACTCCTTGCGGGGTGTGCCACGCAGTAGCGAAGGCGTGGGGCACCGAGTGGGTGACGGGGATGAACTCGATGTCGAACGGCCCGATCCGGCGGCGTTCGTTGTCCTTCACCGTGATGAGCTCGGTCTTGCCGAGGAGCCCGGCCTCCTCGATGCGACCGCGGGCCAGACCCAAGCTGAGCGCCGAGCCGTAGATGGGGAACGAATGGTCGCGCAACAGGTAGCTGAGTCCCCCGACGTGGTCCTCGTGACCGTGGGTGACGACGCATCCCTCGATGCGCTCGGCGTTCTCGCGCAGCCAGGTGAAGTCGGGCAGGACGAGGTCGATGCCGTGCATGTCGGCCTCGGGGAACATGAGACCGCAGTCGAGCAGCATGAGCCGATCGTCGATCTCGAACACCATGCAGTTGCGGCCGATCTCGCCGAGGCCGCCCAGGAAGGCGATGCGAACGTTGCCGCTCATGCGCTCGTGCTCGACGTGACGCAGCGCACAGCTGCAGGAAGTTCGGCTGATCTCATGCGTGCATGATGGCCCAACACGGGCCTCGCATGTGCGGTGCAGCGAGGAATCCGCCGCTCAGCGAGGGAGTCCGACGTGATCAGGACCGCTCCGCAGCGCTCTCGCGGGCGCTGTTCAAGTTGGCCCGGACCTCGCGGGCCCGCGGCTCGAGCCACTGCGGCGCCGGGCCCATGGGCAGTCGAGCCTGGCCAGCAGGAAGGCCCATGACACGCATCATGGCCTTGGTCGGCAGTGGGTTGGGCGCATCGTCGCCGGTCTCGAACGCGAAGCTCTCGACCAGACGAGCGTTGATCGCTCGGGCCGCCGCCACATCGCCCTTGGCGAACAGGGCGATCATGTCGGCGTGGTCCTGGGCGCTCCAATGCGACGCCACCCCGATGACGCCGACAGCTCCGACCGCCAGCAACGGCAAGGTGAGTCCGTCGTCGCCGGAGTACACCTCGAACCCCTCCGGGGCCTGGGAGATGAGCGAGGCCGTCTCGGCCGGGTTACCAGCAGCGTCCTTGAGCGCCAGGACATTGGACACCTCGCGGGCGAGCTTCAAGATGCGAGCGCTGGCGATCTTGCGACCGGTGCGGACCGGGATGTCGTAGACGATGACCGGCAGGTCAGTGGCGCCGGCCACGGCGCGCAGATGGGCCTCGATGCCATCTTGCGACGGGCGGTTGTAATACGGGCACACCGCCAAGATGCCGGCCGCGCCGAGCTTGGTGGCCTCGGCGGTCATGTGGATCGAGTGCAGCGTGTCGTTGGTGCCGGACCCGGCGATGACCGGGATGGTGACCGCGCCGATGACCGCCTCGAACAGTGACAGTCGCTCGGCGTCGGTGAGCACCGGCGCCTCGCCCGTCGTACCAGCGATGACGAGTCCGTCGTTGCCGTTGTCCTGCAGGTGACGGGCCAAGCGCGCGGCCCCGTCGAGATCGAGCGAGCCGTCCTCGTTGAACGGGGTGACCATGGCGGTCAACACCGCTCCGAATCGTGCTGCCATGGTGGAACCTCCGCTGCTCATCCATCGACGCCACGGAGATGATCCAGAGGTGGATCCGAGGTGACGCGTGGCCAAACGCTACCAACCGATTTGCGAAAGGTCCTGGCCGTTGCGGCCCTGAGCTGGAACAACCCGTTCGCAACGCCTCAGGTCTGGTCGAGTGCCAGGCTCTCGTACTCGGCCGTGGTGTCGACCCAGTGCTCGAACTCGATGACGCCCAACTCCTCGAACCGATGTCGGAGCCAGCCGTCAGCCGCGTCGAGCAGACCCAGCTTCGAGCAATTCGGGACGATCTTGGCGAACAGCATCTGCTGGAACAGCTTGCGACCGGGATCGTTCAGCACCACCGGGACGATCGATCGCGCGTCCACCCCCAACCGGTCCCAGACCTCTTGTTGCAGGAACCGATCGCGCATGCGCACTGCGGCCTCGAACGCGAACTCCTGGCGCTCGCGGATCTCCGCCGTGGTCATCTGCTCATAGATCTCCTTGAGAGACAACACTCCGAACGCCACATGGCGGGCCTCGTCGCTCATCACGTATCGCAGCAGCTGTTTGAGCAACGGCTCCGATGTGATCTGGTGCTGGAAGCCGAACGCCGCGAGCGCGAGGCCCTCCACCATGATCTGCATGCCCAGATACGTCATGTCCCATCGCGAGTCGGCGACGATGTCGTCGAGCAGCAGACGCAGGTGTGCGTTGATCGGGTAGTGCCCAGGCAACTTCTCGTTGAGGTACTTGTGGAACACCTCGACGTGACGGGCTTCGTCCATCACCTGGGTCGACGCATACAACTTGGCGTCGTACCACGGCACGGTCTCGACGATCTTGGCCGTGCAGATGAGCGCCCCCTGCTCGCCGTGCATGAACTGCGACAGCATCCAGTTCTGCGATTCGATGCCGAACGCCGTCCACTCCTTGTCGCCCCAGTGCTCCACGGCAGTACCGACGTAGATGGTCGGATCAGATCCCACGCTGCGTCCGATGGCCGCCTGGTTCTCGGCGACGACCTTCTCGGGGTCGACGTCCAGATGCCACGGCAGATCGGTCTGGGCGTTCCACTGCCCGACCTTGGCCTTCTCGTACAGCTTGCGCAGCGCGGGTCGGGCGAGGTCGTAGTCCCACGTGAAGATGGTGTCGGCGTTGTCCCGGACCACGTGTTCGACGGCGTCGACATCGTCGTTGTGCACGGCGAGGATGGCCTCGATGTCGTCGAGGGCGCTGCGCCCGATCAGTTCGTCGAAGGTGCTCACGAGGTGCTCCTGACCAAGAGTGGGGGTTCAGCGGGACGGTGTTCGCGGTCAGCGCCAACGAACACCGGCACGATGAAGCGGTCGACCAGTCGTCGCACGGAGGCGGAGTCGGCGAACGCGACGTGGGGCGACGGAGCGAGCAGATGGCTGCGGATCAGCCGCGTCAACCAATCGATCACGCGCTCGCTGGCGCCGTCATCGCTGGGGAGGAACGGGGCGAGGAGTGACGCGACGGCTGGCGCAGCGTCGGCGAGCACACGATCCCCGCCGGCGAAGGCGAGATGCGGTCCGATGAGATCGGGTTCGTGTTGGAGCACGAACTGCAGCATCTGGTTCTGGCCGAACCAGCGAGCGGTACGCATCAACAACTCGACCAGCGTGTCGTCGAGATGCTCGGCGCGGCACTGAGCGATCAGGGACTCGAACCGGGCACGCTCGTCGGCCAGCAACGAGGACATCACCGCGTCGCGCCCGCCGGGAAAGCATCGATACACCGATGCCCGACTCACCTGCGCCTCTCGGGCGATGTCGTCGACCGATGTGCGCCGCCATCCCCATCGACAGACCGCGGCACGCGCCCCGGCGATGACCCGGGCCTCGAGAGCGATCGCCTCGCCAGGTGTGCCGGACGCCACGCGAACCATGTGAGACATTCTGCATTGATCCGTCTCATCGTCAAGGCGCGGCGGGGACAATTCCCTTCAAGAAGCAGCCGACCACGAGGTTCCGGACCTGGGCCGGATCGTCGAGATCCCACGGCCCGGCCGCGCCGATGTGGCCGAGGAACATCCGGGCCAGCTCATCGGCCGCCCAGGCCGGATCGACGCCGTCGGCCAGATCCATACGAGTCAATCGGGTGTGCAGATAGCGACTCACGAGGTCCTTGATCCGGCTGTTGGTCCGCATGAAGAGCGGGAACAGCCGCTCGGGCTCGGTGACCAGCACCCGCTGCAGCTGGGAATGGCCGTCGAGCTGGCGTTTGGCCACCATCAACGCCCGCTCCAACAGATCGGCGAGGTCGTCGGCATCGTCGACCGCGTCTCGCAGTCGGTCGAGGAAGCGCAGTTGCTCCCACGACACCAGCGACTCCATCACCTCGTCCTTGCCGCCGGGGAAGTAGCGATACAACGTCGCTCGGCTCACACCGGCCGCGCTGGCCACATCCGCCATCGACGTCCGGGCGATGCCGTGATCGCCGACGAGGCGCAAGGCCTCGGCCAGGATGTGGTCACGGGGATCGTCGGACACGATCGGCAGTATGGCGTGCCGCGCCGCGCTCCAGTCCACTGCTACGACGACCGAAGATCTCGAGATGGGTGCGATGAGACGTCGTTCATGGTCGCTGCGTCAGCGCGCCACGAGGTCGGCCATCGCGTCGGGCCTGACGTTGTGCGCAACGTTGCCGGCGGTGCCGACCGCGTCCTCGGCGACGCAACGGTTCGCAGCGGGCATCTCGGTGGTCGATGTCGTACTGACACCTGATGACTCCGGCGCCTACGTGGTGCACGAGAACGGCTCGATCACCACCTACGGCTCAGCACGGACCCTCGGCAACGCGCCGTCACTGCGCAACAACGAGCGCATCGCCGCCATGGTGACGAGCGACGGCGGCTACCTGTTGGTGACCGATCACGGTCGCGCATTCGCCTACGGCAGTGCTGTTCACCACGGCGACCTGTCGACGCTGTCGCTCAACGGACCGATCGTCGACGCCGCGGGCGTCGGAGATCATCGCGGTTACTGGATGCTCGGCAGTGACGGTGGCGTGTTCAGCTTTGGTTCAGCCGGCTTCGCCGGGTCCACCGGCAACCTCAGGTTGAACCGCCCGGCCAATGGACTCGTGCCCGACGCCGACGGCACCGGCTATCGCTTCGTCGCCGATGACGGCGGTGTGTTCGCGTTCGACGCACCCTTCCTCGGGTCGATGGGATCCACCGCGCTCAACAGTCCCGTGGTCGGGATGATCAATTACGGAGCGGGCTACCTCATGGTGGGCAGCGACGGGGGCGTGTTCACCTTCTCGGACAAGCCGTTCCATGGCTCCCTCGGCGGCGATCGGTCGCGAACGGCGCTGTTCCCCATCGTGTCGATCGCGGCGGCCACCAACGGGTCGTGGTACGTGCTGGCCCGCAGTGATGGCGCCCTGTTCCCCTTCGGCCCCGGCACCCCGCGCTGGCTGACCGATGCCGTGTCGGGCGCGCCGGGCAACATCGACGGGAACGAACCCATCCCCGTCGAGGCGTCTGCGGCCGACTCGTCGCGTCCGACGCACGTCATCGGCAATGGCACAGCGTCGAGTTGCACCTCCGCGGCGGTCGTCTCGGCGGTGGCGCTCGGCGGTGTGATCACCTTCGACTGCGGCCCCGAACCGGTGACCATCACCTTGGATGCCACGGCCAAGATCGTGAACACGACCGGGCCCGACATCGTGATCGACGGCGGTGGAAAGGTGACCTTGTCGGGAGGGAACCGCCGACGCATCCTGTACATGAACACCTGCGATCCGGCCCAGGTGTGGACCACCTCGCACTGCCAGGATCAGGACCATCCACGCCTGGTGTTGCAGAACCTGACGTTCATCGACGGCAACGCGACGGGCGAGACGGTCGATGGCGGGGGCGGTGGTGCGCTGTTCGTCCGCGGCGGTCGGGTACGCATCGTCAATTCGAGTTTCTTCGCCAACACCTGCGATGCATCGGGCCCCGACGTCGGTGGCGGCGCGGTGCGCGTCTTGAGCCAGTCGCAGAACCTGCCGGTGTACGTGGTCAACTCGACGTTCGGTGCGCCGGGGCGCGGCAATGCCTGCTCCAACGGGGGCGCGCTCAGTTCCATCGGCGTGTCGTGGACCATCCTCAACTCGGTCTTCACCGGCAATCGTGCGGTGGGCCACGGTGCCAATCCCGCCCGGGCCGGCACCGCCGGCGGCGGCAACGGCGGTGCGATCTATCTCGACGGCAATCAGATGACACTGCAGATCGCAGGAACCGCCATCAGTGACAACCAGGCCAACGAGGGCGGCGGCGCGGTGTTCTTCGTGAGCAACAACCGCACCGGCACCATGGCCATCACCCGATCATTTCTCCGGTCGAATCCGAGTCTCGGGTTCGAGACCGCAGGCTTCCCTGGGATCTTCTTCCTCGGCGCCGCTCCCCCGACGATCACCGCCTCGGTGCTGACGGCGGGTTGACGGCTTCATACCTGTCGCGCTTCGCGTCCACGAAGGACTTCGGGCCGTTCTTCGGCTTCACCAGGGGCTGCACGACCGCAGCGGTGATGATCGTCGACGATCTCGCAGCGGTGCGCTCCGGGGCCCGCTGATCACGACACCCGTCCGCTCAAGATGACATCAGATGATGTCGTAAACGCCTCGGATGAGATCGTCACGGGGCGCCGGCACGGCAACGGGAGTCACTCGACTGGCCGTCCTCGGCGTGACCGCCACGATCGTGGTGATCGGTGTCACCGCCTACGGCATCGCCCGTCTCGTGGACCGCAGCAGCACCGAGAGCGCCCGGGCGGCGTCAGCCCAAGCAACGCTCAGTTGGGCCAACGAACTCCAGGCCCTCGAGGCAAAGGCCAGGGCCGGCGACGCGGTGGACGCAGATGCGATTCACGCCGCGGCAACCGGCCTCGGTGACTCGGCCAAACGAGCCTTCGGCACATCGACCTCCCCGGCGCTGAAGTCATTGATGGCCAGCATCGATGTGTTCTGCGACGCCGCACTGCATTCGGCGACCTCGAACCCCAACGTCATCGGCGAGATGGAACCGATGCCGATGGAACCGATGCCGATGGAGACCATGCCGATGGAGACCATGCCCATGGAACCGATGGACGGATCGAGCGCCACAGCGTTCGGCGAATCCATCTCGGCATTGTTCACCGACGTCAACGGATCGCTCCATCTGGTGGCCGCCGACGCGCGGGAACGGGCCGACGATGCCGCGTGGAAGGCTCGCGTCGGAGCCGCGATCATCGCATCGCTCGCCATCGCCGGTTTGGCGATCGGGCTCATGCTCTTCAACCGCCGACGCCGCGAGCTCCTCATCGCCCACGGTCTCGAGAAGGCCGAATCGCGTTTCGAGACGCTGGTGAGTCGTGCCCCCGATCTGCTCGTGGTGGTCGGGCCGGACGGCGACTTGCGATATGTATCGCCGTCGGTGGCGCGACTCGTCGGCGCGTCCACCGATGACCTCACGCTCGACGCGCTGTGGAACGCGCTCACTCATGAGAGCCAACGCGATCTCGAGGCGGCGTTGCGACGCATGGTCGATGGTGTCGCCGAGGCCGAGGTGACCTTGGATCTCGATGATGCCACCGGGCGACGACGCCATCTCGACGCGATCGTGAGCGACCATCGCACGACCGAAGGAGTGGAGGCTGTCGTCATCAACGCACGCGACGTCACGGACCGCATCGCGTTGCAGCGCCAGCTCACCCACGAAGCGAACCACGATCCACTGACGGGCCTCGACAACCGTCGGTCCTTCGAGGCCAAGATCGACGAGGCGCTGCATCGAACCGCCGGCGAAGCCGATCGCCATGTCGCGTTGCTGATCATCGATCTCGATGGCTTCAAGGCCGTCAACGACACGCTCGGCCACAGCGCCGGGGATGACCTGTTGGCCACATTCGCGGCCCGGCTCACGGCGCTGCGACGTGGCGATGAGACGATCGCTCGCCTCGGGGGCGACGAGTTCGCGGTGATCATGGAGGGCGTCGCCGAGATCGGCGAGGCACAAGCGGCAGCGCAACGAATGCACCGCGCCCTGTGGGACCCGGTCGCCGTGGGCGGCGAGCTGTTGTCGATCGCGGCATGCGGTGGATTGGCCATCGCCGGGCGCTCACCCAACGGCGCTGCTCCTGTCGATCGCGACGAGTTGTTCCGACGTGCTGATCTGGCGCTCTATCGCGCCAAACGCCATGAGCGAGGCAAGTTCGTCACGTACGACCCCGAGTGCGAGTCCGAAGGGCTCGAGGTCGCATTCGTGCAGCGCGAGCTGTCGAAGGCCATCGAGGCCGGTCACATCGAAGTGGCCTATCAACCCATCGTGTCGGCCAAGACCGGCCGCATCGAATCGTGTGAGGCTCTGGCGCGCTGGCACCATCGCGACAAGGGGCCCATCGCCCCGGACCTCTTCGTGTCGGTGGCCGAGCGTTCGGAACTGATCCTCGCCCTCGGTGCGACGGTCAGAGAGCAGGCGTGTGCACAACTCGCCCAATGGCAACACGACGAGAGCATCGGCCCCGATCTCACGATCTCCATCAACGTCTCGATGGTCGAGCTCCTCGACGGGCGCTTCCTCGACGACCTCGTCGCCATGGTGAACCGACACGGGGTGAGTCCACAGCACCTCGTGATCGAGCTCACCGAGCATCGCATCGACAGTCGCGTGGGCGCCATCGCCCGTGCACTCGAGCAGTTGCGTGCTGCTGGTTTCGCGGTGGCGCTCGATGACTTCGGCGCCGCCCCTTCCTCCATCGAACAGTTGCAGCATCTGCACGTGGACATGATCAAGATCGATCGAACGCTCCTCACGCAAGTGGGGCGCAACGACCGCAACGACGACCTCCTGCGGGCGCTCATCACCTTCGCCGAGCAACTCGAGTTGCAGGTGGTCGCCGAGGGCATCGAGAACGGTGACCAACTGGCCACGTTGGCCCATGCCGGGTGCGACCAGTTCCAGGGCTACTACCTCTCGCTGCCGCTGTCGGGCAGGAACATGACCGAGCTGCTGCGCGCCAATCCCGACATCGCAGAGCACTACATCGCCCAGGCAGACGCGCGCTAGCTACCGCTCGCTCACGGAGCACTCGGCGCGGGCGAAGCAGGCACACCGACGTCGCCGGTGAGCACCCCGCGCTCCACACCTCGGTCCCGACTGCCCTTGGTGTCGCTGGGTGAGAGCAACAGCAACGCGCCGACGATGAGCACCGCGACGAGCACCACCAGTTCGAGGGCACGCACCACCGTCGAGCGCCAGGGCGATCGCCGCTCGAAGACCTGACCGTCGAACCGCTCCTCGCGCTCGGAGCCGTCATCAGCTACGGGCCGTGGAGCGAAGAACAACTCCACCACCGGTGTCGATCCGCGCAGGTCGATGACCGTGGCGGCCGTCTCGCCTCGCTGGGTGGCTCTGCCGGTCGGCTGCTCGAGGACCGAGCCGAGGGCCTGCGGGACGGGGCTCACGACGCGATCGGTTCAGGTTCTGAACACACCGACAGACCAACCAACTCGGGCTCGATGAGATCGACATGACGCGGCGGCGGGAGAGGATCGAATCGGGCGAGGATCCCCTCAGCGCTGACTCCGATCGTCGCCGTCCCCGATCCGTTGATCGCGGCATCCGTCAGATCGAGCACGATGTCATCGGCGCGTAGCTCGGCCAGCACGTCACCAGAGCGCTCGAGCTTGTTCCACGACACCAGCCTGCCGGTCAGGATCAGATGGAACACACGGGCAGTGAGGGCGATGTTGAGCCAATGGGAGAACAGCTGTTGGAACGGCAGATGCACCAGTTGCCGCAACCGCTCCCCTTGCCGTGCAAGGGCCACGGCCGCAGTAGTGATCATGAGGGCCCACATCACCAACCACAGCACGGTCATGTCGGTGAAGCCGGTGACGATGAGCAGCGACAGCGGCACCACGTCGGCGACGATGGACAGGACCGGAAGCACCACCAGACTGACGAGGTTGTACGGCACCATCAGCCATCCGAATCGCCACGGACGTCGGCCGAGTTGACGGCGGTGCTTCCACATGACTTGGAACGTGCCGAACTGCCAACGCATCCGCTGCTTCCACAGCGACCGGAGGGTCGTGGGTGCCTCGGTCCATGCCACCGCGGCGGGCTCGTACACCGTGCGCCATCCGTCGAGGTGCACACGGATCGCCGTGTCCGTGTCCTCGGTCATGGTGTCGGTGTCGATGCCTCCCACACCCAACAGAGCATCACGTCGGTACGCCCCGATCGCCCCGGGAATGCACCACGTCACACCGAGGAGATCCTGACCTGCCCGTTCGGTCATGAGTCCGTACGAGTACTCGAGGCTCTGCCACTTCCCGAGCAACGAACGACGGTTGCCGACCCGTACGGTGCCGGAGACGGCACCGACGTGCTCGTTCGCGAACGGCCCGACGAGATATCCGATCGCGTGAGGTTCGAACACGGTGTCGGCGTCCATGAACACGACGATCTCGCCGGTCGCGCGCCGTAGCCCTGTGTTCTGCGCAGCGGCCTTGCCCTGGTTGATCTGGCGAAGGAGCACCAGGTTGGGGATGCGCAACGCGCGGACCACCTGCGACGTCGCGTCGGTCGATCCGTCGTCGACGACGATGATCTCGTGGAGGCGATAGTCACTGGCGGCGATCGCTCGCAAGGCAGCCTCGATACCCACCTGTTCGTTGAAGGCCGGAACGATCACGGTCACGGTCGGGCTGTACCCGGCGGCGAGCACACGACGTCGCCGTGCCCTGCGATGGTGCAACGACATCATCACGATGTCGGCGGTGAGCTTTGCCAGGCTCCACACGATGAGCGCGCCCATGACGAACGGAGCGATCCGCCGCAACCAAGACGATGCCGCGAGCGTCCACAAGAACGCGACACCGCTGATGTGTTCGAAGGTCGTGGCCGGTCGCATGATGCCTCCCGACGGCAGGCCCAACGCACCGGACAACGACGTGATCTGCAAGCCGCGGTCACGAAGCCGAGTGATCAACTCGTCGAGCGCTTCGACAGTTGCTGTGCGAGGGCCCCCGCCATCGTGGAGCAACAGGACGATGCCCTGTGATGTGTCCACCGAATCGATCTGGCGCAAGATCTCCTGAGGGGTCGCCGCGGCGTAGTCGGAGGTCGGGTCGTTGGCGAACACAGCGATACGCCCGTTGCCACCCAAGCTGGCGACGGCAGCACGTTGATCGGCATCCATGCCAGCCGCGGTTGCTGAATACGGCAGCCGATAGGCGATGGGAACTACCCCTGTGGCTCCGGCAATGGCGCGGTCGGTCAGCGACAACTCGAGCGAGCGTCGCCACGACGGGACCGCCTCGAGTTCGGGATGGGTGAACGTGTGGTTGGCGATCTCGTGGCCGCTGTCGACGATCCGCCGAGCAAGCCCCGGATGATCGACCACGTTTCGACCGATCACGAAGAAGGTTGCCGTGACGCCACGGCGATCGAGGATGTCGAGGATTGCGGGTGTGTTCTCCGGGTCGGGACCATCGTCGAACGTGAGCACGACGGTGCCCGGGCGGATGGAACTGCTCACGAGCTTGCCGTCGGCCGAGGCGACAACGGACCCGGCACCGGCCATGTCCGCGATCGGTTGGCCGGTATGAGGAGTCGCGTTGCCGAGCACATGCGCCGTCCACGCGTCGAACGCCAAGATTCCCAGCAACGTGAGGACCATCGCGACGATCGCCGCCACGCCGATGACCCTTTGCCCTGACCGCAGGAGCGCCCGCATCTCACCGTCCTGTTGTCCCGGCCGCCGCCGCCCGGGTTGCTGTGATTGGGATGTGTGGAGCCATCTGACTCTCAGCTTGACGAGGGGGCACGGTACTGCGGGCCTCTGCACCGATCGCGGCAATCGGGCGCGCTCGCATGGGTTTTCGTTGCTAACGCAACCACTTGCCACAGGGCGTGTTGGCGCGACTGTTCACAGCACCAATCAGAGGCAACTCACCTTGTCACTGCCAACTCCAGTTGACCTCACCCCGCGCGCTCGCCCGCACGCGCGCAGTGACGCGAGGTCGCGTTATCGCGTGTCAGCTCCCCAGGAGATGATCCGCGAATCGAGCGCGCAGGTCCTTCTTCGAGAACTTCCCGACGCTCGTCTTGGGTACCTCGTCGATGAACACGACGTCGTCGGGCAGTTGCCAATGGGCGAGCTTGGGCCTCAGCCAATCGAGCACCTCGTCGCGGCTCAACTGCGCACCAGGGCGGAGCACGATGCAGGCCAACGGGCGCTCACCCCACTTGGGATGGGCCACACCCACGACGGCCGCCTCTGCCACCTGCGGATGGGCCATGAGCTCGTTCTCCAACTCGACCGAGCTGATCCATTCACCACCGGACTTGATGAGGTCCTTGGTGCGATCGACCAGTCGGATGAAGCCGTACTGATCGACCTGCGCGACATCGCCGGTTCGCAGCCATCCATCCGGGGTGAAGCTGGCCGCACCGCTGGGATCGCTGTAGTACTGCTCAGCGATCCAGTTTCCCCGCACCTGCAACTCGCCGGTGGACTCCCCATCCCAGGGGAGCTTCGTCGTCGTGTCGGGCTCGACCACCCGGAAGGCCACGCCGAACAGCGCCCTACCAACGGTGGTGCGTTGATCAGCACGCGTGTCCTCGTCCCATTCATCCATGGCCGGCGTCAGGGTGCAGCACGCGGCCACTGGGCTGGTCTCGGTCATGCCCCACGCTTGGTAGAGAGGCAACCCGACTTGCTCACGGTAGGCCTCGCTCAGCGAGCGAGGAACGGCCGAACCGCCGCAGGGGATGATGCGCAGGCTCGAGGTGTCACGGCCGGCGAGGCATGGCAATACGGCTTGCCAGATGGTGGGGACGCCAGCGGCAACGCTCACCTTCTCGTCCACGATGAGATCGGCGAGGGCGGGGCCGGACAGGTCGGGCCCGGGCATGATGATGCCGGCACCAGCTGCCACGGCGCCGTGGGCCAGTCCCCAGGAGTTGGCATGGAACATCGGCACAACGGGCAACACGATGTCGCGTTCACAGACCCCGATGTTGTTGGCGATCATCGTCGCCATCGTGTGCAGGACCGTCGAACGATGGCTGTACACGACCCCCTTGGGGTTGCCGGTGGTGCCGCTCGTGTAACACATCGACGCGGCACGGTGTTCGTCATCGAGCTCGGGCCACTGCATCGGCTCGCACTGCGCGAGGAGTTCCTCGTAGTCGTGCAGCTCCATGCCGTGCCACGTGGCTGGCCGCTCCCCTGCCGGGGGCCAGCCGACAGAACCGTCGGGGAGTTCGATGCCGCCTTTGCCGTCGTCCATCACCACCAGATGACGGACGGTGGTGAACGTGTCGAGCAAAGGAGCCAACAACGGGGCCAGCGAGCGATCGAGGAAGATCACCTCGTCGGCAGCGTGGTTCACGATGTAGGTGATCTGCTCGGGGAAGAGCCGGATGTTGAGCGTGTGCAACACGCGTCCGGTGCATGGGGCGGCGAAGTAGAGCTCGAGATGACGAGCCGTGTTCCAGGCGAACGTGCCCACCCGAGCGTCGGGGGCGAGGCCGAGGCGTTCGAGCATCGAACCCAGCCTGCGAGTCCGCTCGGCCCACTGCCGATACGTGGTTCGTTCGCGCCCGTTGGCGGTGACGGTCACGATCGGTCGGTCGCGATGGAAGTTCTCGGCGCGGTCGAAGATCATGGCGATCGACAACGGAATGTCCTGCATGAGTCCGAGCATCTGCGGTCCCCCTGGTGCGAAAGCGGGCGGTCTTGCGTGGTGTGCCTCTTCGTGCGCCGTGGCCATGGGACCGCCGCCTCCCCTGGCGACGACCCCGACCCGACCGTCCGGCAGCGTACGCTTCCGAGGCGATGACGGTGCTGACGAGATGACGAGCCCGCCAGAGCCCGTGCGCTGGGACACCCCCGAGGCCGACATCCCCCGCCCGAAGATCAACCCCCGTCACCTGACGCGCCTGGCGCTGCCGTGCTCTGTGCTCTACGTCATCGCAATGGTCGGCGGCTTCATGGGCCCGACCCTCGTCAACGATCACCCCGAGTTGCTCCTGGCCATGAACAGCCGCAACCGCCATCTGTTGCTCACCGTCGCCAGCGGTATCTCACCCATCGCGTACTTCATGATCGCCGCGATCCGTCTGGCGATCCCCGCCCCGTTCTTCTATCTGCTCGGCCGCGACTACGGTCACCGCGGCATCGGCTGGATCGAACGACAGACCCAAGGACAGACGGGCTACCTCGGGTGGGTACAGCGGGCCTTTGCCAAAGCGCAATCAGTGTTGCTGGTGCTCATGCCCAACTCGTTCGTGTGGATGCTGGCGGGCATGGCGCGCGTCAGCCGCACCAAGGTCGCCGTGCTCGGCGCGGTCGGCATCGCTGGACGGCTCGTACTGTTCTGGTGGGCGGGCAAGGAGTTCGAGGAACCGCTCAAGGACGCCCTCGACTTCATCCAGCGATACCAATGGCTGCTGGTTGGAGGTCTCGTTGCCGTGTCGATGGTGCAGGCATCGATCCAAGCTCGTCGTCAGGCTGCGCAGCTGGCCGCTGAGCTCGGGTCGACTGCTCATCGCGAGCACGAGCCGCCGCCACCGCCGCCGTCTTGACACTGCGACGGCCGGTCCGGCCGTCGACGGTGACCAAGCCGTTGGTGAGGCAATGAGCGAGCAGCCGTCGCACGGTCAGTTCGCTCAATGCTGTCTCGGCGATGAGGCGATCGAGCGTGGAGCCGTTGCCAATGGCCCGGACGACGGCCCAACGGTTCTCGTCCAAGATCACCGTCGAGCGCTGCAACGTCGGGTTCAGCTCGATGACGCTGTCTGCGCTGGGGATGTCGTCGGCGAGATCGACCCATTCGGAGGCGATCTGCTCGAGCACCTGCACGATGACGGTGAAGCCGATGGGATAGGTCTGCATCCGCTCGCGCTGCAGGGCCGACACCTCGAAGGTCCCGACGCGGCAACGCAACAGTTCGAACAGCAGCTCTGGAACCGTCGTGGACGACGGTGTCCACGGGGCCGACACGAGGTCGACCATCTGTCCGTCGACGATGAACTCGGTGACGCCCTGAGGAACGCGGATGACCACCAGTTGGCGGCCCGGTTCCTCGCCTGCGGCCGCCAACAGCTCGAGCGCATTCAGCTGGGAGAGCGAGCCGTGGACCATGATCGAGATCATCGACCAGCCGTGATGGCACCTTGAGAACTTCAATGGGTCATACGGCCCATATGGGGCACAAGGTCCTTCCAGAGCGACGGACCGGCACCGATTACCGTCGACGACATGACTGACCCGGACTGCCCGTCATCGTCCACACCTACCTCGGGCTATCAGGGGTGGGGTACCGCGGTGGTCACGGGCGCATCGAGCGGCATCGGTGCGGCGACGGCGCGGTTGCTTGCCGCGTCGGGCTTCTCCGTGGTCCTCGGAGCCCGACGGATCGACCAACTCGCCGCAGTGGCGGCCCAGTGTGGACCCGAGGCTCGGGCGGTGCCGCTCGACGTGGCCGATGACGAATCAGTGGCCCGGTTCGTCGCCAGCGTGAGCGACTGTCGCGTCGTGGTGTGCAACGCCGGTGGCGCGTTGGGTCTCGACAAGGTCGAGCACGCCGATCTCGTCGGCTGGCAACGCATGTTCGAGGTCAACGTGCTCGGCACGGTGCGCATGATCAAGGCACTCCTCCCCCAACTGGAGGCGTCGGGCGATGGGCACATCGTGCTCATGGGATCGATCGCCGGCCTCGAGCCCTACATCGGCGGCGCCGGCTACCACGCCGCGAAGTACCCGATCCATGCGCTGCAACAGGTGTTGCGCATGGAATTGCTGGGTCGCCCGGTGCGCATCACCGAGATCGATCCCGGCATGATCGCCGAGACCGAGTTCTCGCTGGTGCGCTTCGACGGCGACGCCGAGCGTGCCGCTGCGGTGTATGCCGGGGTCACACCGGCAACAGCCGACGACGTGGCCGACTGCGTCGCGTGGGCAGTGACACGCCCGTCGCACGTGAACATCGATCAGATCGTGATCAAGCCCCGCGATCAGGCCAACGCCCGCATGTACAACCGCTGACGCGCTCGGCAGATCGACGAGCGCGAAGGGGGTTCGAGCAGCCCTACAGGCCGAGCATCGGGTCGAGCCCGATGGTCAGGCCGGGGTGGTCGGCGATGCGCTTGCACGCCAACACCACGCCGGGCATGAACGATGACCGATCGATGGTGTCGTGACGGATGGTGAGGGTTTGGCCGGTGGTGCCGAGCACCACCTCTTGATGGGCGACCATGCCCCGCATGCGCACCGAGTGGATGCGGATGCCCGCCGGGCCCTCCCCGCCACGAGCGCCGACGATGACCTCGTGTTGCGTCGGGTCCGGTGCCCATTGCGATGACGCCGCGGCCATCCGGTTGGCCGTGGTGGTAGCCGTGCCGCTGGGCGCATCGATCTTGGCGTCGTGATGGAGTTCGATGATCTCGGCGGTTTCGAAGAACGGCGCCGCCATCTCGGCGAACCGCATCATCAAGACCGCACCGATGGCGAAGTTGGCGGCGATCAGGCAGTTCGACGTCGTGAACGATGAGCGAAGCAGGGCAAGGTCATCATCGTTCAAACCGGTGGTGCCGACGACGGCATGAATGCCGTTGGCCGCCAACCACGGCAGGTTCACCCGCGCCGCTGGGGCGATGGTGAAGTCGACGACGACCGACGCCTTCAGCAGCGGGTCGAGATCATCGCCGACATCGACCGCGGCGACGAGTTCGAGTTCTGCGTCGGCGTTGACGGCGTCGCAGACCGTGGCCCCCATGCGCCCGCGCGCGCCCAACACACCAACGGTGATCATGTGGAGGTCGCTGCTCAGGTCGGAGTAGCTGGCGGCGGAAGATCGGTGCCGCCCGACGGCGTCACGTCGGAGTCGCCCGCGGCCGGGGCCTCGGGCGCCTTCTTGGTGGCCACTTCGATGCCTTCGGCCTCGAGCTTCTGCAGCTCGGCGACGAGGCGGACGATCTCGGCCTCGGCGTCGTCGGTCGGGCGGCCGGTGCGATCGAGGTAGATGATGCGCCCGAGGTCATCGAGCAGCGAGTCCGCCTTGCGCTTGCCTTGCACGTCCTCGAACTTGTCCTTGGCCTGGCCGGCAAGTTCTTGTGCCTTCTCTTTGGCTTTGTCGAGGAATCCCATGTCGACATCGTGCCACGTCGGAAGACCGGGAGAGCGTGCACAAGGGCCATACCTATCGGGGCAGCGAGCATATATGACCTCTGACCATGGTCAGTAGTCATATATGCTCGCTGCATGGCAGAGACCTCGATGAAGGCGAGTGAGTTCAAAGCCCGCTGCCTCGCGCTCTTGGACGAAGTCGCCGCGAGCCATGCGTCGATCGTGATCACCAAGCACGGCAAGCCCGTCGCCCGTGTCGTGCCGATCGGCCCGCAGGAGTCGAACATGATCGGCAGCATCACGCTCCTCGCCGATGACGACGCGTCCTATTTCTCGACTGGAGAACAGTGGCATGCCGAGCAGTGACGGGGCCGCGGCACTGCTCGACACGCACGCGCTGGTGTGGTGGCAAGCTGGTTCCGACCGATTGTCGCGTCGCGCCGCGAAAGCGATCACGAACGCCTCGCGCATCCTCGTCAGCCCCATCTCGTTCTGGGAACTCAGCATGCTGGCCCACAAGCGCCGCGTTGCGCTCGATCGACCGGTCGCTGCGTGGGTCAACGACTTCCTCGCCGGTGATCGCGTGGCGGTCGCCGAGTTCACCCCGTCGATCGCCGTGGCGGCAGGCTCACTCGAAGACTTTCATGGCGATCCCGCGGACCGCATCATCGTCGCGACGGCCATCGCAAACGGATGCGTCCTACTCACCAAGGATGACAAGATCCATGCATACGCGACTGGCTCCCCGGCCATCGCCACCGTCTGGTGACCGCCTCGGACAGGCTCCGAGGTCTTCCGGTCGTGATCACCTGCGTTCAAGGCATCGGAGCTCACCCATTCGAGTTCATGTTCATCGCACACGCTGGCCCGGCCGTCGTCGTCGAGACGTCCCGCGGGCGATAGCGCCTTGCGCCATTCGCCCGTCCACTCCCACACCTCGTCCCCCCGATGCATCCACACGTTCACCGGGAGTTCGACACCTTCCGGGAAGTCGATGAGCACACCCCAATCCGCATGCGGCCATTCACCACTACGCCGGTACTCGCGTTCCGCACGACGCCAGCGGCGGAGTCGGTCATCGTCATAGTCGAGTCCGAACATGATCTCCGGACCGGGCGCGCTCCCGGCAAGGAATCCTGCGATCCAGGCCCAGGCGAGCGGCGAAGCGTCCTCCACGTCACTCAGCGAGAAGAAGATCGGCCGTTGGTCCGCGTCATTCCAAGCCCGCATTCGGCCGCGATGGGTGTGCGGGTTGCCATCGATCCACCACGTGCCCGCTCGGTCGTGGAGGCGGACCCACATCGCGGATGGGCCTTCCTCGACCAACCCCATCGTCACTATGAAGTCGTCGCCCTCCATCGCCACCTCCTCACACGGTCGCGTCAACGTTCGTTGCGTCAGCGATAGGTGGTGAGTGCCTTCATCTTCACGGGACCCACCGCAGCCATCGACCGCACCCCGCCGAACACGCGAGCCGCTATCTCTTGCACCGCATCGTTGGTGACCGCTCGATAGCGATCCAACTGCTCGTCGATGTCGGTCAGCTCACCGAGCACCGTCAGCTGCCCACCCAAGCGGCTCATGCGGCTGGCGGCATCTTCCAGACCCAACACGTACGAGCCCGTGAGATATCCGATCGCCACCTCGAGTTCATCGCTGGTGATGCCATCGGTCGCTACTCGGTCGATCTCGGTGTGCACACACCGCAGCACTTCCTCGACGTGATCGGGCGCAGTACCGGCATACACCGACAGCGCTCCGTCATCGGCGAAGAAGCTCGGAGCTGAGAACACCGAATACGCGAGGCCGCGACGTTCGCGGATCTCGTCGAACAACCGACTCGACATGCCCCCACCGAGCACGTGGTTGAGCACCTCGAGCGCCTCGCGTTCGGGATGGCGGCGCGGAAGCGCCCGGTATCCGAGGGCCAGATGGACCTGCTCGGTGGAGCGTCGATCGAGTCGGATCTTGTCGCTCGACTCGCCCGGCGGCGTGCGATCGGGAACGCGCCCGGCCCGATCGTCGAGGTTCCAACGGGCCACGGCATCGAGCACCGCCTGGTGCTCGAGATCGCCGGCCACCGCCAGCACCATGTTGGCCGGGCGATACCAATCGGCGAAGAACTGCCGTACCTGATCGGCACTGAGCCCAGCGACAACCTCGCGATCACCTGCTGTCTCACGCCCGAGCGGATGGTCGGGGAACAACTGCTCGGCCAACAGCCCGTGCACCTTGTCGTCGGGCGCATCGTCGTCGGCCGCCAACTCCTCGACGATGACGGACCGCTCCGACTCCACATCGCCGTCGCGCAGCGCCGGAGAACACACCACATCGCCGAGTAGATCGAGACCGACGGCCAAGTGCTGAGCGGGCAGTCGCGTGTAGTACGCGGTGTACTCCTTGGTGGTGAAGGCGTTCATGTCGCCACCCACCCGATCGATGGTGCGAGCGATGTCCTGTGAGCTGCGCGTCGCTGTGCCCTTGAACAACAAGTGCTCGAGGAAGTGCGAGACACCGGCGATCTCATCGCCTTCGTCTCGCGCCCCGACACCGACCCACACCCCGCTGCACACAGATCTGGCCCCGGGGACCGCTTCGGTGACGACGCGGATCCCCGAGGCCAGCTCGGTGATGGTGATGGTCACGCGACCAGCACCGCAGATTGGGTGGAGAGACGAGCGCTCAGCGCCGACGTCCCCCACGGTCGTTGCGACGCGGACCGCGATCGCCACCGGGACGATCACCGCGGGGACGATCGCCGCTGGGGCCACCGGCCGCGGCCGGGCCGAGGTCCCCGAGCTCCTGGCGGATCTCAGCGTCGAAGGCATCTTCGAAGCTGGCCGTCGGCGCACCGGCGCCGCCACCCGAGCTGCGCTCGCCGCGATCGCTGGCACCACCGTCGGACGAACCACCGGAACCGGCCCACTCCTCACCGTGCGGGGTGAGGCTGACCTTGCCGTTGGGATCGATGTCCTCGACCACGACCATCAGTTCCTGACCCAGCTCGAGCACGTCCTCAACGTTGTTGATGCGCTTGCCCTTACCGAGCTTGGAGATGTGCACGAGACCGTCACGGCCCGGGAGGATGTTCACGAACGCACCGAACTTGGTGATGTTCACGACTCGACCCGGATACACCTCGCCCACCTTGGCCAGCGGCGGGTTGACGATGAGCTCGATCTGGCGACGGGCCTCGGCCACGGCGCCGCCGTCGGTGGAACCGATGGTGACGGTGCCTTCGATGCCGTCGTCATCGACGGCGATGTCGGCCCCGGTCTCGGACGAGATGGTGTTGATGACCTTGCCCTTGGGCCCGATGACCTCACCGATCTTGTCGAGCGGGATGTTGAAGCTGATGATCTTCGGAGCGGTCTCCGACACCTCGTCACGGGGCGCAGCGATGGCCGCGTTCATGATGTCGAGGATCTTCATGCGGGCGTCCTTGGCCTGGGCCAGGGCGGCGGCCAACACGTCGGCGGGGATGCCGTCGATCTTGGTGTCGAGCTGCAGCGCGGTCACGAAGTCGGACGTGCCGGCGACCTTGAAGTCCATGTCGCCGAAGGCGTCCTCGGCACCGAGGATGTCGGTGAGCGTGGTGTACTTGCCATCGGCGAACACCAGGCCCATGGCGATGCCGGCGACGGCGGCCTTGATGGGCACACCGGCGTCCATGAGCGACATGGACGAGGAGCACACCGATGCCATCGAGGTGGACCCGTTGGAGGCGAGCACCTCGGACACCAGGCGCAGCGTGTAACTGAACTCCTCCTGGCTGGGCACCACCGGCAGCAGGGCACGCTCGGCGAGCTTGCCATGGCCGATCTCACGCCGCTTGGGCGAGCCGACCCGGCCCACCTCGCCGTTGGCCGACGGCGGCATGTTGTAGTGGTGCATGTAGTACTTCTTGTTGACCGGGTCGAGCGTGTCGAGCATCTGGTTCATCTTGGGCATGGCCAAGGTGCACACGTTGAGCACCTGGGTCTCACCGCGCTGGAACAGGCCAGTGCCGTGCGCCGTGGGGATGATGCCGACCTCGGCGGAGATGGGACGCAGGTCGGCCGGGCCACGACCGTCGATGCGGGCGCCTTCGTTGACGATGCGGCTGCGGACCAGCTTCTTGTTGAGCGAGCGGACCGCTTCCTTGATCTCCTTCTCACGACCTTCGAACTCACCGGCGAGCGCCGCCACGATCTCGGCGGTCGCCTTGTCGGTGGCTTCGTTGCGCTCGGCCTTGGCGCTGATGCGAATGGCCGGGCCGAGCTTGTCGGTGCCCACGGCCACGACCCGCTCCCACACGTCGGTGCCGTAGTCGAGCACCGGGGTGTACTTGAGCGGCTCGCGCACGCCGGCCTTGGCGGCCAGTTCGCGCTGCAGGGCGATGGATTCCTTGATCCAGGTCTTGGAGGCCTCGAGCCCACCGGCGATGACCTCCTCGGTCACCTTGGGGGCGCCGCCCTCGTAGTACTTCCACGCCTTCTCGGTGCCACCGGCTTCGACCATCATGATGGCCACGTCGCCGTTGTCGAGCTGACGACCGGCCACGATCAACTCGAACGTGGCTTCGTCACCCTCTTCGAAGGTGGGGTACGGGATCCATGTGCCGTCTTGGCCATAGGCCACGCGCACGGCGCCGATGGGACCATCGAACGGGATGCCCGAGATCATCAGTGCGGCCGAGGCGGCGTTGATGCACACGATGTCGTGGGGGTTCTCCTGATCGGCGCCGAGGATGGTCAGAACGATCTGGGTCTCGTTGCGATAGCCATCGGGGAACGCCGGACGCAGCGGGCGGTCGGTGAGACGGCAGGTCAAGATGGCGTTGTCGCTCGGGCGGCCCTCGCGACGGAAGAACGATCCGGGGATCTTTCCGGCGGCGTACGCCCGCTCCTCGACGTCGACCGTCAACGGGAAGAAGTCGATCCCGTCGCGCACGCCCTTGGCGGCGTTGGCCGTGGCGAGCACGGTGGTGCGGCCCAAGGAAGCCACGACGGCCCCTTGGCTCTGCTGGGCAAGCTTCCCCGTCTCGAACGACAGGGTCTTGTCGGTCCCACTGACTGCAGTGGTGACCTTGGTGGGTTCCGGCATAGCGGAGCTCCTTTCGGGCCAACGTTTGGCCCGGCTGCGGAGCGGCACCCCAGTTCCCAGTCGGCAACTTCCCGAAATGAGGTTCGGGCCATCGGCGACTGACAACCGGTAGCGGCGCTCAGTGATGATGTGATTCAATTCGCTCACACCCGCGATCACTCAGGACCGCTGGTGGTCCATCGGCATCGCCGCTGCGGATGTGAGCCATCCGGAGACATTGCTACCGATGATTGCGCTCCACCGAGGTCAGATGCGTCGGACCCCGGATAGCGCACGGGCCGCCCGAAGGCGGCCCGAGGATTCTTATCGACGCAGACCGTGTCGAGCGACGATGGTGCGGTAACGCTCCACATCGAGCGAGGCGACGTAGTCGAGCATCCGCCGCCGGCGACCCACCAGCATCAGCAGCCCCCGGCGGGAGTGGTGGTCCTTCTTGTGGGTCTTGAGGTGCTCGGTCAGGTGGTTGATCCGTGCGGTGAGCAGTGCGATCTGCACCTCGGGAGAACCGGTGTCGTTGTCGCTGAGCTTGTGCTCGGCGATGGTCTGACCCTTGTTCGCCATGTTGTTGGCCATGTTGATACCTTCCGCGTCGTTGGACGGCGCCGCGGCAGGAACTTCCGGCCACAGCATCACGGTGAAGCACTCGCCGGGAAGCGACGCTGCACAGGACGGTTGAAGACGCTACCGGACCAGGGACGCGATAACCCAACCGGCTCCCCGAAGGGTCCACCCGGCACGGGCAGAGAGCGCTGCCGGCGTCACCGATAGTGTGCCGCCCATGGTTCCGGGTCCCAGGTGGACGCACATCGCCCTGCCGGTGAACGACGTCGAGGCGTCGGCCGAGTGGTACGGGCGCTTCACCCCCCTCGAAGTGGTCGACAACCGCCGCGACGCGGACGGCAACGCGGTGTGGCTGGCCGATGGATCAAGCCGCGAGAACCCGTTCGTCCTGGTCTTGGTGGCAATGGACGCCGACGCCGGTCACGTCCGAGCGACCCTGGCCCCGTTCGCCCATCTCGGCTTCGAGTTGCCGTCGGTCGAAGCAGTCACCGAGATCGCCGCCCGCGGTGCTCGCGACGGCTGCCTGGCATGGGAGCCCCAGCACCTCCCGCCACCGGTCGGGTACATCTGCGCCTTGCGCGATCCCGACGGCAACATCGTGGAGTTCTCGTTCGATCAGGGTGTCTACGCCAAGGTGCGTGAGCACTGGTCCGCACCAGCCGGCGCGACTTCCGGTGAGCCCGCCGGAGATGGGGAGGGGACTCGCGCGTGATCTCCATCTCGGTGGAGGGTGTCGCCAAACGGTTCGGGCCGACCGAAGCGATCGTCGATGTGAGCCTGTCGGTGCAGGCCGGCGGGTTCCTCACCGTGCTCGGGCCCAGCGGTTGTGGGAAATCCACATTGCTGCGACTGGTGAACGGGCTCATCGCTCCCGACGCGGGCAGGATCACCATCGGGTCGGGTACGCCCGAACAGGCGCGTCAGGCCAAGCAGTTCGCGCTCGTCCCTCAGTCGCCGGCGTTGTTGCCGTGGCGATCAGTGCGACGCAACGTCGAGCTCATCGGTGAGGTGAACAAACGGTCCGAACGGATGACTGCTCAGTACCCGCCGCGCCACCGCGATGTGTCGACGCCCGACGAGGTGCTCGCCGCGGTCGGTCTCGACGGATTCGCCGACGCGCTCCCCCACACACTCTCGGGCGGCATGCAACAGCGCGTCGCTCTGGCGCGGGCGTTCGCGTCAGGAGCCTCGGTGCTGTTGATGGACGAGCCGTTCGCCGCTCTCGACGAGATCACCCGGGCACAGATGCGCGAGCTGCTCCTGGAGTTGTGGGCACGAACCGGTACCACGGTGTTGTTCGTGACCCACTCCATCAGCGAGGCGGTGATGTTGTCCGATCGCGTCGTGGTCATGTCACCCCGCCCCGCTCGCGTCATCGCCGAGGAACGCATCGAGCTGGCCCGGCCCCGCTTCGAGGCCATGGAGGACACCGCGGAGTTCATCGCCCACACCGCACGATTGCGACAGGCGTTGCACCGCGGTTTCGAAGTTGGGGGTTTCGAAGTTGGGGGTTTCGAAGTTGGGGGTTTCGAAGTTGGGGGTTTCGAACGATGAGCGCGGCGGGCAGCGACGGGTCGACCCGTCGGGCGTGGGCCAACCTCATCGCCCCCATTGTCGGGCTGATCGCGTTCTTCGGCGGATGGGAGCTGCTGGTGCGCCTGTTCGACGTGCGCGCCTTCGTGTTGCCCGGGCCGTGGCGGATCGTGCGTCACATCGCCGACGACCCCGGCTTCTATCTGCGCAACGCGCGACCCACCGTGGTCGAGGCAGTCGCCGGATTCTTCATCGCGTTGGTCGCCGGGTTCGCCATCGGAGCAGCCATGGCCCATTCGCGATTCATCGAACGGGCGGTGCTGCCCGTCGCCGTGCTCGTGCAGGTGACACCGATCATCGCGTACGCCCCCGCGTTCGTGATCTGGCTCTCGTTCGGCGCCAAGCCCATCGTGGCCATCAGCTCACTGGTGGCCGTGGTGCCCTTCGCCCTCAACACCGTTACCGGATTGCGATCGGTCGATCTGCTCGCGCTCGAAGTGCTCGAGTCGGCCGCCGCCTCCCGGCGCGAGATCTTCTGGAAGCTGCGGGCACCCAGCGCCATGCCGATGGTGTTCGCCGCGGCTCGCATCTCGGTCGGCCTCGCCCTCGTGGGCGCGGTCATCGGGGAGTTCTTCGCCGGCGTGAGCGACGGCCTCGGTCACGCCATCCGCGTCGCCCAGAACAACCCGCTGCTGCTGCTCGATCAGATGTGGGGATCGATCTTCGTGCTCGGGTTCATCGGCGCCATCGGCACCTTGGCAGTGACCAGCTTGGAACGCTGGCTCGTTCGCTGGCACGCTTCAGTGCGGTCGTGACCACCTCGATGCCCGCCGACGCGTCTGCGTCGACCCGCCCGTGACCTCCTGGAGGCCGAAATGACCCGAAATCGATCGGCCCTCGCCGGTGCAAGCATTCTCGCCGCTCTCACGTTGATGAGCAGCTGCACTGACGACTCGTCGTCGACAACCTCCACAGCAACCGGGGCTGTAGGACCGACCGCTACTGCGGTCACCACTTCCCCCTCGCCGACTGACGCCGCGTCAACCTCAGTTGCCATCGGCCCCGGCGAGGTCACCGCAACGGGCATCAGCGCCGAGCGTTGCGCAGCCAACAAGGCCGCCGGGAAGATCACCTATCTCACCGGATTCGACTACGCCGCGGCCGCGTCGATGGCCGATGTCATCGTGGCCAAGGACAAGGGCTACTTCGCCAAGATGTGCCTCGACGTCGAGATCCGTTCCAGCTTCTCCACGGCCAACTACCCGTTGGTCGCTGCCGACACGGCGCAGTTCGCCTCAGGCGGTAGCTACGCCGAGTTGCTCCGTCAGTCGGGCAACGGAGCCAAGCTCGAAGCGGTCGTCATCTACGGGCGCACCGCCATCGAAGCGCTGCTCGTGCCCAAGAGCGCGGGAGTCACCAAGCTCTCCGATCTGAAGGGCAAGACCATCGGCGTCAAGGGTGACCTTCCTCCGGTGATCGTGTCGATGCTGAACCGAGCCGGGCTGGTGCGGGGCAAGGACTACAAGGAGGTGCTGCTCGATGGGTTCGACCCGCGGGCCCATCTCGACACCGGCATCGACGCGCTGCCCGTCTACAAGTCCAACGAGCCAGGGCAACTCACGGCGGCCGGCGGCAAGTACGCCGACTACACCGTGTTCGATCCGGCCGCCGATGGCACGCCCGGATCGTTCGGAGTCATCTTCACCTCCGCTGGGTTCGCCGAGAAGCACCCCAGCGCGGTGCAGGACTTCATCCGTGCCGACCTGCGGGGCTGGCAGGACGCCGCGGCCGACCCCGACGCCGCCGTCGCCACGGCGGTGAAGCTCATCGACGCCGCCGGCAACCCGAACTTCCTGTCGGCCACCGGCGAATCGTTCCGATGGAAGATCGAGTCCAGCATCGTCAGTGCGTCCAGCACCGGCTCCCCGGTGGGGGTCATCGACCCCGCCGCGTTGCAATCGCAGGTCGACGCCTACACCGACGCCAAGGTGTTCACCACCGCGCCCACGATCGCGGGGACGTACTCCACGCTGGCCGCCACGGTGTACGACGCCACCGGCAAACTCATCTGGCCTGCCGGCTGATCGGCGGGGCGCGCTGGGCGTGCTAGTCAAGACACATGGAACTACGAGAGGCCATGCACACGGCGCGAGCGATCCGCCGTTACACGCCCGATCCCATCGATCCGGCGGTGATGTACCGCTGCCTCGAGGCGGCCACGTGGGCGCCGTCGGGCGGCAATCAACAACCGTGGCGCTTCATCGTGCTGAACTCACCCGAGGCCCGCAACGCGCTCGCCATCGGGGCGAAGTATGCGCTCGACAGCATCATGACGCTCTATGGCATCGAGCGGCCCGCCGATGACGACAACTCCCCCAAAGCACGCAACTCCCGTGCCGTGCTCGAGTTGCACGAGGGCGCGCGCGATGTTCCCGGCGCCGTGCTGTTCTGCTTGAAGCCGCAACCGAACACGCCGCCGTCACAGACCGGCGCATCCATCTTCCCGGCCATGCAGAACTTCATGCTGGCCGCCCGCGCCGAAGGACTCGGCACCGTCAGCGTCGGATGGCAGTCCGCCGAGACGGCGTTCCGGTCCGCTCTGGCCATTCCCGACGATTGGGAACTGTCCGGCTTGGTCATCTGCGGATGGCCACGAGGCCATCACGGTCCGGTTCGACGCAAGCCGGTGGAGAAGGTGGCCTATCTCGATCGATGGGACAACCCCTACACCCTGTGATGGCCGCCCCCTCGCACGATCCCACCGACACCAGTTCCATCGGCCGCACCCTCGAGATCATCGGTGATCGTTGGACCATGCTCGTGCTACGCGACGCGTTCCGCGGCATCCACCGCTTCGACGAGTTCCGCCGCGACCTCGGCATCGCGCGGCCGGTGCTGTCCGATCGCCTCCGCAAACTGGTCGACGCCGGGCTCATGGACAAGGTGCTCTACGAGCGCCGTCCGCCCCGTTACGAATACCGGCTCACGGCCATGGGCATGGAGCTGTCGCCTGCACTGGTGGCGCTCATGCGATGGGGCGACAAGTACCTGAGCGGATCACAAGGGCCCAACACAGTGCTGGTGCACTCGTCGTGCGGCACCGAACTGGAACAGGGCTTCTGGTGCCGGGCGTGCGAGCGCACCTTCACGCCATCGGAGATCGGTTCGACTCCCGCTCCGCGCACGAGGGTCGAGTCGACCCAGCAGCCTGATGTCAACCCCGATTGACGAGACAGTCGTCGCGGCCGTCAGGTCGTGGCGCGACGAGTCGCCTCGACGTCAGCTTTCAACTGAGCCACCAACGCGTCGATGCCGTCGAACTTGCGCTCCGATCGCAGGAAGGCCACGAACCTCACCTTCGCCGACTCACCGTAGAGATCGCCGTTGAAATCGAGCAGATGGGCCTCGAGCAGCGAATGATCGGCGTGCTCGTAGAACGTCGGTCGCCGACCCAGGTTGATGGCGCACGGGTGCACGGAGCCGTCGGGACGTTCGTAGAAGCCGGCGTACACACCGTCGGCAGGCAGGCACACCGAGTCCGGCATCACCACGTTCGCCGTCGGGAAGCCGATGGTGCGCCCGCGTTGATCGCCCTTGGCCACCACGCCACGCACTTCGAACGCCCGGCCGAGCAGATGCCCAGCCACCTCCACTTCGCCCCCCGCCAGTGCTCGGCGGATCGCTGTCGACGACACCGGCTCGTTGACCCCATCGACACGGGCCACCAGATCGACGGGCTCGACGTCGAAGCCCAACTGCGCTCCCATCGAGCGCAGCAGCGCCACGTTGCCGCGCCGCTGATGACCGAAATGGAAGTCCGATCCCACCACGACGCACCGGGCGTTGAGCCGCTTGACCAGCAACTCGCGGACGAACTCCTCCGGCGACTCGACGGCGCGATCCTGGTCGAAATGACACAGCACCGTGGCGTCAACCCCAGTTGCGGCGAGCATCTCGAGCTTCTGCTCCGGATCGGTGAGGAGCTTGGGAGCCGACTCGGGACGCACGACCGAGGCCGGATGTCGATCGAACGTGAGCACCATCGACACGGCCCCGAGAGCCTGTGCGCGCTCGCGCACCAGCGCGATGACAGCCTGGTGGCCCAGATGGACCCCGTCATAGGCACCGATTGTGATCACCGAGCCCTCATGAGGAGGATCCCAAGTGCCGATGTCGGACAGCACGTGCACGGGCGCCGAAGCTACCGCCGACGGGCCCCCAGTCCCTAGGCGATGGGAGCAATCATGAACACCAACGTTTGGTCTCCGGGACCACCGACCGGGTCGATGACGTCGACCAACACGACCTGGAGACGTCTCAACGGGGTCTCGACTGCGGCCTGTGTGCTGCTCGTGCTGACCACGGTCGGCGCGTTCGTGCAGGCCATGGCCTTGGCCCACCGGCTCCAAGCACTGCGGGATCTGGAGAGCATCGATGCTCTCGACCAGGCCGACAAGCAGGTCCAGGGCGCCGTCGTGCTCGTCGGACTGCTCATGGCCGCCACATTGGTGCTGCTGATCGTGTGGATGTTCCGTGCAGCCAAGAACGTCCAAGCGCTGTCGCGGACCGGGGCCAGCTGGGGACCCCGCTGGGCGATCGGTGCCTGGTTCGTGCCCGGCGCCTGGTGGCTGCTTCCGTTCATCGTGGCCGCTGAGATCTACAGGGGATCAGCTCCCGAGCGGACCGTGGGATTCGAGTGGCGCAAGACCAAGGGGAGTCCGCTCGTGTGGTTGTGGATGGCGTGCTGGGTCGCCGCCTGCCTGGCCTGGATCATCTTCCCGCGCGATCTCGACAACCCGCTGACGCTGGAGGAGACGCTCCGCGATCAACGCACGTACGGATTCGTCATCGCCGTGCTGTTGCTGCTCGCCGCCGTCTTCGCCATCGGCTTCATTCGGGCCACCACGGCGCGTTTTGGCGAGGCGCTCATCAATGCACAACAAGCGGCAATGTCGCAGGCGGCCCAGATGGCACCAGCACCGTCTGGCTACAGCACCTACGTCCCCGGGATGTCGGGTGTTCCCGTCGGGACAGCGGTCCCGACGCCAGGGGGCTTCGTTCCGCCTCCCCCGTCGCCATATGGCGGGACCCCCGGCGCACCGGTGGCACCGGGCTCGCTGCCTCCGCCCCCTCCACCGGGCTGAAGCCGCGGCACCCACTGGGTCGTTCCGTGACCCCGATCAGCGGGGCGGGAGGACCACCACGGGCACCAGGAACCCGCCCGAACGTTCGTAGACGGCCAGCAAACGATCGTCCGCGGTGGCGAGAGCGATGCTGCTCGTGTCAGCCGAGATGGGGCTCTCAGCGGCGAGAGCGTCGGGCACGGCGAGCCGCCGACCGTTGGCGATCATTCGCTCCTGCTCGTCGGTCACGATCAGGCGTGGCAGGTCGCGCATGGCCACGAGCGGCGTGAGCAACGAGTCGTGATCGAGGTCATCGAGGCCGACTGCTTCGGCGACGCCGAACGAGCCGATGGCCGTTCGGCGCAGCGCGCGCAGATGGGCGCCCCCACCGAGGAGCCGACCCAGATCGTCGGCCAGGGTTCGCACGTAGGTGCCCGACGAGCAGTGCACCTCGCACTGGTAGATGCCGGGGCCGCCGGTGGGCACGACGTCGAACGAATGCACCGTCACCGGCCGCGGCGCCCGCTCCACCTCGATGCCCTGGCGGGCCAACTCGTGCAGCCGGACACCGTCGATCTGCACCGCCGACACCATGGGCGGGATCTGCTCGATGGCGCCGGTCAGACGGGCGGCAGCCGCGACAACCTGCTTCGGCGTCACCGACGACATGTCGAAGCTGCCCGTCACCTCGCCGGAGGCGTCGAGCGTGGACGTGGACGTACCCAGCACGATTTCGGCGGTGTATCGCTTGCCGAGCGCGGTCAGGAACCGCAGCAGTCGCGTGACCTCGCCGACCCCGAGGAGCAACACGCCAGTGGCATCAGGGTCGAGCGTGCCCGAGTGCCCGATGCGACGCTCTCCGAGCCGTTTGCGGGCCACGGCGACCACGTCATGACTGGTCATCCCGGCGGGCTTGTCGACCACGGCCAGACCGTGCACGGTGGCCGGCTTGCGTCGCGCCATCAGCTGGTCTCGTCGGCGACACCGTCGGAGCCAGAACCATCGCCGTCGGCGGCGTCCTCGTCCGCGTCCTCATCGAACTCATCGTCGAGGTCGTCATCGTCGTCGTCATCATCGTCGTCATCATCGTCGTCATCATCGTCCTCGTCGGCGAACTTGTAGGTCTCGCGCAAGTCCGGTTGCGGTGGACGGTTCCCCTGCACACCGAGGTCGTCGCGCACCAACGAGTCGACGCGCTCGCCGGATCGGATCGCCAGATCGGGCCTGAATGCGAGTACCGGCGTGCGGCGCGTCGTGGCCTGCCGAGCGATGGCCTTCTGCAGCTGATGCCGGACCTCGCCGAACGCCTCGATGATCTCATCGTCGTGGTCGGCATCGAGGGCGTCGAAGAACACCACGGCGCGACCGAGGTCGGCGTCGACATGGACATCGGTGATGGTGACCAGTGACAGGTGCTCGGAGTCGATCCGCTCGAGCTCGTCAGCGATGATCTCGCGCATCAGCTCGTTGAGGCGGGCTGTGCGGGGATAGCGGTGTGTGGTGCGCCTCTTCATTCCAACCATCTCCGTTCCATCGACACCACCTCGAGATCCGGGTGCGACCACACGAACCGCTCGAGCGAATCGAGCACCTCGCTGACATGGTCGGGGCCGGACCCCACTGCAGCGAACCCCAGACGGGATCGTTGCCACAGCTCCTGATGACCCACTTCGGCCGCGGCAACACCGAAGCGTTGCCGCGCCGATTCGACCACATGCTTGACCACGGATCGCTTGGCCTTCAGCGACTGTGCGTGCGGGAGGTGGATCTCCACATCGAGCGCACAGACGAACACCTGCACAGGTTAGGTGCGGGCGATCTGCTTCTCCTCGAAGGTTTCGATGAGATCGCCAGGCTTGAGGTCCTGGAAGTCGGTGAGGCCGATGCCGCACTCGAATCCTTCGCGCACCTCTCGGGCGTCGTCCTTGAAGCGGCGCAACGAGTTGATCGCACCCTTCCAGATGATGACGCCTTCGCGGATGAACCGGACCTTGCTGCCGCGGGTGATGACACCCGAGCGCACATAGCAACCGGCGATGGATCCGATCCGCGGGACCTTGAAGACCTCGCGAACCTCGGCTTCTCCGGTGACCACTTCTTCGTACTCCGGCTTGAGCATGCCGACCATGGCCTGCTCGATCTCTTCGAGGAGCTTGTAGATGACCTCGTAGCTGCGGATCTCGACGTCCTCGGCCTCGGCCAGCTCACGCACCTTGCGATCGGGGCGGATGTTGAACGCCAGGATCGTGGAGTTGGTGGTGGCAGCGAGCATGACGTCGTTCTCGGTGACGCCGCCGACGCCGCGCTGCACGAACGCCAGCTTGACCTCGTCGCGCTCGAGCTTGCGGAGGCTCTCGGTGAGCGCCTCGAGCGAGCCCTGCACGTCCGCCTTCACGATGAGGTTCAACGTCGCCGCCTCGCCACGCTGGATCTGCTCGAAGATGTCCTCGAGCTTCACGCCACTGTGCACCCGGGCATCGGCCCGCTGGGCCTTCTCCCGCAAGCGCTGCTCCCGGGCCTCACCGACGGTCTTGGCCGTCTTGAGATCGGGGGCGACCCGCACCTCGTCACCGGCGGCGGGCACCACGGACAGACCGAGCACCTGGACCGGCGTGGACGGACCGGCTTCCTTGATCTGCTGACCCTTCGAGTCGAGCAGCGCGCGGACGGTCCCGAACGCCGCACCGGCCACGATGGGATCACCGACGCGCAACGTGCCCTTGTCGACGAGCACGGTGGCCACCGGGCCGCGACCGATGTCGAGGTTGGCCTCGAGCACGATGCCCTTGGCCCGACCCACCGGGTTGGCGGTGAGCTCCTCGAGCTCGGCCACGACGGTGAGCTGCTCGAGCAGATCGTCGATGCCCAGGTTCTGCTGAGCGGACATCTCGACCATGATCGTGTCGCCGCCCCATGCTTCGGGGACGAGACCCTGCTCGGCGAGGCCGTTCATGACCCGGTTGGGATCGGCGTTGGCCTTGTCGATCTTGTTGATGGCGACCACGATCGGCACGTCCGCAGCGCGGGCGTGGGCGATTGCCTCGATGGTCTGGGGCATGACGCCGTCATCGGCCGCGACCATGAGCACGACGATGTCGGTGACCTCGGCGCCACGGGCCCGCATCTTGGTGAAGGCCTGGTGACCCGGGGTGTCGATGAAGGTGATGAGCTTGCCTTCGTGGTTCACCTGGTACGCACCGATGTGCTGGGTGATGCCTCCGGCCTCGCCGGACACGACGTTGGCGTGGCGGATCTTGTCGAGCAATGTCGTCTTGCCATGGTCGACGTGACCCATGACGGTGATGACGGGCGGGCGGGGCTGCTGCAGCTCCGGGTCCTCGTCGTCATCGTCGTTGAACAACGCCTGCAGTTCGAGCTCTTGCTGCTGACCGGGCTCGACCAGCAACACCTCCGCGCCGATCTCCAGGGCGAACAACTCGATCTGATCGTCGGTGAGGCTCATGGTCGCAGTGACCATCTCGCCTTGCTGCATGAGGAAGCGGACGATGTCGGCCGCCGTGCGATTCAGCTTGGGACCGACCTCTTGCGCGGAGAACCCGCGCTCGATGACGACCGTGCCCTCCGGTACCGGCGCGTTCGACGCCGAGTACGAGGTGAGCATCGTCGGGGTGAGTTCCTCGGCGTTGCGACGTCGACGGCTGGAGCGCTTGCGCGGTTGACGCCGTTGCGAGTTCGGCCGACCGCCACCGCCTGGGGGACCACCGGGAGGCGGGGCACCCATGCCCGGACCGCGGTTGAAACCGCCACCGCCGGGACCGCCGGGACGGCCACCACCACCGCCGGGACCACCCGGGGGACGGGGACCGCCGGGACGCTGACCGGCACCGCTGGGACGCTGACCGAAGCCGGGACGCGGCCCGCCAGGGCCGCCGGGACCGCCAGGCCCACCGGGGCCGCGGCTGCCCGGAGCGGGGCGCGGAGCTTGCGGGCCACGGGGGCCCGGAGGCGGCGGGATCGGCTTGCCGGTGATGGACCGCGGGCCGGGAGGCGGCGGGATCGGCTTGCCGGTGTTGCTGCGCGGCCCCAGCGGGGGCGGGGGCGGCGGCACCGAGCGACCACTGGGCGGACGGGGCGGTCCCCCAGGGGGCGGCGTCGGCCCGCCAGCGGGCGGAGCCGGGCGCGGGGCAGGAGCAGGACGGGGAGGAGCGTCCGAGGACGGCGCCGAGCGAGGCGGCTCGGGCGGGGTGTGCCGACTGCGCACCACCTGGTGAGGTGGCTCGACCGGTGCCGTCGGCGCCGCGGCTGCGGCCGGCGCGACCGGGGCCGCTTCAACCGGTGCGGGCGTGGGCGCCGGGGCCGCGGCAGGTGCGGCCGGGGTCTCCGCTACCGCCGCACGGGGCGCATCCGGGGCTGGACGGGGCGGGGCCGCCGGGGCGGGCTTCTCGGCGACTGGAGCAGCCGCTGGCGCCGGCGCGGGGGCCGGCTTCTCGGCGACAGGTGCCGGAGCGGGGGCGGGCTTCTCGGCGACAGGGGCAGCCGCGGGCGCCGGCTTCTCGGCGACTGGTGCCGGCTCGGCGGTCGGCGCCACCGCCGGTTCGGCTTTGTCCTCGGCGGGGCCAGACGACTTCGACGCCTTGCCCTTGGTGGGCTTGGGCGGTTCCTCGGGCTGTACATCGCGCACGAGGCCGTCCCGCTCGGCGCGGCGGCGGACTCGATCGGCTTGTGCTTCTTCGATGCCCGAGGAGTGACTCTTCACTCCGATTCCGAGCGCGATCGAGAGGTCGAGTGCCTCTTTATTGGTGAGGCCGAGCTCTTTCGCGAGCTCATGGACCCTGATCTTGCCTGCCACGAGTTGGGTGAACCTTTCGTTGTCCGGCCGCGACCGCACACAGTGCGGCCTTCGAGCGGCCCGTCAGTCTCGCACGTTCGTACCATTCCGATCGAGAAACGACATCAGGTCGTCAAGCCCGGAAGGCTCGGCCGACAGACGCAACGCCCGTGCGAACGCACGCGTCTTGCGGGCACGGAGCCCGCATGTCGGGTTGGGACACAACCAAGCACCCCGCCCCGGCGCCTGACGTTCAGCGACGATACGACCGTCGAGGCCGATCGCCACCCGGATCAACTCGCTTGCCGGGCGCCGCTGCCGGCACCCGATGCAGGTGCGCATCGGGCCGGCATCGGCACTGGACAGCGCGTTCGCCTCGTTCAGCTCGCGTCCCCGTCAGCCGCAGGCTCTTGCGCTGCAACGACTTCAGCAGCCACGGCCGGAGCGGCCGTTGCTTCGGCGTCGTCGCCACCTGCAGCCCACTGCTCGGCGCTGAGCGCCTCGCCACCTTCGGCCGGGTGCCATTCCATCTCGCCGGTCTCGGCGTTCTGGACCCACTCGCCCTCGGCGTATTCGGTGTCGTCGCCGGGCACGATGCCGGCTTCTTCATCAGCGAGTTGCGTTTCGCTCTTGATGTCGACTCGCCAGCCGGTGAGGCGAGCGGCGAGGCGGGCGTTCTGGCCTTCCTTTCCGATGGCCAGCGACAGCTGGTAGTCGGGAACGATGACCTCGGCCGTGCCGGTGTCCTCGTGGATTCGCACGTGGCTGACCTTGGCCGGTGAGAGCGCCTTGGCCACGAAGTCGGCGGGGTCCTCGCTGTAGGGGACGATGTCGATCTTCTCACCGCGCAACTCGGTGACGACCATGCGAACACGTGCACCGCGTGCACCGACGCACGCGCCGACCGGGTCGACGTTGTGATCGTTGGACCACACGGCGATCTTGGTGCGATGGCCTGGTTCACGGGCACAGGCCTTGATCTCGACCACGCCGTCGGCGATCTCGGGGACCTCGAGCTCGAAGAGCCGTTTGATGAGACCGGGGTGCGTGCGGGACACGACGATCTGCGGGCCCTTGGCCGTCTTGCGCACTTCGACGATGTAGGCCTTGATGCGGCTGTTGGGCTCGGGGCGCTCGTAGGGCACCTGTTCGGCCTGCGGCATCAGCGCCTCGACCTTGCCCAGATCGAGCAACGTGTAGCGCTGATCGGATTGCTGGATGATGCCGGTGACGATGTCGCCTTCGCGTCCGGCGTACTCCTCGTACTTCTTCTCGCGCTCGGCTTCGCGGATGCGCTGCGTCATCACCTGACGGAACGTCTGTGCGGCGATGCGGCCGAAGTCAGCGGGAGTGTCGTCGCGTGGGTTGACCCAGTTGAGGTCCTCGTCGACGTCGTATGCGATGACCTTGATGTCGAAGTTGGTGGCGTCGATCTCCACCTCGGCCTCTTCGGCGGCACCGGGCATGCGCTTGTACGCGCTGACGAGTGCATCGGCCAACACCTGGAAAAGGGTGTCGACACTGATGCCCTTCTCGGCGGCGAGGTTCCGCACAGCCTCCATGCGGTCCATGCTCATGAGTCCTCCTGAGTGTCGTTCTCGAAATCTTCGTCTGTGTCTTCGTCTTCGCTTGTGTCGTCGTGTTCGTCGGCGTCGTCGAACTCGCCGTCGTCTTCGTCGAACTCGTCCTCGAAGTCGTCATCGAACTCGCCATCATCGAGGTCCGGGTCATCGATGAGATCGGCGGCCATGCCTTCGTCGAGTTCGTCGTGAGCCGGCGCTGCTGACGTGCCGCCAGATGCGCCCTTGGCACCGGCACCCTTCTTGGCCATGGCTGCGGCCTTGGCCCGATCGCTGGGCTTGGGCTGGCCGCCCCACACGAACACCGTCTTGGCCTTTTCGATGGTGTGGAAGGCGATGACCTTCTCGGCCCCGTCGACCATCAGCACGACCTCGTGCTCATCGGACGAGGAGATGACACCCTCGACCCGGCGCGGACCTTCGGTGCCGGCAAGCAGCTTCACGTTTGCCGTCATCCCCCGAGCTCGCCGGAAGTGATCGGCGGTGCGCAACGTGCGCTCCAGGCCGGGGCTGGACACCTCGAGCGTGTAGCGCGATTCGATGGGATCGACGTGGTCGAGCTCTCGCGACACCATGCGGGTGACATCGGCGATGGCCCCGAGATCGACCCCACCGGGACGATCGACGGTGATTCGCACCACTCCCCCGGTGTATTCGAGGTCGTAGAGGTCGAGACCGAGGTCAGCGAGGATGGGACGGGCCAGTGATTCGACACGCTCGGCGACGGTGGACATGGCTGGCTCTCTCCTTCCTCGGCTGGGTTCTCACAGGCTTGCGTCGAGCTCCCGACGGGATCCGAGCGGGGCTCGGTCCGTAAAGAACAACAGCGTGGGCACAGGGCCCACGCCGTTCACGACGAACGTACGAAATGCGCCGGTAAGTATAGCCATGCACCCGTCCGACGACCGCCCTGGCCCGGGTCAGTAAGCGCGCGCCACCAGAGCCAACGCCTCGGGATCGTCGTCACCGTCGGGCAGACTCCCGTCGGGCCGTCGCAGGCAACGCACGGTGATGGCCGACTTGCGCAGCTCCTCCTCGCCGGCGAGACCGAGATCACGCCACGGGATGCGGGCAAACCCGACACCGGCCTGCTCGGCAGCTTCGGCGATGGTGCTCACGTCGACCGTCTGTCCATCCCGTCGGGCGGTGGCCTCGGCCAGCAGATCGGCCTGGATCTGCTCCAGCAGGGCCGGCACCTCGGACGCCACCGACGCGATCGCCGCCAGCCGCTTGTCGTCGGCCGTCCCGATCTTGTCCCGTCGGATGATCGATACCTGCCCGTTGGCCAGGTCGCGCGGGCCCACCTCGATGCGCACCGGGACGCCCTTGAGCTCCCAGTCGACGGCGCGACGTCCGAAGCTCACGTCGACCCGATCGTCGAGCTCGACGCGCACGCCCGCGGCGCGCAGCTCGCCAGCGAGAGCGGTGGCAGCCTCACCGGCGCCGCCCTCGGCTTTCACCAACAGCACGACCACTTGCACGGGGGCGAGCCGGGGCGGCAGGCGCAGTCCTGCGTCGTCGCCGTGGGTCATGATCAAGCCGCCCACCATGCGGGTGCTGGTACCCCACGAGGTCTGCCAGACGTATTCGAGCTGGCCGCTGCTCGAGGAGTACTTGGTGTCGAAGACCTTGGCGAAGTTCTGCCCGAGCTCGTGGCTGGTCCCCATTTGCAAGGCCTTGCCATCCCCCATCATCGCTTCGCAGGTCAGCGTGTTGATGGCGCCAGGGAAGCGCTCCCGCGCCGTCTTGCGTCCGGGCCACACCGGCACTGCCAGCACGTTGATCATGAAGTCGGCGTACACCTCCCACAAGATCCTGGCGGTGTAGTCACGGGCGTTTTCGTAGGTGGCGTGGCAGGTGTGACCCTCCTGCCACAGGAATTCGGTCGTGCGCAGGAACAAGCGGGGCCGCAATTCCCAGCGCACGACGTTGGCCCATTGGTTGATGAGCAGCGGCAGATCGCGATGGGACTGGACCCATTTCGAGAAGTAGGTGTTGATGATGGTCTCGCTGGTGGGGCGAACGACGATCGGCTCCTCGAGCTCCTTGCCCCCACCGTGGGTGACCACGGCGAGCTCCGGTGCGAAGCCCTCCACGTGCTCAGCCTCTCGGGCGAGGTAGCTCTGTGGGATGAACATCGGGAAATAGGCATTCTTGGCACCGGCACCCTTGATGCGTGCGTCCATCTCGGACTGCATCCGCTCCCAGATCGAGTAGCCGTACGGCTTGATGACCATGGTGCCGCGCACCGGGCCGTTCTCGGCCATGTCGGCCTTGGCCACCACGTCTTGGTACCACTGGGGGAAGTTCTCGGCCTGGGGGGTGAGGATCGGCTGTCGTGCCATAGGAGGGCGAGGCTAACTGGCCGGGCGTCGACGGCCCGGAGTGTTCGGTGCAGTGGACAGCCGTCGCGCTGGTTCACGCTCGACCCATCGCCAAGTGATTCACTGGGCAGATGGAGGCGCTGACGAACACCGTCCAGCACTACGACTGGGGTGAGGTGGACGCGTTCGTCGATCTCGGGGTGCCGGCCGATGGTCTTCCTCACGCCGAGCTGTGGATGGGATCACATCCGTCTTCCCCGTCGCTGCTCGCCGATGGCCGCCGGCTCGATGACGTGATCGCCGCCGATCCCGTCGGCACGCTCGGAGCGGCGAACGTCGAGCGGTTCGGGCCGAACCTCCCCTTCCTGTTCAAGGTGCTGGCGGCCAGGTTGCCGCTGTCGATGCAGGCGCACCCGTCCAAAGCGCAGGCAGAAGCCGGGTTCGCACGCGAGAACGCTGCCGGCATCGCACTCGACGCGCCGCGACGCAACTACCGCGACGCCAACCACAAACCGGAGCTCATCTGCGCGCTCAGCAATTTCGAGGCCCTCTACGGGTTCCGTCCGTACATGGAGTCGGCACACGATCTCGAAGCAGCGGGTCTGCAACATTGGGCGACCCACCTGCGAAAGGCCGGGGCGCAAGCCTGTCTCGAGGCGATGCTGCGTACCGACCCAGACCAGATCGCTCGCGACGCGGCCCGAGCCGCGAGCGCCAACACGCTCGCCGCCCGGCTCCAAGCGCTCCATAGCGGAGATGTCGGCGTGCTCGTCGCGCTGCTGCTCAACCATCTCGTGCTGCAACCGGGGCAGGCGCTGTTCCTCGGCGCCGGCAACCTCCACGCCTACCTCCACGGTGTCGGGGTGGAGCTGATGGCCAACAGCGACAACGTCCTGCGCTGCGGGCTGACGTCGAAGCACATCGACATCGAGGAGCTGCTCGCTGTCGTCGACACCACCCCGGGGAACGCCAGCATCATCACCAACGCCGTCGACGGCCTGTACCCGGCGCCGGTCAGCGAGTTCGCGCTGCTGCACCTGGGCGCATCGGGCGAACGTCGCCTCATCACGGTCCACGGACCGGCCATCTTGCTGTGCACCGCCGGCGAGGTCGAGGTCGACGGCGTGGGGCACAGCGTGGGTTCGTCGTTCTTCGTGCGAGCCGACGAGAGCGTTGCCATGCGGGCACGCGGCACGTCGTGGTTGGCACGGGTAGCGTCCGATACATGAACCTCCGACGCGGGCGAACGGTCGTTGTGCTCGCGCTGTTGCTCACGGCATGCAGCAACGATGCATCAGTCACGGTGCAACGATCGTTGGAGCCGAGCGCCAGCACCACGACCCCCGATCAGACCGCCCCCACGACCTCGGACACACCCGCAGGTGAGCTCTCGGCGAAGGCGGTGTTGGCAGCCATCGGGCCGTCGATCGCGTTCGTCGAGACACCGTCGGCATCCGGGAGCGGCGTGTTGCTCGACAACGGCTTCGTGCTCACCAACCTCCATGTGATCGAGCCGTACCGCCTGGTCGATCTGCACTTCGATGGGCTCTCCACCAGCTTCACCGACGTGCCCGTCGTCGGAGTCGACTACGACACCGACATCGCTGTGCTCGGCCCCATCACCATCGATCGTCCCGCACTCACGCTGGCCGACCCGTCCGACCTGGCCAAGGGCGACCAGCTGTACCTCGTCGGCTACCCCGGCGAAGTCGATGCCGAACCCGAAGTGACGATCACGTCGGGGATCTTGTCCAGGGTGCGGCTCCTCGCCGACTACGAGCAGACCTATCTGCAGACCGACGCGGCGATCGCCGGCGGCCAGAGCGGTGGCGCGTTGGTCGACGGTCGCGGTCGCGTCGTGGGCATCTCGGGCCTGTCCTTTGCTGAGACGTTCGCCCTGGCGCTCTCGGCATCGAACGCTGCCAAGAGCGTCGAGTCGATCCAAGCCGGTCGAGGGGACGCCTACGAGACGTTCCCAGAGACAGGGACGACGACCACGATGACGGCAGAGCTGCGTGACATCGACGACCAACGCATCTACGGCGTCCACACCGGCCCCGCCGGCGAGCAACTCAAATTGACATTCGGAGAAACGGGCTCGCCGCTGCTGTGGGTGTCGGACGACATCGGCGGGGATGTGTTCCTGTCGTCGGCGGCGATCGCGTTCGAAGGTAAGCGCACCGGCGAGGACGCCGAGGCAATCGATCAGGCCATCAAGGACGCCGCCGACAACCCCGACGCCATCGGCACTGAGGTCTCCCCCACTGAGTTCACCTTCGATCTCGAACCCGACAGCTACTACCGGCTGTGGGTCGCCAGTTCCGAGAACGGCCCCGCTTCGATCTCCATCACGACCTCGATCCCCGTCGCGGAGATCGTCCGCCACGACGACAGGGTCCCCCTCACCGTTCCGGCGATGATCGACGCCCAGATCGGCTATCTCGAGGACTACCGGTCCTACGTGCTCGACCTCACCGACGGCCAGTCGATCCTCGTCGAGGCCAGTTCACCGTCATCGGACATGGCCTTCGTGGTGATCGGCCCGGGGCAGAACCAATACGACGGCTTCTATGTGGACGACTCGGGCGAGGGCCTCTACGGCGTCGACGCTGGCGACACGTTCACGGCGACGACCACCGGCCAACACCGGATCCTCGTGTACTCCATGGGCGGCAACGGCACGTCGTTCCGGCTGGCGGTCACCGCCGCGTAGGCGGACCAGAGCAGGATCAGCGGCTGGCGCTCTTGCGGAACGTACGGATCGACAACACCGAGAACACGATGATGATCCCCGCGATCCACGCCAACGTCTGCCACACGGTGTCGCCGACATCGTTACCCGAGTAGAGCGCACGTGCCGCGTTGGTGGCGATCGTGAACGGGTTGTTGTCGGCGATGCGGCGCAGCCATGGCGTCATCGTGCGTGTGTCCACGAACGCCGACGACACGAACGTCAACGGGAACATCCAGATGAACCCGGCCGAGTTCGCCGCTTCGACCGAACCGGCGCGCAACCCGAACCACGCTTGCACCCAGCTGAGGGCATAGCTGAACCCCAACAACAGCAACGTCGCGGTGATGGCCTCGAGCACCGAACCCTTGATGCGGAAGCCCACCGCGTAGGCCACCGCGAACATCACAGCGAACGTGAGCACGTTGCGACACAGATCGCTGATGGTGCGACCGATGAGCACCGACGCCTGCGTGATGGGCAGCGAACGCAAGCGATCGATGAACCCCTTCTGCAGATCGTCGGCCAGTCCGACGCCGGTGAAGGCCGAGCCGAACACGACCGATTGGGCGAAGATGCCCGGCAACAAGAACTGCTTGTAGTTCGCGTAGCCCGGCACCGAGATGGACCCACCGAACACGTACACGAAGAGCACCACGAACATCACCGGTTGGATCGTGGAGAAGATGAGCAACTCCATGTTGCGGGGCACCGCACGAAGGTGACGCGTCGCTTCGTTCCACGAATCCTTCAGTGCCCAGCGGAGCCCGCCGGGCAGATCGTTGGCATGGACACTCATCGGCCGGCCTCCCTCGGCGCCACAGCGCCCTCTTCGTCGTCGCTGGGATGGCCGGTGAGCGCAAGGAACACGTCGTCGAGCGTGGGCCGGTTCACCACCACGTCGAGCACGCCCACCGACGCGGCGTCGAGGGCCCGAACGATCTCCGGGGCGCCGATGCCACTGCGTAGCGGCACCGACACGGTGGCCGGCGCACCGTTGGAGCCGACGTGGGCACCAGCGAGATCCACCGGGCCGCAACTGAACCGCGACAGGGCTGGAGCAACCGCTGTTGCGTCGACGCCGGCGGCCAAGGTGATGACCGCCATTTCGCCGCCGAGGCGGTTCTTGAGCTCGTCGGGAGTTCCACGTGCGATGACGGTGCCGTGGTCGATCACCACGATCTCACGGGCCAATCGATCGGCTTCTTCGAGGTACTGCGTGGTGAGCAGCGTGGTGGTCCCATCGGCCACCAACTCATCGATGAGATCCCACATGGCCAGGCGGCTGCGCGGATCGAGCCCCGTGGTGGGCTCGTCGAGGAAGAGCACCGTCGGACGGGCGATGAGGCTCATGGCGATGTCGAGCCGACGACGCATGCCGCCGGAGTAGGTCTTCACCACGCGATCGGCGGCATCGACGAGATCGAACCGCTCCAGCAACTCGCCACTGCGCAACTTTGATTGCTTTCCGCCCATGCGGAAGAAGCGACCGACCAGCACCAAGTTCTCCCGAGCGGTGAGTCGCTCGTCCACCGCGGCGTATTGACCGGTGAGACCGATGCGGGCTCGGACCCGACGCGGTTCGGCCCGCACATCGATTCCGTCCACGAACGCAGTGCCACCATCGGCCTCGAGCAACGTGGTCAAGATGCGCACCGTCGTCGTCTTGCCGGCGCCGTTGGGGCCGAGCAACCCCAGCGTCGTGGCCTCCTCGACCTCGAAGCTCACGCCTCGCAATGCCTCGGTCGCGCCGAAGCGTTTGGTGAGTCCGTTCACTTCGACTGCGGGCATCTGACCTTCCTAGCATCCGTCGCCCGCGGTGCACCCGCGGTTTTCGCCGCCGGGTCTGCTTCGCCGCCCTGTCTGCTTCGCCGCCTCGCTGACGCTCGGCTTGCTCAGATGGGGCTGACGCTCGGCTTGCTCAGATGGGGCTGACGCTCGGCTTGCTCAGGACTCGAGTCTGCTTCGCCGCCGGGTCTGCTTCGCCGCCTCGCTGACGCTCGGCTTGCTCAGATGGGGCTGACGCTCGGCTTGCTCAGGATTCGAGTCTGCTTCGCCGCCGGGTCTGCTTCGCCGCCTCGCTGACGCTCGGCTTGCTCAGATGGGGCTGACGCTCGGCTTGCTCAGGATTCGACTCTGCTTCGCCGCCTCGCTGACGCTCGGCTTGCTCAGGATTCGACTCTGCTTCGCCGCCTCGCTGACGCTCGGCTTGCTCAGGATTCGACTCTCCGGCGGATCTCCACGATCTTCTCGCCGGCATGGTTGGCGTCGTCACCCTTGTCGGCCAGGGCGCGGCGACGGTCCTTCTCGGCTTCCTTCGCGGCAAGCGCGGTGTCGGCCCGGGCGATGGCGGCATCGACGCCGTTGTCGTTGATGAACTCGGCCCACTCGATGAGCGCGTCGACCATCTCACTCTCGGGCACCACCGCGACGTTGCGCCCCTTCACGAACAGATGACCGCGCTTGTTACCCGCGGCGATACCGAGATCGGCCTCGCGCGCCTCACCCGGCCCGTTCACCACACAACCCATCACCGCGACCTGCAACGGGATCTTGCGCTCGCCGAATGCCTCCATGGCGCGAGTGGCCACGTCGATGACGTCGATCTCGGCGCGGCCGCAGCTGGGGCAGGCGATGAGGTCGACGTTCTTGCGCTCGCGCAGGCCGAGCGACTCCAGCAACTGCCGGCCCGCCTTGGCCTCTTCCACTGGGTCGGCCGTGAGTGAGTAGCGGATGGTGTCGCCGATGCCCTCGAGCAGCAGCGTGGCGATGCCCGCGGTGGCCTTCAGCAGTCCGCCGGGCAGCGGACCGGCCTCGGTCACGCCGACGTGCAAGGGATAGTCGGTCACATCGGCCAGTTGGCGATAGGCCTCGACCATGAGCGGCACCGATGATGCCTTCACGCTGATCTTCACGTTGTCGAAGCCGACTTCGTCGAAGTACGCGATCTCTTGTTGCGCCGATTCGACCATTGCTTCGGGTGTCACCACTCCCCCGTACTTCACGTACAGGCGCTCATCGAGCGAGCCACCGTTGACGCCGATGCGAATCGGCACGTTGCGATCGCGGCACTCCGATGCAACGAGCTTGATGTGCTCGGGGTTGCGGATGTTGCCCGGGTTCAGCCGCAGCCCGTGCACACCGGCCTCCAACGCC
>JBFWVD010000014.1:0-87408 GCA_050246915.1 Acidimicrobiia bacterium | reverse complement strand
CCCACGCGCCCTGGTCATGAACAACGGACGGATCGTCGCCGACGGCCCGACCCGAGACATCCTCACCAACACAAAACTCATGAGCGCCAACCGCCTCGAACTCCCCTTCGGATTCGATCCCACGCGTTGTTGAAGCGAGGTGCAGCGATCACTCACCCGCAGCAGGGTTGAGTACGCCAGGCGAGGCGGCAGTTCCAGGAGCTAGGGGCACCGCGGTGAACCCACCGTGTGGCCATCCGATCCGGTGAGACCACCGAATGGTGACCAGAGGTCGACGAATCGGCCTTCACCCCTACTCCTGGAGGGAACTCACATGAGAACTCGAATGCTCCACCGCAACACGATCGGTCTCGCTATCGCCGCAGCACTGACGACGTCGGTCCTCACAGCAACGGTCGCCACCGCATCCTCGGGCAAGCGCGACAACAACATCGGCAACTGCGAGACACGCAAAGGTCGCGATCACGACGGTCTGCGCGTGATCGGTCTCGGTGAGGGCGGGACCTTGTCGTGTATCAACTCAGCGCGTCCGTCCCGCGCAACAATGATCGGTCAAGTGAGTGGCCTCCAGACCGACACAACGCTGGTGGGGATCGACTTCAGGCCTGCCACCGGCGAACTGTACGGAGTCGGCAACGCGGGTGGCATCTACACCATCGATGTGAAGACGGCCGCTGCGACGTTGAAGAGCCGCCTGAATCAGGCACTCGACGGAACGTCGTTCGGGGTGGACTTCAACCCGACGGTCGACCGACTCCGCATCATCTCGGACACGGGCCAGAACCTCCGGGCAAACGTCGTCGACGGAGTCACGATCGTGGACGGCACGCTGAACATCCCCGGAACGCCCCCTGTGAGTCCGGCGCGGGGCGTCACTGCGGCCGCCTACACGAACAATGACTCGGACCCGGCAACGGCCACCACGCTGTTCGGCATCGACACGACCAACGACACCACGGTGATTCAGGCCCCGGCGAACGCCGGATCGCTGAGCGCAACGGGAAAGCTCGGTGTGGATGCTGCTGGCCCAGTCGGATTCGACATCTACTCCAAGATCCGCAACGGGACCACGACCGATCTGAGGGCCTTCGCTTCGATCGCCAGCGCTGACGGATCGACAGGGCTGTACGAAGTCGATCTGTTGACCGGCCGCGTCGCAGCGACGGGCATGTTCAAGACCCCGACCGTCGACATCGCGATTCCCACGCAGCAGAACTGACACCGCAAGCCATGGCTGAGTGTCGGCCGAACCGCCATCACGCGGCGGAGCGGCCGGCGCTCAGCTCGTTCCTCATCTGAGCGCCGGGAATGACAACGTTCATGGTCCAGAAGGTCGGAGCATCGAGTCATACATGCCCGAGAGCCATTGGGTGACCTCGGTCGGAGCCGATCGCGGGTGGCCGGCGTCGAACGGCGGTTGCGGGTCGTACTCCATGTCCAGCTGCGTCGCTTGTGCGTAGGCGGTTCCAGCGAGGCGCTCGGTGAGCATGAGTGCCATGTCAATTCCGGCTGACACGCCTGCAGCCGTCATGACCTTGCCGGCCTCGACGACGCGGCGATCGGTGGGGATTGCGCCGTAGTTCCCCAGTTCGTCGTGGCAATACCAATGCGTCGTGGCCGGGAGGCCGTCGAGCACGCCGGCGGCTCCGAGCATCAGCGCCCCGGTACAGACCGATGCGGTCCATTGGGTCGTGGGGTGGATCGCCCGGATCCACTCGATGAGGCGATGCCCGGTGCGGGCCATCGTAATGGCCGGAATCCCGCCGGGCACGACGAGCAGATCGACCTGGTCGAGATCTTCGATCCCGAGTTGGGCCACTATGGTGATCTTGCCACCATCGGTCACCGGTCCAGCGTGCTCAGCAACGAACGCGAACTCATATCCAGGGATGTGGGCGAGAGCGTGATACGGGCCGAAGGCGTCGAGGGCGGTGAACCCCGGGAACAGGAGCATGGCGGTCTGCATGTCAGGGCTCGCTCTCGAATCGTGTTTGTGAACTCGTGGCGTTGTTGCGTGGCGCGGTGGCGACATGGATGCGCCCGGTGAGCGGATGCGGTCCCACATGGGCGCGCACCCCGAACACCTCACCGATCAGGTCGGGCGTGAGGACCTCGGCCGGGGCACCAGTGACGACGACGCGGCCACGGTCGATGACCGTGATGGTGTCGCATGTCGACGCCGCGTGGTCGAGATCGTGTAGCGCAGCGATGGTCGTCAGTCCCAGAGATCGGACGAGGTCGAGCAATTCCAATTGCGCGCGCACGTCGAGGTGGTTGGTGGGCTCGTCGAGCAGGAGGATCGGAGCTTGTTGTGCAAATGCTCGTGCGAGCAATACTCGTTGACGTTCTCCTCCAGACAGCGTGGACACCAGCCGGGCCGCGGCCCACGCCATCTCCACGTCCTCCAGCGCGCCACTCACGATCTCGGAGTCGTGTTCGTTGTCGCGTTCGAACAGCCCCTTGTGCGGCGACCTCCCCATCGCCACGACATCGGCAACGGAGAAGTCGAAGTCGATCGTGCTGTCCTGCGTCACCACTGCTCGACGGCGGGCAGCGTCGCGAGCGCTCAGGGTCTGCCACAGATCATCGCCATCGAGCGCCACTGCGCCGTGCAACGGACGGAGTGAACGATAGATGCAGCGCAACAGCGTGCTCTTGCCCGATCCATTCGGACCGATGAGTCCATGGAAGTGACCGCTCACGACGTCGATGGTGACGTCGGAGAGGATGTCGTTGCCGTCGAGTGCAACGTGCACGCCGTCCACGGTGACGTTCACATCGCTCCCCTACCGGATCGGCGCAGCAGCACGAGGAAGAACGGAGCGCCGATGGCCGCGGTGAAGATCCCCACCGGGAGTTCGTTGGGCCGGTCGGCGATACGGCTGAGGAGATCGACGAGCACCATGAACACCGCCCCGCCGAGGAGGCTCACCGGGAGCATCCTGCGATGATCGGACCCAACGACGAAACGCGCCGCGTGGGGGACCATCAACCCGACGAACCCGATACCTCCCGAGACGCTCACCGCTGTTGCGGTGAGCACCGAGGAGATGACGAGGAGCTCGATGCGGAACCGGTTCACGTCTACCCCGAGCGCACTGGCTGTGTCATCGCCCGTGGCCATCAGGTTCATCGATCGAGCCCGAGCCAGCAGCCAACCGGTCGACACGACCATTGCCAGCGTCGGGAATCGGAGATCATCCCACGACGCCGCCGCCAACGATCCGAGAATCCAGAACATGATCCCGCGCAACTCGAGTGGGTTCACATACAGCTGCACGAAGCTCGTGGCAGCAGTGGCCAAGTAGCTGATCGCCACGCCGGCGAGGACCAATCGTGTCGGACCGATGCGGCCACCTTGCTGGGCCATGACGAAGACCAACACCAGTGTCACCAACGAGGCGGCGAACGCGGCACCACTGGCGCCGAGACCTCCCACCGCCGCAGAGCCCAGTGCCACGGCCATCACCGCTCCGAAGGCCGCTCCTGACGACACACCCAAGACGTAGGGATCGGCGAGACCGTTGCGGGCCAACACCTGCAGGCACGCCCCAGCCACGCTCAGCCCCCCGCCGACCACCGCGGCAAGCAGGACCCGCGGTGTGCGGAACTCCCAGATGATCTGGTTCTCGACTGGTGTGACCGCCCCGTGACCCCACCCGAGATTGGAACCGAGGACCCGCCACACCTGACCGAACGGCAACGTCACCGTGCCCATCGCGATGGCCAGCAGAACAGATGCCACCAGCGCGACCATGAGGCCGATGATCAGCGCGACGTAGCCCCCACCGCCCACGAGGTGGGGACCACGCGCCGGGACCCCCCGATCAGCCAACCTTGGCGACGGCGGCAGCGATCTTCTCGATGCCCTCTGCGTTGTACGGGCCGAGATAGATGGTCTCCGCGATCGAGATGTACGTGTTCGTCTTTGCGGCGTTCCACTGCGGGTACTGGGCGAAGATGGCCTTGGCGTAGTCATCGGCGCTCTCGCCAGGTGCGAATAGACCAACCACGAGCACATCGACCTGAGCTGCAGCAAGCGCCTCGGCGTTGATCGACATCGAGTCGGCGAACGTGGGCTTCCCGGCAAACGAGTTCACACCGCCAGCCGCAGCGATGATCGAGTCGGTCAGTGGCCCGGCGAACACGGAGGGGACTCCATCGCCGGACATGGACATTCCTGGGAAAGCCACGAGCACATGCACCGGTTTCGCCCCCGCGGGACGGCTCACCTCGGCGATCTTGGCTTTCGCATCCGTGATCACCTGCTCGGCCTTCTCCTGCACGTCGAAGATCACCCCGAGTTCGCGCAACAGATCGAACGATGATTCATAGGTCTGCTTGGCAAAGGCTTCGGCGTCCGCAGCGCTCGGCTTCTCGTCGCCATACGCGCAGTTCACCGGTGTCACATAACTCTTGATCCCCGCGGCATCGAGCTGATCACGGGTGATCGACCCCATCGCCTCGGAGAACCCCCCTGCCCAGGTACTGATCACCAGGTCCGGACCAAGCGCCAAGGTTTGCTCCTTGGGCACTTCGAAGTTCTCGTTGAGCTTCAATCCGCCATTCGGGATGGCCGCGATCTTCTCCATCATCCCGTCGACGTCCGTCGCTCCGTATGACTGGCTGTTGGCAAGGATGTGATCGGTGATGCCCAGAGCGATGAAGCTCTCGACCTCGGCGACGGACGTCCCGTTCAGGATCAGCACCTTCTTCGGTGGCGCGTCGAAGGTGACCTTGCGACCGCAGTTGGTGATGGTCAACGGATAGGTCGTCTTCATGGACGGCATCGCCGCCACGGACGTGGCGCTGGCCGCGGTCGTCGCCACTGACGAGGTCGTTGCACCGCTCGTCGTCGCGGCCGAGGCGCCCGTTGTCGTCGCCGAGCCGGAGCCGGAGCTGTCATCCCCGCACGCGGCCAGGACGAGGACCAAGGTGGCCGCCATTGCGGCGCTATGTCGTAGTTTCACGGCGACTCAGTCGCTCGTTGACGTGCTCCAGTTCCGAGGAAGTCGCCGGCGCGTCACGCTGGCCGCGACTCGGACGCATCGGGCTGCAGGCCGTGCCCTCGAACCATCTAGAGCACGCCCGTGATTCCACCGGAATCGTCATCGAGCATCGCCATGAGGTCCTGGCGAGCTCTGGCCACCCGCGACCGGATCGTGCCGATGGGAACTTCACACACCTCAGCGGCCTCGTCGTAGGAAAGCCCCAGAGTCTGGGTCAGCACGAACGCCAGCCTGCGATCGGGACTGAGCCGCTCGATCAACTCCTCCAGTTCGACGCTCTGCTCAGGTTGCACAGGATCCTGACCGGTCTCGCCGTACCGGGCGAGACGATCGCGTATCCTCCGTCGACGGGTCTCGCGGCGGATGGTATCGACGCAGGTGTTGCGGGCGACGATCAGGAGCCAGGTGAGCGCACTCGACTCGCCCCGAAACGTGCGCAGCGTTCCGATCGCTCGGAGGAAGGTCTCCTGTGTGAGGTCGTCGGCCTGATGACGTCCCATCATTCTGGCGCAGAACGTCCAGACGTCCCCCTGGGTCGCAGCGACGAACTGCTCCAGGGCGACGCGATCGCCGTCGCGGGCGGCCGCAGCAAGGTGGTTGACGTCGCGCACCGCCCTGCGGCTCCCATCCGAGGCGGCCACGAGCAAATTCACGAGAGCCGATCGGCCACAACAGCGGTGTCCGGGGAACCTGCCGACACGATCGAGCGACATCGCACCCATGGGGTGCAACACCATTGCCATTCTGCTTTCAGCGGACCTCGATGACGAGTTGACGCCGGATGAGCAGACCATCCTCCACCATCATCTCGAGCGTTGCCCCGCATGCGAGAAGGAGCGACGCGAGCTGCTCGCATTGCAGGAACGCATCCATGCCTGCCCGATCGGCTCCGGCCCGGATCAGACCGCAGCGATCATGGCCTCGAGAACCGATGCACGGTTCTGCCTCGGTGGGACATCCCGAATTCGAGACGCGTACCGTTGTCGACGTCGGAAGTAGTGATGGGCGCGATCGCCGGCCCGTGCTACTGACGGCCTTCCTGCCACGCGCTCAACGCGTACGTGAGCTCCGACGAGGTCTGCGCGAACGCGGTGCCCACGGCCATCGCGGCACGAGCCTGCGCGGCCCGACCCGACAGCGCATCGGACAGCACCGAACCGGCATGCCGATGGAACGACGCGTGGAGACTGCGGACCTTCTCGTAGTGCTCAGAGGCCCGATCAGTGGCGCTGATGTCGCGGTACAGCCACGCGCCGAACGCGCAACGGTCATCGGCCGACGCGGCCTCGATGGTGACCTCAGACGTGCCGGTCTCGATCGCCGCGATCAAACGAGCCTTCCAATCGGCATGGGCAACAAGGGCCCCGGCGATGGGATTGGTGGGCGGCGGCACCGTGGCGGACAGGCGTGACGCGAGAGCTACTGCGGAGCGACGCGCATTCGAGGCGCCCAGCGTCGTGTCATACGCAGTGAGCGCGACGGCTTGTACCTCACGGGCCACGATGGCCGTGGACTCGGACGCGTCGTGCACCGAGCGGGCGATCTCGTTGGTCGTCACCGCCTGCTCCTCTCCGGCGGCGGCAATGGCTCCCTGCAGCTCATGCATCTCGGCCACCACTTCGAGCACCCGACCGATGCCGGTCACGGCTGCTTCGGCATCGGCGGCGATGGCATCGACCGTCCGCCGGATGTCGATGGTTGCGCTGGCCGTCTCACTCGCCAGGTTCTTGACCTCACTGGCGACGACGGCAAAGCCCTTACCAACGTCCCCGGCACGGGCGGCCTCGATGGTGGCATTCAATGCGAGGAGGTTGGTCTCCTCGGCGATGTTGCTGATGAGCTCGGCCACCGAACGGATGTTCCGCGACGAGTTGGCCAGCCGCTCGATCAGTTCGAACGACGTGTGCGCCTCCGTCGCGGCGTGATCAGCGATTTGATTGGCGCGCGAGGTGGTCGAAGCGATCTCGCGAACGCTGGCACCGAACTCCTCCACCGCAGCCGCAACCTGCGACACCTGCGCCGACATCGAATCGGCGGCCAGGGCAATCGCGTTCGTCCGCGCCGATGACACCTCGGCGGCCGCCGCTGTGGCCGACACATGACGGACGATGGCCAGTGTGTCCTCTCCAGCCCCATCGGCGGGCGCACCTCGCGGTGTGGCGGCCAGCTGCATGCTCAGCCACCCCACCACGGCGATCGTCGCCACACCGGCGCCGACACCCGCCACCGACCAGCCGATCAGCAGCGCCAAGAGCAGCCCGATCGAGGTCGCACCCACGATCGACCATCGTGTCCTGAGGAGATCCTTCATGTCGACATCCTGACCTTACGCTGGGTGAAAGCTGACAGAGCGCTCCAACTATCGGCACGGCATCGCCCCGGATGAGCTGGGGAACCATCGGCGCCGCAGTGACGACCGACATGGCGTGAACACTGCCCTTGCTCTGACGCTCGTAGCGATCATCGGACTCGACGTTTTTCCTGCGATCCTCGCCCACTCCTCCGCGCTGCGACGAGAGCCCGGGGATTTCGACGGGACCCGTCCTGAACGAGTCGACGTGCTCGGCATCGTTGTGATCTCGGCGTGCTTCGGGCTCGGGCTGATCGGATCGCTGTGGTACTGGACACGGGTACAGCCGCAGCTCCCAGCTCGACACTCACCGGGTGCGGTCGCGTTCTCCCGGAGCCCAGGCGCATGAGCAGACGTGCCGGCTGGCTGGTCGTTGTCGTGTCGTCTGCCGTGGTGGCGAGCGCCGTTGCCGGGTGCGCAGCAGACCCGGCGGTGCCCGAGGACCCGACCGGCGCAGCCCAGCGGGGCCTGGAGATCGCAAAATCCTCCGGTTGCGCCGGTTGTCACGGCAGTTCATTCGATGGAGCGATCGGCCCGTCGTGGGTAGGACTCTATGGATCACAAGTCGAGATCAGCGGCAACGGCAAGGTTTTTGCCGACGACGCGTACCTGTTCGAGTCGATTCGCGACCCGGAAGCCAAGAAGGTCAAGGGGGCAACGGGCGTCCTCATGCCTTCGAACACGTTGACCGACGACGAGATCAACGATGTGATCGCCTACATCAAGACGCTCGCGAAAGGTTGAGCTTCCAGGCACATGGATTGGTGACCGTCGATCGTCAACGTGAATTGCGCGTCGCGTCGAGTATTCGCCGGAGCAACGCATCTCGCTCCGACCGTTCCAACACGGCTCGCCCGTGCCTACCCGAGAGATCGATGACCATTCGAGTCTGCGCCAACACCACCTCGCATTGCTCACACGATGCGAGGTGGTCGAGCGCGGCGGCCTCCATGTCGTCGTCGAGGTCACCCTCGAGGAACTCGGTCAAATGGGCGGCCAGGTCGGCGCACTCCATGTCAGATCCTTCCGGACAGCTCGACGCGCAAGTGCTCACGTGCCCTGCCGACTCGCATCTTCGCTGCTGATAATCCGATGCCGAGCGTGTCCGCTACGTCTGACATTGCCATCTCCTCGACATCTCGCAACACGAACGCGACCCGCAAGAGATCTGGCAGCTTGTCGATTGCGGTACGGATCAGCTCGGCGAGCTCAGCGTCGACCACGACCGTCGCCGGGTCACCGGCCGCGTCCGCGAGTTCGGGCATCGCCGACGGATCGGTGGGATGGTCGCGACGGCGCCGAAGCACCATGAGCGCCTCGCGATAGCTGATGGCCAACAGCCAGCCGCGCGCCTTGGCCGGGTCGCTCAGCTGACCGAACCGGTGCACTGCTTTGATGAACGTGTCCTGCACGACGTCTTGCGCATCGGCCCGATTCCAGACGATGCGATACGCAACGTTGAACACCGAATCGGCGTGCGACGCGAACATCTCCACCAGCCATACCGATGGGTCAACGATCGCTGCGGCTCCGGAGCTATCCACGGCGCGAAGTTTGACCCATCGGCTGACCAGTCGTCATCACTTCGACTGAAGCACGGCCTTGCCGCTCAGCGGAGCCTTGAACAGTGGGCCGAGCACGCAGATGTTGGCCAATCCGGCGACGAGCGGCAGTAGTCCGACCACGGCAAGGATGTACCCGCCGGTCGACCCCATGGCCAGACCACCAGCGATCATCACGACCCCGACGAGGGCGCGGACACCTCGACCGATCGGACCGGCCATGAAACGAGCGAACGACATGATGAACCTCCAACATCGACTCCGGCGAACCCCGCCGTCACCGAGTAGATGCGAGCCGATGCCGAATGGTCACATCACCTCTGACGCTGACTCCTGGGGAGACGCAACCGCGTAACGGCGAAGCCCCACGATGGCCAATGCCCCGACCGCTGCCGGGATGAACGTCCCCAGGACGCGATAGGCAACTGCGGCGGCGAGACCCTGCTCGTAGGGCACGCCGAAATGGTTCGCCACCGCCGGGATGGCCGCTTCGGCGATGCCCAACCCTCCGGGAACGAACGGGACCAGGGACGAGACCGCCGCGACCGTCATGGCCAGCAACGCCACATCGAAGCCCACTCCGGCGCCAGCGGCTCGAAGAGCGAACCACAGGCAACCGACGTCGGCAAGTGATGCCACTGCCGTCAACACCGCGATGCCGGCTCGATGCCGAGGCGGCCCGATGAAGGCCTTCGCCTCGCTGTGCCAGGCAGCCGCCGCGAAACGCCGCTCCTCGACCGAGCGCCGCCGACTCGGCCGCCGTAGCGCACCAGCGACCTGGCCGAGCCGTTCGACGGCACCAGGCTTCACGGCGAGTCGAGCGGTCGCCGCCAACACCAGCAACACCAATACAGCAGCAGCGAGCAGCGGCCACAGATCACTGATCGGGTCGTTCTCGATCGCAGCAACGACGATCAGGTTGATCGACGACACGAGGAGAAACACTCGGGTGGAGAACCACTCAGCGAACCCGAACGCCATCGTGATGCGCCGTTTGCTGAGCCCCCGCCGGCGCAAGTGTGAGGCGACGAGAGCGAGGCCCTCGGCCGGCCGCGCCGGAGTGAGGAGCCCGAACCCCGACAGCACGAGGCCGAGTTCGACGGCCTCGGCGTTCGACACCACATCGACGCCGACGAGCTGACGAAGCTTCACGCCGAGCACGAAGTAGCTGAACGCCTCGATGCCCAGCCCGGCGAGGAGCCAGCCCCCATCGAGTTGGCGCAGCGCGTCGGTGGCGTCGCGGAGGCCACCTGCAACGGCGAAGGCGACCCACACCGACAGCACGCCGATCACCAGGCCGACACCCCAACGAACGAGCTCGACCCGTCGTGGACGCCGCGCTGGTTCGTCACCTTCGGCCATGGTCTTCCATCATGACGCCATTGGTGTGAATCGGGGCCACTCACGCCGTGCGATGATCTCGCGCATGACGTTGTCCGCTATGTCACGATCCGGTCTGCTCCGAGCAGTTGACCTATTCGATTCGCGAGTCGTCGCCGCAACCATCGGCAACCTGGCGATGCCATCACCATGTGAGGGTTGGACCGCCAGCGATGTCATCGCGCACGTCGTTAGCAACCTGCGCGCCCTTCGGGCCTCCGTTGACGGGGCAGACTTCTTCTCGGTCTTCGGTCAGCCCGTCGACGGCGACGTCCTCGATGCATGGCATGCCGAGCGGCTGTCCATCGCGTCGACGCTCGAAGCTCTCATCGATCGTTCGATCGAAACCCTTCTCGTCGGCGGTAACGAGGCACCTCCGTTCGTCATTGTCGATGGACTCATGCGCGATCTCGTCATTCACACCTGGGATCTTGCTCGCGCGGTGGGCGGCGATGAGCGCCTTCCCGCCGATTTGGTCGTCGCTGCCACCGAAGCGATGAAGATGGTCACCGACGAGGCACGCGGCCCCGGGCTCTACGGGTATGAGATTGCCGCGGATCCCGACGCCGATGCCCAGACTCGCCTTCTGGCGATGTCCGGCCGCCGCACCTGAACCGATTCAGGTTGCACTACACAGCCCGCTCGATCTCGGCATCGAAGCGCTCACCCACAGCCTGAACACATCTGAGGTTCATCGACGCGCGATCCGGATGTTGCATACCCCATAGGGTATGCCGTAGGATACCCCTGTACGTATCGGACAGGGGCCCATCATGGACATCCCGCAGGACGCGGTCGTCGACATCACCAAGCGCCTTCGCCGCATCGAAGGGCAAGTACGTGGTGTTCAACAGATGGTCGCCGAACGCCGGAACTGTCGCGACGTCGTCACACAGATCACCGCGGCTCGAAAGGCCCTCGACCAAGTGGGCTTCCTTCTCATCGCCAATGGACTCAGCTGGTGCGCGACGCACCCCGAAGAGGCTGCCGACGAGGGCAACTCGATCGACGATCTGCAACGCATGTTCCTGAAGCTCTCCTGATGACCCCGACATCCCCGCACCAGCAATCGCAATTGGAGTTGACGCATATGTCCGCCACCTTGGAATCCCCACCCGCTCATCGGCCTACGAAGGGTGAGCACTGGTTTGCCCGGTTGGGTCGGTTCTCGGTTCGTCGACGCAAGCACGTCATGTTCCTGTGGCTGTTGATCGCTGTTGCCGCGGCCCCCTTGGCAATCACTGTCAATGGCGCGCTGTCGGGAGCCGGCTGGGAGGCACAGGGATCGATCGCACAGCGAGTTCGTGACGAGCTCCGCAGCGACTTCCCGCAAGTGGGCGCAGAGGCGGCCGTCGTGGTGATCCACCAGGCGACGCCGATCACCTCCGATCGAACGGGCGTGGATGCCATCGTGACGGCACTCGACGGCGCCGAGGGGGTCGAGGCGGTCGCCGATCCGCTCGCCATGCCGGCCGAGGCGGGGCTCATCGCCCGAGATGGGTTCACCGCACTCATCCCGGTCGAGCTGACGGCCTCCGAAGACGCCGACCTTCCCGAATCAGCCGGCGCGGTGATCGATCACGTTGCCAAGATCGCGCTACCCGATGGCGCTGTGGCCGAGGTGACCGGCGAGTGGCCGGTGTGGAGTGACTTCAACACGTCGAACGAAGAGGCCCTTCACAAGGCCGAACTGTTGTCGGGACTGCCCACGTTGATCCTGCTGTTCATCGCATTCGGATCCGCGATCGCCGCTGGACTCCCCCTCATTCTGGCCGTGGCCGGCATCGCCGTCGGCTTTGCCAGCTTGCACCTCGCCACGTCGGTCACGCCGCTGTCGGTGTGGTCGATGAACTTCTCGATGATGATCGGCCTCGCCGTCGGCATCGACTACGCCTTGTTCATCGTGTCTCGCTACCGCGAAGAACGCGAGGACGGCAAAGACGCATCCGAGGCGATGGCATCCACCCTCGACACTGCCGGCAAGGCGGTGTTCCTCTCCGCCCTCACCGTCGTGCTCTCACTGGCCGCGGTGTTCCTGGTGCCGATCATGGTGTTCCGCGCCATGGCCCTCGGCATGATCTTCTCCGTCGCCGCGGTGGCCACCGCATCGCTCACCTTGCTGCCCGCCGTTCTGGTGTCGCTCGGTGACCGCGTCCTCGTCGCCAAGGCGCAGGACGATCCCGACCGCGCTGCAGAAGGCCGCTGGACACGATGGACAGCCCGAGCGATGAAGCGACCGGCCATCACCTTGAGCATCGGACTCGCCGTGTTGCTTGCGCTGGCCGCCCCCGCGCTCGGGATGCGACTGGGCATGCCTGGGGCACGCGTCGTCGATGAAGGCCGATCGAGCCGTGACGGCTACGAGATGCTCGTGTCCGCCTTCGGTCCCGGCGCCGCCGGTCCGCTCTTCGTCACTGTCGACGCCAGCGAGGCCGAGCAAGTCGTCACCACCGCTCAAGCCGACTCCGGTGTCGTCGATGCCCGGATCGTCTCCGAACCGGCCGCGAACGGCCGCACCGTGGTCCGCATCACCCCGTCAACAGCTGTTGACGATGCCAAGACGTCCGATCTCATCGCTCGGCTCCGCGATTCGATCCCTGCCGCGGCCCCCACCGCCGAGGTGGGCGGACCCGCCGCCCAGAACTACGACCTCACCGGCGTCCTCACCGGCAAGGCACCCCTCGCCATCGCCGTGATCACCATCGTGGCCTTCGTGCTGCTCCTCGTTGTGTTCCGCAGCCTCGCTCTGGCCATCTCGTCGATCATTCTGAACTTCATCAGCGTCGGGGCCGCGTTCGGATTCGCGACGTTGGTGTTCCAACACGGCATCGGAGCGAGCCTCATCGGCATCAACGAGCAGGGCTTCGTCGATGCTTGGGCCCCGCTGTTCTTCTTCGCCCTGCTGTTCGGCCTGTCGATGGACTACCAGCTGTTCCTGCTCGCAGCGATCCGCGAGCGCTACGAGGCAACAGGTAACACCCAGCTGGCCATTCAAGACGGCATCGCTCGTACCGGTCGTCCCATCACCAACGCCGCCCTCATCATGATCGTGGTGTTCATCGCCTTCGGGGTCACCGGTCCGATCCCGCCGACCGAGTTGGGCATCACCTTGGCACTCGCCGTGCTCCTCGACGCCACAGTCGTGCGAATGATGCTCGTGCCGTCGCTCATGAAGCTCCTCGGCGAACGCAACTGGTGGATCCCCGCCTGGCTCGACAAGCGCCTCCCCCGCGTCCACTTCTCCCACTGACGCTTGCTCCCCCCTCCTCGTATCGGAGACACCACAATGAAGTTCCTACGATTCATGAACACTGGACCGGGACGGGCAATTCGAGTTGCCATGGGCGCTGCGCTCATCGCGGTCGGGCTCCGCACCGGCGGACGGACCGGTCGAGCACTCGCCACGTTCGGCATCTTGCCCCTCGCCACCGGAGCCACCGGGGTGTGCCCGATCAACCCGATCTTCGGTGAGCCGCTCCGATCAACGACCGGGTGCCAGAAGAAGACCTGAACCACATCTGGCGGGCACCTTCCTACGAGGTGCCCGCCGGATCGGACGCCAGACTCGAACGCGGCCTTCCTCCCGATAGCCGCGCAGAATGGGCCGCAACGAGCAGCAGGCCGGCAAAGACTGTGGCGAGACTGGCCAAGATGTGAAAGCCGACGGCGCGCCGGATGAACCCAGATGCGAACCCCGTGAGCCCGCCACAGAAGCTCATCATCAGATCCGCCACGCCCTGCACCGCGACCCGCTCCGACGCCGGCACGGAATCGATCAACAAACTGGAACCACCGATCAGGCCGAAGTTCCATCCCAACCCGAGGAGCCACAGCGACGGGAACAGCAGCTGCTCCACATCGCCTGACAACGCCGCCATCAACGACGAAGCAACCAACAGCCCGGCGCCGACCCAGATCGCGGCGAGGCGACCGCGCGAATCGCTGTACCTGCCGACGAACGGGCTGAAGGCATACATGCCCGCGATGTGCAACGACACGACGTACTGACTCACGCTCTCGTGTCCGTGTAGTTTGAGATGCACCGGTGTCATGGCCATGACACCGACCATGGTGACTTGCGAGATCACCATGGCAAACACCGCGAGGCGAGCCGAGTGATACCGGCCGATCGTTGCCATCGTCGCCCCGAGGCGCAGCGGTTCACGCGCCGCGCCGGCCGCCATCACGCCACCGGCCACGACCAATGGGTCCGGCCGTAGTCGGAGCGCAGTGTTGGCCATGGCTGCGGTGAAGCACACCGCGGTGAACAGCCACGGGCCGGTGTACTTGTGAAGCCCGAACCAGGCCTGACCGGCCCGTTCCATCGGCCCGATGAGCAGAGGTCCGAGGACCGCACCGAACGTCGAGGCGAACACGATCGCGCTCATCGCTTGGCTGCGTTGTTCGGGCTCGGCCAGATCAGTTGCCGCGTAGCGCGACAACAAGTTCGCGGCCTGGCCGTTGCCATAGAGGAAGAGGCCGAGCAGGAACACCGGCAGCGACTCGATCTCCGCGCCCGACGCCGCCACCAGCGCACCCACCACGGCCAAGCCGTAGCCCAACTCGAGACCGACCCGACGTCCGCGTCGCAGCATCAATCGCGACAGGACCTGGGCCATGAGCGCAGTCCCCATCGTGACGGTCGCCGTGGCCGCGCCGGCCCATGGCGTCGTCTGGCCCAAGATCCCCTGGATCACGAATGCACCGACCGTCACGGCCGACCCCAACGCCGCCGCACCCACCACCTGCCCGGAGGCCAAAACGCGCAACGTCCGACGCTGCAGCGCGGCGCGTGCCGCCGGATCGAGTGGAGGATTGGGAGAGGTCATAGGTCTCCGACGCCATCGGCGGTCGAGCTCGGGTCATTCATGGTTGTGCATATGGCGATGCGCCGCTCATCGTTGCACCATCGGCCGCTGCGACCGAGAGGGATGCGTTTACAGCGAACTGGGGCTCGCAGTCGATCCAAGCGGTCGTGGCGAACGAGCAGGAGGCTCATGATCTTGTCGCCGTGATCATGTATGCCCCGTTGATCAAGGATCCTGCTTGACATTCAAGTCAAGATGAAGGTTTATCGTCCATCCCGATGACGCTTGGACTGAAGATCAAAGAGGTTGCTGACGTCAGTGGCTTCACCGCCGCGACGTTGCGCTACTACGAGCAGATCGGGCTGCTCCCCACGGCCTCGCGCTCCCCGTCCGGCTACCGCACCTACGACTCCCGGACGTTGGAGCGGCTTGCGTTCATCGCTCGGGCCAAGCAGCTCGGTTGCAGTCTCGATGAGATCGCGGTGTTGTTGACCGCTTGGGACGGCGGAGAATGCGGCCCGATCCAGGACCAGCTTCGCAACCTTGTCACTGCCAAGATCACGGCTGCGCAACATCAGATCGCCGACCTGATGACCTTCACGGCAGAACTGCAGCGGGCCGCCGCGGCGCTCGAACGACACCGCCCCATTGGCGCGTGCGACGCCGATTGCGGCTGCGTCACCGGGCCCGACACGACAGCGGCGGTTGCCACGACGATCCAGTCGATCGCCCTGTCGACAAAGACGGTAACGCCCGCTGACCCGCCGATCGCGTGCACGCTGTCACCGGACTCGATCAACGGGCGGATCTCCGATTGGAACTCGCTGCTCGCCAACGTCGAACGGCGCGAACCTCTCGATGGCGGTATCCGATGTGTGCTCAGCTCATCGGTGCCCACGGCTGACCTGTTCCGACTGGTCGTCGCAGAGCAGGAGTGCTGCCAGTTCCTCCAGTTCGCGATCACCGTTGATGGCCGCGGTATCGCGCTCGAGGTTCGGGCACCCCTCGATGCGCAGTTGCTCGTCGAGTCGGTGTTCGGGACACCGTCGTGAGCGCCAAGAAGGACAACGCAACATTGGCCGGCGTCGCCATCGCCGCTTGCGCCGCGTGCTGCGCTGGACCGATCCTGGGCGTTCTGGCCGCGATCGGGTTGGGCACCGCCGCCGGGTTCGCATTGTTCGGAACGATCGCCATCATTGGGGGCGCAGCGATCGTCGCGTTGGTGTTGCTGCGTCGGCGGCGGCGGCAACGCGCGGTCTGCTCGGCTGCGGTAGCGACCGAGGCCGTCGTGGCGACATTCGGCGCTGAGAAGTCAGCCAGAGTCCCATTGCGTGACCGGTGGGAGCGTGGCTGAGCGGGTCGCACGGGAGTTCGGCGTTCGTCGCGTTCGACGACCCGAGGTGCCTCAGCCCATGCAGCTGAGCCCATGCAGCTGAGCCCATAGAGCTGGGCGACGCATTCACGTCGGTGTGCCATGCTCGCCTTATGGACGACGAAGCTGTCACCTTCGACTACGACGCTCGCGATCACGAGATCGTGGACTATCGATCGTTCGAGCTCCCCGGGATCCCAGGCATCCGACTTCGCGGTCCGGCACCGGAGCTCGAGAGCGGTGCCTATTTCTCGTGCATCGGCGCCGCCCAGACGATGGGCGTGTACGTGCCGCGTCCATTTCCCGAGATCGTCGGCGAATCGATCGGGTTGCCGCCGCTGAACATGGGAGTCGGGGCAGGCTGGCCGGGCCTGTTCGTCGACAATCACCCCGAGCTCATCGAGTGGGTGAACCGCGGCCGGTTCGCCATCTTGCAGGTCATGTCGGCACGCGGGGGTGCGACCGCACGCTACGATCCCACAGGCAAGGTCGAGCAGTTGCGCCATCGCGAGACCGGCAAGGTGATGAACAGCGTTTCGGCCTGGGGTCGGGTCCTCGCTCGTGAGCCGCACTACGCCGCCCAGTACGTCGCCGAGCTACGCGCCAGCTGGGTGTCAACCAACCTTGCCCTTGTGGAACGCATCACCGTTCCCACGATCCTCTTCTGGTTCTCGCGCCGATCGCAAGACGAGCCGGTCAACTACTCGCTTGACGGGAATCTGTTCGAGAACATGGGTGAGTTCCCCCAATTCGTCGATCGGGCGTCCGTCGAGCAGGTCGCCAAGGCCTGCGCCGGGTACTGCGAATGCCTCAGCGTCCGCAACAGTGGACATCCGTTGCTGAGCCGATTCACCGGTGAGCCGGTCACGGTCGACCACGCGTCGCTCGCTGGGGCAGTAACGGCGCCAGGCAAGCCGCAGGACAAGAACTACAGCGGACTGTCGATCGCCCGCAACGACTATTACCCGTCACCGGAGATGCACATCGATGCCGCCACTGCGTTGGAGCGAACGATCCGCGGGCTCGGACTCGCCTGACACGTGTCTGCCCCGGGGTTCGCGCGGTCGGGGTACTCGAATCTCCGGCACTGGTCGAACAGCGCGAGCGTGCCGGTCAGGTCGAAGTACCGGTCGATCGGAGCCCTAGCTGTACTCTCCTTGCCGTCTCGACGTCCGGTCGTGACCGTGGAGGATTTGCGATGATCGACGACTCGCAGAGGCTCGCGACGCTGGCTGAGGAGATCCGAACATTCCTCTCCGGGTCCTATCGCATCATCGATCCGACCGTTGACGATCCGCCCGCTCTCATTGCGCCGGGTACAGACATTGGTGAAGCGATCGAAGCCGCGCGGGTCTTTCAGCGACGGTGTTACGCCGCCGGACTCGCGGGGCTGTCAGTGCCGCGCGAGCACGGAGGACAGGGATTGCCAGCGTCCGCTGACGCGATCTGGGCAGAGCTGGCATCGGAGTACGCGATCGCGAACTTGACGCCCCTCGCGGTGGGTCTCACCCTGGCGGTCGACACCCTGCTCGCATGGGGGTCCGGGATATTGAAGTCCCGGCATGTCGCAGCGACGCTCGCAGCGGAGCAGGTCTGGTGTCAGTTGTTCTCGGAGCCGGACGCGGGCTCTGATCTGGCTGCGATCAGGACTCGCGCCACGCTCCTCGATGACGGGGCCTATGCGGTGACCGGGTCAAAGGTCTGGACCTCCTTCGCCTCGCACGCTCACTACGCCCTCCTCTTGGCGCGGACTACCGAGGGATCCTTCGGTCACCAGGGATTGACGATGTTCGTCCTCGACGTCGAAGCGCCTGGCGTCGAGGTCCGCCCATTGCGGGAGATGACCGGTGGGGCGCACTTCAACGAGGTGCACCTCGATGACGTGCGCATCTCGCCCGACTGCGTGATCGGTGCCCAAGGGGACGGCTGGAGGGTGGCGATGTCGACCCTCGGCAGCGAGCGGGGACGGGTTCGCCAGCGTGGCCGACCACGGTGGCAGCGAGTTGCCGCCTTGGAACATTCGGCCGACGACTCGGCCAGCCGTGACCTGCTCGCTGGCCTCGCCGTGGTTGAGACCGTCACTCAGCGGACCGTCGATCGAGCGGATCATGAGGCGACCGACGGCCGTACTGGGTTCAGCGGCTCGCTGCTCAAAATTTCGGCCTCGCGAGTCGAGCAGCGAGCAGCTGCTCTAGCGATCGACCGTCGGGGCATGGCCGCGACCGCCTGGGAACGCGACGATGAGGCGGATGCGAATCTGGCGCACTGGTTCCTGGGGTCGCGAGCAAACTCGATTGCTGGCGGGACTGACCAGATCCAGTTGAACATCATCGCAGAACGCTTGCTGGGCCTGCCCCGAGACCAGCGAGGCACGTGACGGCTTGCGCCGTGAAGCATCGCGATTCGGGACCCCACGGCCCCGACAGACCGACACTCAACGCGAACCGAGGAACAGCTTCGATGTGTCGACGAGCGCGTCGAGTACCGCATCGCGTCCATCGAGGTCGGGTTCACGGCGATAGTGGTGCCACAGACCGTTGACCGAGGCCGAGAAGGCGACGCCGAGCAGCCTCGGATCGCCCGCCGACCAACCTCGCAATCGTTCGAGTTCCTTACCCAGGCTCAGGGCATGGCGTCGTTCCATGGCAAGCCCCGTTGCCTTGAGCTCCTCAGGCGCTTCTTGCACCCACAGCCGGTCGAATGCACCGAATCGATCGAGTTGCTCGAACCACAACCCCAGCCACTGCCGAAGATCATCGTCGGTCCACGCTGCCGGAACGGCGCGCAATCGACGAAGCCGATCTCTGGCGGCGGCCGCTGATTCGGCGCCGAGGGCCAAGAGCGCGTCCTGCTTGGACGGGAAGTACACATAGAACGACGCGCGTGACATGGCCGCGGCATCGGTGATGTCGCTGATGCGCGCTCCGCCATAGCCCCTCGACAAGAACGCCTCGTGCGCCCCCTCGAGCAGACGCTTGCGAGCCCGGTCGGTCCGCGGGCCGGGCTCCCACGCAACTTCACGATCAGTGGGCGCAGGCACATAGGCCTTCGAAGTCATTCCACGTCCTTACCACCGGTGTCCCGCGTCGATGACGGAAAGCGTAGAGGTTCACCCTTGCCAATCGGAGAGTTGGATCGTACAGTCCAACTCGGGAGCGGTCACCGTGGTCGTTCGAGATCGGGATGCCCAATGGCGTCGCAACAATCGGTTGAGCAGCAGCGCCCTTCCCACCCGTCCGACCACTTCCTCGTGTTGCTCGACGTCGAGTTCGATCATCGTTCCGGCACCGTCGTCGGTCGGTCACCGGTGCGGCCAGCGTTGTTCGCGGTGGAGACCAAGGTCATCCGCCCGTCGCTTGTGTTCGCCATGCTCGACTTCATGTCGGGGTATGTCACGGGACGGCCGGCAGGGCCGACGATCGACATGCGCATGCAGATGCTCGGACCCGCGCCGACCACTGGCCATCTCGACCTCATGGTCCAACCGCTGCGCGTCGGTAAGCGCATCGTCGTCAGCCAAGGCTCGGCCCGCGATGGAGACGGCCGGGAGTTTGCTCGGGCGACCACGACGTTCATGAACATGGACTCGTGGTCGTCGACGTATCCGTCACCGGAAGACATGGTCGAGCCGACGTTTGACGACATGCTGCCGATCCGCATTCGCGATGAACGAACCATCGAACTGGTTCCGACCGATCGGCTCCTCAACGGAGCGATCGGCACCGTGCAAGGCGGCGTGCAGTCACTCCTCGCCGAGCTGTGTGCGCAGCACGCGTTCGGAGATCGCACACCGATGATGGCCATCGATATCGAGGCGCGGTTCCTGAGCGCCCAGCGTGAATGGCCGATGGTGGCCACTGCCGAGCGACTACCGGACGACCGCGGCGCGATCCGATGCGACGTGGCGATCACGGACCACACCAGGCAGAACCTCGCCACCCACGTGACCTTGACCATGGTGCCCGCACGGTGACTGCGGCATCCGAAGCGAGCGACGACCCGACCTGACGAAAGGAACTCCCATGATCATCGACGCCGACAGCCACGTCTGCGAACCGCCGGACACATGGACATCTCGCATGTCGACCAAGAAGTGGGGCGATCTCGTACCCCATGTCCGCCGTGTCGAGTCCTCAGGAATGGATGCATGGTGCATCGGAGACCAGGTGGTGAACAGTCTCGCGTTCACCGTCTTCTACCAATCACCCGAAGACCCGACGGCGCACCGCCGCATGGACGACTTCCCTGCGGTGCCCTCCTTCGTCGAAGAGGTGCACCCCTCCTCGTGGGATCCGACCGAGCGCGTCAAGGTGATGAACGAGCAAGGCATCACCATGGCCGCGCTGTATCCGAACCTCGGCCTCACCGCCCCGGACCGCTATCGCACCGTCCCCGGCGCCACCATCGAGTTCCAGTTCGAAGTGATCGGCGCATTCAACGACTTCGTCCTCAGTTGGGCGCAGCGGGAGCCAGGCCGATTCATCCCGCTCGCGGTCGTTCCCTACTGGGACGTCGAACGCTGCGTGCGCGAGATCGAGCGTTGCGCAGAACTGGGCCACAAAGGTTTCGTCATGTCGGGCACGCCCCAGTTCCACGACAACCCGCCATTGCACTCGCGTCATTGGGATCCGCTGTGGGATGCAGTCAATGCGACGGGGCTGTCGATCGCCTTCCACGCAGGCACCACGATGAACCCCGCGGAATACAAAGTGGACCCGAATCAGCGCAAGGTCGGAGGAGACGGCGTCAGCTCCGTGGTCGACGTGGTGAAGTCGTTCTTCGACAACGTCAACGCGTGCAGCCAATTGCTGATGTCAGGCGTGCTCCCCCGCTATCCCGACCTCAAGTTCGCCATGGTTGAGACCGGCTCGGGTTGGGTGCCCTACCTCCTCGAGTCGCTCGACGTGCACTACAAGCGCTATCGCCCCTGGGAGGACCGCCCCGAACTGAAGGCCGACGAACTTCCCAGTGACGCGTTCCGCCGTCAGATCTTCGTGAATACCTGGTACGAGAAGCTCCGCCCTGACGATCTCGCCTTGTTGCCCATCGACAACGTCATGTTCGAGACCGACTACCCCCACCCCACATGCCTGTTCGGCGACGAGATCTCCTTCGCCGTGAACGATCTACTGTCCGCGCTCACCGAAGAGCAGCGAGACAAGATCAAGTACCGCAACGCCATGCGTTGCTTCAGTCTTGCCGAGAACGAGATCGGCAAGCTCCCTTCCCAGGCCGCGTCGTGAGCGAAGAGATCCGATGCATCGAAGTCGCGCACCTCAACATGTGCGTGCGCGATTTCGATCGCAGCATGGATCACTTCCGATCGCTCTTCGGCGCGCAGTTCGTGCTCGACATGCCGGCTCCGCAGTGGCACGCCGCGCTGCTGTACATCGGTGGCGTGCTGTTCGAACCGTTCGTGCCGGAGCACTGGCTCGTGAATGCTCGCTATGGCGCGCACTGGGTCGGCGTCGAATACCAGATCGACGACGTAGCGAAGACGAGGCAGAACCTGCAGGACCGTGGGCTCGGCTTGGTGCGCGACATCGGCATCGCCATTCACTCCGAACCCGAGGAGTGCTTCGGCGTCGCGCTGGAGTTCTATGACCTCAGCTTCTTCTCCGACGATCCCGTGGAGTGGATCGAGCCATTGAAGCCCGCCGAGTACTGGCGCGATGAGCATCCCATCGGTTACACGGGCCTCGATCGATACAGCATTGCTGTGGCCGATCACGACGCGGCCTTGCGCTTCTACACCGATCTCCTCGACACCAAGGTTCTCTACGAAGAGGTGCGACCCACGGTCGCATCGAAGGTCACCGGACTCCAGCTTGCGGATTCCGTCCTCGAACTCATGTCGCCCATGGGTCCCGGCCCGATCACCGATCAGGTCAACCGCTACGGCGATGGCATGCGTTCGGTCGTGTTCGGTGTCGTCGATCTCGATCGCACCGCACGGCACTTCGCCGCCCAGGGCATCACGCTTGTTCCCGGCGACCGAGACGACACGCTCGCCATCCGCCCGGAGGACAACCGCGGCGTGATGATGGAGTTCTGCGCAGGGACCAAACCTTGAAGCACATCACCCACTGGATCGACGGCACATCCGTCGAGAGAAGCTCCGGCCGTGACGGCCCTGTCTTCGACCCGGCAACCGGTCATCAGACCGCTGTTGTCGAACTGGCCGACGACGCGTTTCGCGCGTTGGCAACAGTCGACCTCAGCGGACGGTGAACCCCGCGTCGAGCGGGAGCTGAATGCCGGTGATGTAGTAGGCCTCATCCGACACGAGCCAAGCGATCGCGTTGGAGATGTCACGCGCTTCGAGGATCTGGATGGGCAACGCGTTCTGCATCGAGGAGAGCTCAGGACCGCCCGATGCCAGGAGCCGTTCCATTGACGGGTTCATCGTCATGCCGCTCACGACGCCCGTGGGATGGATCGTGTTCACGCGGATCGAGTGCTCAGCGTATGCGAGAGCGAGCACTTGCATCAGCCCGACGAGCCCACGCTTGGCTGCGGTGTATGCAGCGCCGCCAGCGCCCGTTGTCCCTGTGCCCTTGATACCTGCCGACGATGAGGTGATCACGATCGAGCCGCCGCGTCCGCCGGCCACCAAACTGGGCAGCGCCACCTCACAGGTGTGCCACACACCGGTGAGGTTCGTGTCGATCGTGTCGCGCCAGATCGCCACCCGGTTGGTGCTTGCCGAGTCGAGGTTCACGATGCCGGCGTTCGCCAGCACGATGTCGCAACGCCCGAATTCGGCGATTCCCTCGTCGAAAGCCGCTTGAAGTCCGGGCAGGTCTCGAACGTCGGCCTTGCGGGCCACGATTCGCCGATCGAGCGCCTCGACGAGCCGGGCCGTCTCGGCCAGATCCGACTCAGTGGCATTGGAGTAGTCCATGCCCTCGACGTCGTGACAGATGTCGATCGCGATGATGTCGCAACCCTCTTCGGCCAATCGGACCGCGTGCGAACGACCTTGCCCGCGGGCCGCACCAGTGATGAACGCGACCTTGCCTTCGAGCTTACCCATGAGTACTCCCCACGAAATGGCTGACCGATCCGATTGCCGACGCGGAACGCTACGTGCGAGGCTGCCGAAAGTGAAAATCGAGTTCCGGTTTCTTGTGGTCGTGCACCCCAGGTCAACACGCGGCACGGGATGATCACGAAGCGACACAGGGACTGTTGCCCCAAGGAACGACGAACGAGGCGGTCGAGGTTGTCGGCCAGAACAAGAGGAAGCCAACGTGGAACAGATCGGATCGAACGTCCGCACAGGTCAGCCGTTGGCAGTGGTGATGGGAGCAGGCGGGTTGGCCATGGCGGTTGCGCGTCGTCTGGGCAACACCTATCGAGTCATGATCGTTGATCGGGACGGCGACCACCTCGACAAGCAAGTCGGTGCCCTGCGGTTCGAAGGGCATGATGCTTCAGGATTTGAGTGCGACGTCACCGACGCCGGCGCGGTTCGGCGTCTCGCCGAAGCTGCCAGCGGGGCGGGACCTGTTGCGGCACTTGCCCACGTTGTCGGCATTTCGCCCAGCTTCGGGGACGGTCCGACGATCCTGAACGTGAACCTTCGGGGACCGGCGTTGGTGGCCGACGCGTTCCTTCCGGTCCTGGCGCCCGGCTCGGCAGCCGTCTTCATCTCGTCTCTGGCCGCCCACGTGAGCACCGTGCCCGAAGGTCTGATGCCGATACTCGACGACGCACTCGCGCCGGACCTCGTGGACAAGGTCGAGGCCAGACTCGGAGAAGCACTCACCCCCACCCAGGCGTATGCCTTTTCGAAAGCCGCCCTCAATCGGATGTGCCAACGCAAAGTCACGCAGTGGGGCGATCGGGGCTTGCGAATCGTGTCGCTGTCTCCCGGCCTCATCGCGACGCCGATGGGCGCAGCGGAGTTCAAGAACCCAGCGAAGCTTGCGCTCTATCAGCTCTCCCCCCTCAAGCGCGAGGGCACCATGATCGAGATCTGCGACGTCGTCGAGTTCCTCCTCTCAGATCGCGCATCGTTCATCAGCGGCATCGACCTCCTCGTCGATGGGGGCATCGCTGCCGCGGTCCGCAATGCCGCCGAGACCGGCTGACGAAACCTCGCGCTCCCTCTGTCGCTCACTAGAATTGCTCTTCCCGCAGCTTCTGACGCCCGTACGTGGCTGCGGTCCCGCAGAAGGAACTTGGATCATGACATCGGCAGAAACCGGTACGGGTACCGCCACGAAGTCCGGCTCCCGACGAGTATCGAGAGCGAGGGCAGAGCGCTATCACCAGCGGGAGCAGCTGATCCTGGAGACGGCGTTCAAACTCCTGCAACCTGGGCCACGCCAGACGATTTCCGTCACCGAGATCCTCAACGAGACGGGACTGTCGACTCGAGCGTTCTACCGACAATTCGAATCACGCGATGAACTCATCCTCCAGATGTGTCGAACCGAGTTTGCGAAGATGACGATTCGGTTGGCCAAGGCCGTCGGGGGAGCTGCGACGCCGCGAAAGGCGCTTGAAGCGTGGATCGACGAAGCACTCTCCGTTGCCTACGACCAACGTCGGGCCCGCCGGGCGATGATCCTGTCCTCGCCCGACGCTCACGCTGCCGAAGGCTTCCGGGTGATTGCCGCCGAGGGGCTCGCTGCACAGCGCCAACTGCTCGCCGAGGTCATCGCGGCAGGAAAGGCGAAAGGCGACTTTCCCCTGGCTGAACCCGACGATGACGCCCGTGCGATTCAGGCCATCGTCAACGACCTCACCGCTGCCCGTCTCAACGGGGAGCCAGGGCCGCCGCGAGATCGAGCACGCCAGCATCTCGTCGGCGTCTTCACTCGAGCATTCGGAAGCGAGAAGTCCAGTCCACGCCGCCACCCATGATGTAGGTCTCCGACTGGCCCGTCCCGTCGGCCGTTAGTGTCCTCGGGGTGCGCAACGTCTTCGTCGAGCAACCTCCGATACCGGTCGTTGGGCCTTCACACGGTTCGCCGGATCGTCGCGCCCACTCCGTGCGTCGCACGAGCAACCTCGATGCCCTGTACTCCGACGGCCCATACGGGCCGTTCGTCATCGACGCTCACGCACGTGACCTTCTGACAACGGGGACCGGTGAAGGAAGCGTCCTCGCCGAGACGTCACTCCACGCCGTGCTGGTCGACGACGAACTGGTCGAGATCTCGAGCAGCTCACCGATCGACACCGTTCACGCATTGCTCGGAGCCAGGTGCGCCAACGGCTTCCGACGCTCGATCGCGACCGCGATTCCCGACGAGGTGGAAGCCGGCACGCTGCTCTACTTCCTGCTCGACGACATCCCGGCCGTGCACCTCGTGGCCGGCTTCGCAAAGGCACGTCTGCCTGGCTATGTGCAACCGGAGACGCGGGGCACGACCGGAGCGCTCCGCAAAGGAGACTCCATGGCCGGGTTCTGCGCCGGTTTCAAGAACGGTGGTTATGCAGCGGCCGCCGCAAGCCAGGGCATCGCCGTCGGTCAGGTCACCCCGCCGGTCGGTGACCTCTCCGTGCCAGGCGATGCGCGTGCATGGCACGAACTACCGGCACTCCCGCCAACGGCATGGCGACGGATGCGACGTATCGACGTGTGGGAGGCCGATTCCGGTGCTCTGAGCCTGGACGTGCTCTTCCGGGATTCTTACGCCGATCCCGATGTCGGGGAACTCGTCATGCACGAGTACACCGTCGACGCCGTCATCGACGAGAGCGGGATGCTCACCACTCTCACCGCCACGCCGCGTTCGTTGCCCTGGTTCGACTGCCCCGGGGCGGCCAGCCATGTCGACAAGCTGGTCGGCACACCCGCCGCCGCCTGGCGCCGAACGGTCCACAGCGTGCTCGCAGGCGAGATCGGCTGCACCCACCTGAACGACACCGTGCGATCACTCGCCGAAGTGCCCGCACTGTGGGCTTCTCTCTCGGACCGTCACCGGCCGGTGACGTGACGTCGGACCGGCAGGCGGTCGATACAACCGCCGCCGGGACGCCACTCGGGACCGTTCCGTCAGTCGTCAGCCGTCAATCGTCAACCGTCAACCGGCAGTCGTCCACTGGCAATCGTCAATCCAGGTTGACACCATCGAGATGCCACACGCTCGGTGACGGCGGCGGGGAGAGCGCATCGACGACGGCGGGCGCCAGTCCGCTCGAAACTCCGTGCGTTCGACACACAGGATGAGGGCTCATGTTGGCAGGGCGTTGACAGCCTCAGAGTGACCTCGGGCTGTCAACGCCGCTACCAGCATTTGTGGAGCGGACGACCGGACTCGAACCGGCGACCCTCACCTTGGCAAGGTGCGTTGACTGCCGCACCGAGACGCTCATCAGCGCCTTCGCCGCACGCACCGCTCAATGCGCAGCGCCTGCGGAGCCCTGCACCCGAAGTCGTGTTGGCAAGATGTTGGCAGCGCCGCTATCGGTCACGGGCGCTCGACGACCCCACATTGTGTGACTACTCGATCGCGCGTCGCCTCATCGCTGCTCGCGTCGGTCCGCTATTGCTCAACCGCCAATACGCGAGGACCGCGACAATCGCGGCCCGATGTGGTGGTCCCGTGCCGATACACGACGCGCGATGGCCGCTGGGCAAAGCTCGCCGCTGTGGCCGGACCGATCAACGACGATGATGCCCAACGCCAGAATTGGTTGACCCCTGGCGTCATCGGGATCGGTGCAGCCAGCTTCTTCGCCGATGTCGGCCACGAGGTGCCCACCGCGCTATTGCCGAGCCTGTTGACCTCGACACTTGGCGGTCCCGCGTCTGCGCTCGGCCTGATCGAAGGAATCAGCGACGGACTCGCCGGGGTCGCTCGGCTCGACGGCGGCGCGCTGGCTGACGATCCGGACCGCCGCCGTGCCGTAGCCGTCGGCGGGTACACCACGACCGCAGTACTCGCCGCGGCAACTGGCGGTGCGACGGCCGCCTGGCAGGTGGGCATCTTGCGAGCGGGAGCGTGGACTGCCCGCGGTCTACGCGTTCCTGCTCGCAACGCGCTTCTCGCCGATGTCGTGCCAGCGTCCGCGTACGGACGTGCCTACGGGTTCGAGCGAGCCATGGACAACCTCGGTGCGATCTTCGGACCGCTCCTAGCCATCGGCCTCGTCGCGACGATCGGAACCCGATGGGCGATCGGCATGTCGGTTGTCCCCGGACTGCTCGCCGCAATCGCCATCATCTACGCCATACGCCACACCGCAGTGCCTCATGCCGCGCAACTCTTACCGATCCGGCTGCGAATCAGGCCGGTAACCGACGGCGGTATCGGCCGCCTGTTCGCCGGCATCGCCGCATTCGAGTTCGGCAACTGTGCGGCAACACTCATGATCCTGCGGGCAACCGAACTCCTCCGACCAAACCACGGCAAGGACCGGGCCACCACCATCGCCCTCAGCCTCTATGTCGCCTACAACGTTGCAGCCACCCTCACCAGCCTCACCGCCGGCCACCTCAGCGACCGGCGATCACCCCGGCTTGTGCTCGCCTTGGGCGCGATCGGCTTCGCTGTCGCCTACCTCGGGTTCACCCACGACACCGCGAACTGGGCAGCACTCGCTCCGTGGTTCATCCTCGCCGGCATCGGGATCGGATGCGCCGAACCGCCGAACACGCCGCCGTCGCCCGCGAAGCCAGCCCTGGTCTGCGCGGCTCCGCGTTCGGGCTACTCGCCGCCAGACAGAGCTTTGGCAACTTCGCCGCCAGCATCATCGCTGGTGGTCTTTGGACCGCACTCAGCCCCACGTGGGCCTTCGCCTACCTCGCCGCCACGATGATCATCGCCGTACAACTCATCGCACGCAGTTAGTTCAAACCTCCTTCAACAGATCACCCCCACTTGACTCAATTGTCGTTGAGCTTCTATGGTCCGTGCATGCCCACAGAGCTCACGCTGAGAGCCGCCCGTCACGCTGCGTTGGGTGACCCGGTCCGGCTGGCGATGGTCGACGAGTTGGCCATGTCGGACCGAGCCCCTATCGAGCTCCGCCAGTTGGTAGGGATCGAGTCGAACTTGTTGGCGCATCACCTCGACGTACTCGAGAGCGTCGGTCTCATCATCCGGTCACGGTCGAGTGGTGATGGTCGACGTCGCTATGTGCACCTCCTGCCCGACGCGCTCGCAGCTCTCACTCCCGGACGAACGTTCCGCCCACAGCCCGCGTTGTTCGTCTGCACCCAGAATTCGGCTCGGAGCCAGTTGGCCGCGGCGCTTTGGCGTGAGCTGACCCATCAACCAGCAGAGTCCGCCGGGACACATCCGGCTGATCGGGTGCATCCCGGCGCGATCGCCGCGGCCAAGCGTGCCGGGCTCGATCTCACCGATGCCACACCGCGCCAGTTGGCGGCCGTGAAGCGACTACCGCCGTTGGTGGTGACCGTGTGTGATCAGGCCCATGAGGAGGTCGCACCGGACGGAGCCTGGCTCCACTGGTCGATCCCTGATCCCGTCGCGGCCGCGACTCGTCAGGCGTTCGACAGCGCCGTAGCCGAGCTCCGTGCTCGGATCCTGGCGGTCGTCGATACCGAACAGGTCTCGGCATGATCGACCCGTTCCATCCCACCGATGCCGAACTTGCAGTTCAGGCCGAGACCGGCACCGGTCAGCTTCGCCTCGATCTCGCCCGTCGTCTGGTGGCCGAAGGATTGGGCACGGCGCTGCTCATCATCGCTGTTGTCGGCTCGGGAATCATGGCCAGCCGGCTCTCGCCCGCGCCGCAAGATGTCGGGCTCCAGTTGCTCGAGAATTCGGCGGCGACAGCAGGGGCGCTGATCGGGCTGATCCTCATGTTCGGTGCCGTGTCCGGCGCGCACTTCAACCCCATCGTCACCTTGGTCGACAGGCTGCTCGGCACGATCACCACACGCGATGCCGTGTTGTACGCCGTCGCGCAAACCATCGGCGGTTGCAGCGGAACGATCATCGCCAACCTCATGTTCGACCTCCCCGCCGTCGAGTGGTCCACCCACGTCCGCTCGTCGGGCGCCTTGTGGCTGTCGGAGGTCGTCGCCACCGTCGGCCTGCTTCTGGTCATCCACGGATGCGTGCGAACCGGCCGAAGTGAGGCAGTGCCGTTCGCGGTCGGCGCATGGATCGGCGGCGCCTACTGGTTCACGTCGTCGACCAGTTTCGCCAACCCCGCCGTCACCGTCGCCCGCACGCTGTCGGACACGTTCGCCGGCATCAAGCCGTCATCGGCTCCGATGTTCATCGTCATGCAACTCCTCGGCGCCGTCGTCGCCTACGCACTGATCCGCTTCATCTACCCCCACAACGCTTCGGAGACCACCCATGACTGAACCCGCCGCCGACACCAAGCCCGAAGTGCTGTTCGTCTGCATCCACAACGCCGGACGCTCACAGATGGCCGCGGCCCTGCTTGCACATCATGGCGGTGATCGCGTCGTGGTCCGCTCCGCCGGGACTGCTCCCGCGGATTCCATCAACCCCGCCGTGGTCGAAGCCATGACCGAACTCGGCATCGACCTCCACGCCAACGGTGCCCACCCCAAACGTCTCGATGACGCAGCGGTAGAGGCATCCGATGTGGTGATCACCATGGGATGCGGCGACAAGTGCCCGTTCTACCCCGGCAAGCGTTACCTCGATTGGGCGCTGGCCGACCCGGCCGGGCAAGGCGTCGACGCCGTCCGACCGATCCGCGACGAGATCGACCGCCGCGTCCGCCGCCTACTCGACGAGCTCCTCCCAACCCAGAGCGTTGAACCTTTGGAGATCAACCCATGACCGACAACTTCCTCGAGTCGATGCCCCTCGATCAACGCCAACTCGTGAACCGGGTCACCGCGACCCTGCAAGCGCAGTTCTCCGGCACGTTCGGACCCGAAACGATCCAACGGCTCGTCATCGACTCCCTCGAAAAGCTCGCCCCGACCGCCACGATCACCAGCTTCCTGCCAGTGCTCACCGAGAAGTTCACCAAAGACCGCTTGCGTGCCCTCGGCAACGTCGAAGGTTCACTCCCGTCGACCATACCGACCGTTCTTTTCCTGTGCGTTCACAACGCCGGCCGGTCACAGATGGCGGCAGGCTGGCTGCGCCATCTCGCCGGTGATCGCGTCACCGTCTACTCCGGCGGTTCCGAACCGGCCTCGCAGATCAACCCGTCGGCGATCGCCGCGATGTCAGAAGTCGGGATCGACGTCACCGAAGAGTTCCCAAAACCGTGGACCGACGAGATCGTCCGAGCCGCCGATGTTGTCATCACCATGGGATGCGGCGACGCCTGTCCGCTCTATCCCGGCAAACGCTACGAGGACTGGGAACTCGCCGATCCCGCAGGACAAGACCTCAGCGCCGTTCGACCGATCCGCGATGAGATCCGTCGACGCGTCGAGGCGCTCCTCACCTCGCTCCGACCGCACGGTCCGTGAGCCGCCTGGCCACGGGCACCGCGGCGACCGTGGCATTGCTTGGCCGGGTTGGTCGCGAGGCGCGCGCTGTTGTCTTCGTCGCCGTAGGCAGAGCCTTGCCAAACGATCAGACTGTTCATGTCGTGATCCCCTCAGGAGCGCTCGACTCGATGGGGAGGTGAGCGTTGCGCCATTCGGGGAACCCGTCCTCGAGACGTCGAGCACGACGTCCACGTCGGCGCAGCACATTTACTGCCTCGTCGGCGAACACGCAGTAGGGCGGCCTCATCGACATCGCCCACCACACCCCCGCCGATCCTCACGGCACCCACTGGTTCACCACTTCGCGAGCCCGGTGACCCACGCGCCGGTTCGAGATGGTCGTGGCAACGTCACGGTGAGTGAGTCGAGCCCACTACACGCATGAGGCGCCGACTGCGGGGTTGCTCGCCAGGCCCACCATGGTTGCCCGCCGACCGTCATGATGGCAATATCTGATCATGTCTTCAGATGTCAGCGCGAACAGGGGTCGCAGGCTGCACATCGCTCTCGGCTTGAACATTGTGATCGTGGTCGTGCAGGTAGTGGTCGGCGTCATCGCCGCGTCGCTTGGCTTGCTTGCCGATGCCGCGCACAACGTGACCGACGTGGCGGCGATCGTCGTCTCGCTCATCGCAGTTCGGCTCGCTCGACGTCGGGCAAACGCGTCGAGGTCGTTCGGCTATCACCGTGGAACGATCCTCGCCGCGCAGGCCAACGCGGCAAGCATCCTGATCGTTTGCGCACTCATCGGATTCGAATCGATCCGTCGCCTGGCTGAACCGCAGCCGGTCCAGGGCGGGCTCGTGGTCGTGGTGGCGTTCATTGCCGCCGCCGCGAATTTCGGGGCCGCAGCAGCGCTGGGCGGCGTCGGTCATGCACACGACGAGCATGATGACCATGAACCCGACGCCGGCGGGGACTCGCATGACCTCAACATGCGCTCGGCACTGTTGCACATGATCTCCGACGGCGCCGTATCGATCGGCCTCGCGCTCGCCGGGCTGGTGATCCTGTTGACCGACGGCTGGTATTGGCTGGATCCAGCGGTCTCGCTGCTCATCTCGTTGGTGATCGGAGTACAGGGCGTGCAACTGCTTCGGGCAACCGCCGACGTCCTACTCGAGTCCACCCCGCCAGGACTTGACGTGAACTCGTTGACCGACAAGATGGCGGCGGTCGAGGGCGTCGAATCCGTACACGACCTCCACGTCTGGACGTTGTCGAGCGATGTCCGGGCCATGTCCGCACACGTGGTACTCGCAGGGCACCCCTCACTCGAAGAAGCGCAAATTGTCGGCGCGAGAGTGAAGTCAAAAATAGGCGGGCAGTTTCGAATCAGCCATGCGACGCTCGAGTTGGAGTGCGAGACGTGCGGAGTAAATGAAGGTTTCTGCGCAATCGACTCACCAACCAACGCCGGTCCCGAATGGAGCGCTCACGGCCACGACGACGAGCACGGGAACACTCGATGACTGCCGTGGCGACGATGATCGGTTTCGTCGCTGTACCGATTGTGACCTCAGTCGGCGGCTCGGTGGTCGCAGCCAGCAGGCCTGCCGGCGAGCGTGTACGCAGCGTCGTCCAGCATGTCGCCGCCGGTCTCGTGTTCGCCGCCGCATCGCTCGAGTTGCTCCCGGACCTGATCCGCGAACACTCCCAGACCGGCACGGTCATCGGCTTCGTGGCCGGAGTCGTGGTGATGCTGCTCCTCGGCCGGCTATCGGACCGCTACGAGGCGCTCGGTGGCCAGCGCGCTGCGGTCGGGGTTGTCCTTCTGATCGCGTTCGACATGCTGCTCGACGGCGTTCTGATGGGGGTCGCATTCTCCGAGCAAGCGCGCCAGGGACGAGTCTTGACCATCGCGTTGACATTCGAGCTGGCATTCCTCGGACTCTCGGTCGCCACCGCGTTGCAGACTGCCGGTGCCAGCAGGCGGCAGGTTGTTGCCGTGACGACCGCGACGTCATTGACGCTCCCTGTCGGCGCGCTGCTGGGCATCGGACCATTGGCTTCACTGCCCGTGACGCCATTCGCTGCGGTGCTCGCATTCGGCACCGTTGCGTTGCTGTACCTGGTGACCGAGGAACTCCTCGCCGAAGCACACGAAGTCAAAGACACCCCGCTTGCGACGGCGATGTTCTTTGTCGGGTTCCTTGGAATACTTCTGATCTCGCTCTCAGCAGGAGGTCCGAACTGATGGCTGCAACCGTCAGACCCCTCGACCCCGACGCGTGCGGAGTGCGTATCGTCGACCACGACCGCGTCGCTGCCGCCAAAGTGCGGATGATCCCCGACCACGAGGCACAGCAACTCACCGAGCTGTTCCGACTCCTCGGCGACCCCACCCGCGTACAGATCTTGTACGCCCTGGTAGAGGTCGGTGAGCTCTGCGTCTGCGACCTCGCGGCCGTGGTTGACGCGCCGGAGACGTCGATCTCGCATGCGCTGCGCCTGTTACGAACCGCTGGCGTGGTCCGCAACCGCAAGAGCGGTCGAATGGTCTACTACTCGCTCAACGATGCACACGTCCGACTTCTCCTCGACGTATCCGCCGAACACCTCCGCCACCAGCCCACCACGTAAGGGGCATCCGGCGCCACGTTGAGCGAGTGCTGCAATTCCCATTGTCGGCCGGAACCTCGCGTGATGCGATGGTGTCGATCAGGGATCCGGCGTACGCGCACGTTGAGCAGGACCACAATCGATCGACCCGAACTATCGAGGTCTATAGGGGTTGCCGGAATTTGGCCTGGACTACCCGGCTAGGCCGCCCATAGCTGAAGGGCGCGTGGTCGACATGAGGAGTTGGGCAGTTGGGCAGTTGGGCAGCATCATCATCGCCGCGACGGGGCCGGCCCCGAGCACTACCCGGTGGGCAAAAGACACGTCGGCCCACGTTTGCCATGCCCATTCGGGACGACCTCCAAGCCATCTTGGACACCGTCAACACCACCTGACCCGCAGGCAGCTCTTATGAGCTCGCCACGTGCGCCACCGGAGATGGTGGAGGATGGACACGTGCATGTAGGCGACCTGGTGGCCATCGCAATCCTGGTGATATTGGTCGGGACCGCAGCCGTTGGCCTCGCCCGCGCTGTCGCAGCACAGCGCCGCGGCCGCGAGCGCTGACGCCCGGTTCGCCCGTCGATCATTCAGCGGCCCCGGCTCCACCGACATTCCTCTGCGGAATCGCAAATGTCCCGGCCGCCGCCAGAGCATGGTGCGTGTCGGGAACTCCGTGCATCTTGAAACCGACCATTTGACTATGAGGACGTTGGCGAATTTCGCACTCTTGCTCACGCTAGCGACTTCATGTTCGACGGGTGAGGCGGATCAGTCGGGTGATCGGCCCGGGGCACAACGGGCGCTGGCGATCATGCAACGGCTCGGGTGCGCTGCGTGCCACGGCGCCACCGGTCAAGGTGGTGTCGGTCCGTCGTTCGTGGGACTCGCTGGGTCCGACGTCACCTTGTCCGACGGATCGGTGGTCATCGCCGACGATCCCTATCTCCTCGAGTCGATCCGGACGCCAGGGGCAAAGCGCGTTGCCGGATTCGGCATCGAGATGCCCTCGATCACGTTGACCGACGACGAGCTCGCCGAGATCGTCGCCTACATCCGCTCCCTCGAGGCTGACGGTGGCTAGCCGTGGCGCATGTCTGACGCTGGCCGATGAACGCTGGCCGTCGAGATCGTGCTGCTCGAGTGCACCGTCCCTGCTCCGGTCGGGACGGTGTGATCGAGCCGTGAAGGCTACGTAGCCAGGATTAGTGCGGTGGCGTTGAACGCCATGTGCGCCACGATGGCGGGGCCGAGCCGGCCGGAGTAGCGGGTGAGCGCGGCGAGGACGTATCCGATGACGAAGAGCCCTGGGATCTGCGCGGCTTGGTAGTGGGTAAGCGCGAACAGCAATGCCGAGACGGTCACTGCGCCGATGTCGTTGAGCCATCGAGCAAGGGAGCGTAGAAGCAACCCTCGGAAGAACAGCTCCTCGGCGACAGGTCCCGCGATGGTAATGATGAAGTACAGGATGAGTCGGGGACCGCTCGTGGCGTCGAGCAGGTTGCGGGCCGGTTCATCGACGTTGACCGACCACAGGTGCTCGATCGGCCATGACACGGCGGGCACGACGAGGATCTGGGTCACGACCCCAGCGACGATGCCAATGGGGATGTCGATGGATCGGATGCTGAGCCCGTAGTCGGCTCGCAGGGAACCTGACCCGAGCCAACGGGTGAGGAGGAGGGGTCCCCCGACGAAACCGAGCCAGAGGCCGCTCACTGACGCCACATGAATCGCGACCGTGGTCGTCGCCGAGGATGTGTCGCCGCCGGCCAGAGTGAACAACAAGTTCCCAACGATGAGGCCGACCAGGTACGCGGCCACGGTGTGGGTGACGCCCCAACGGACCGCGTTGTTGGGCCGAAGGGTCGTTGCGTGCGGTCGGTGGATCATGCCGCCTCGAGCACGGGGTTCGTGCCAGCCGGTTCGGCCTGCCCGGTCGAGAGGGCGAGCAGGTACACCAGGAACCGAACCACCAGCGCCACGCCGATCCCGAGACACAGCGTCGTAGCCGCCCGCGACGCGCTCGGGGGTAGGGCGGTGTAGATCTCGCTGTTGGTGAGAACGTCGAACCGATCGACGCCGCCCATGAGCGCGGCGATGAGTCCCGCCGCGCTCATGGCCAGCGTCGGGTGCGGTGTGCGGCGCAGCGCGTGAACAATGAGACGGCCAGCCGCCCAGGTGGCTAACGCGGCGTAGATGAAGGCCCAGATGCGGTTGGCGAGCGTGTCGGTCGAGACAGCTACGTATCCGGCGGTGTCGACCGTCAGCGCCACCGCGGCAATGATGCCGAGCGTCGCTGCTACCGGTCGCTGCCACCGGCTCCACAGCAGCCAGCACGACAACATACCGATGCCAATCGCCATGGCGACCCACAAGAGCAGCGGCGGCGGCGGCGACCAGATCAGGTCCCCAGTGACCACTCCGGTCTCGCCGGCAACGGTGACCGGGATCTCCCACTGTTCGATGATGACGTGCCGTCTGCCGGGATCTTGCTGGACCGCTAGTGGGGGTCGGGCGCTCATCCAGTGGGTGCGATGGTCGTGCCAACGGACCGTTGTTGCACGCGTAGCGAGTTGCCAGTCGGGGGACGCCGCCGGATCGACATTCTTTGGTGTTTCAACGTTGGCGTAGCGGTCCCGGTTGAGGTAAGTGGCCGGTGAACGGCGGTTCTCGTAGACGCCGGATGAATCGATGCGGAGGTAGGGCTCGTTTTCGTATCCGGCGATCTGCACTACTCCGGTGCCATTCCAGGTGACCTCTACGGTGCCGTCGATATCCACGATCGCGATCGACAGCCCGGCGCTTGTCGGGGCGTCGACGATTCGTGTCCGGTAGTTCGACGTGACGTCGGTGCCGCCGTGCGCCGCTGCCGTATCGGCCGGAATGAGCACGGCCGCGGCGACCAGGACGACGGGTAGAAGCCTCCTTGTAAGTGAAGTCACTTGTCGTCGACCTCGAGTTGGGCGGTGAACACCGCCTGGTCGAACTCACCGAATCGGGCTGTCACGGTGATCTCCCAGATCCCGGCGATCGGGAAATATGCGTCGTTGGTGACCACGTGGTTCGGTCCGGCGATGTCCACTGGGATGTCTAGGGGGCCGACCTGGCGTGCGGGGAGCGCCGCCACGACGGTGATCTCGTCGGCCCCGTTGAGTGACCCGTTGGGCGAGACGATCGTGACGTGCATCACGGTCCCACCGGTGACTGCTGGCTCGAGTTCGATTTCGGCGATCCGGTCGCCGCGTACCGCCGACGCCGACGCGTTGGCGGGAGGCGCGACGCGTGGCGGTGGCGAGCCGACGAGCGCGGTGGTGAGCCCGAAGATCACCATCATTCCGACCGCTTCGGCGGCCATCGATGCTTTGAGTCCAGTGGCATCGCTTACGTCGTCGCTCCCCACCTCGACAGACGCGTCCACCCGAGCGTCGCGGTGGAGCAACGACCGGCTCCGGGCCGCTATGGCGACCACGATGGCGACCACGACAAGTTTCGCGATCAGCCATCGGCCGTAGTCCCCGTCGATGACCTCTCCGAAGCCACCGATCTGGCGAAACGCGTTGACGAGCCCAGTCACGGCCAGAATGATCACCGCCGTCAAGGCCAGGCGGGAGAACCGCGCCGCAACACTCGGCAACTGCGTGGTCGGTACGACCAGCAGCATGGCAGCCAGGCCACCGGCCCACACCGACATCGCTCCGAGGTGGATCACGGTGGCCGCGAATCCGACCGGGATCGCCCTCCCCGAAACGGCGTGTCCCCCACCCGCGACAGTGACGAGCAGCCCAACAGCTCCGACCACGGCAACGACTCGTCCGATCTCGCTTGATGTCAAGCGAGCGCGGAATCGGACACCGACTGCTATCACCGCGACGCCGATGAGCCGAGCCAGCCACCACGATCCCGAACGAGTGTCGATGACAGCAGTCAAGTCCGTGGCCGAACTCCCGATCGTCGCGGCCTGCCCGCCGATCATCGCCACGGTGCCCGCGGCGGCCGCCACCGCAGCGGCGAGCATCAGCCGTCCTGCCCGCCGCGTTCCAAGCAGAGCCGGGGCACACACCGCGACGGTGAACAGTCCACCGTTGCAGAGCGCGATCCCGGCGAAGCTGATGAGCCGTCCGATGCCGATCCACCGGCTGCCCGGGTCCGATCCACTGTCCGAGTCGAGGACATCTTGGATGAGGCCGAGGTCCGTGGTCGCGGCGTCGCCGACCGAGTACACCAGCGCCCCTTTGATGAGGTGAGAGTCGGCCGACAGGGCACGCCACGCGATGACGTAGCTCCCGTCGGGGAGTTCGTCGGAGATTGAGGTACCCAGCGTGTCGACGCCGCGTGTTTGGTTGACTCGACCGATGTCGAGCACGACACCCGACGCATCGACGAGCCTGATCGAGTCTTCCACGGGGTCGACCGGCTCGCTGAAGGTCAGCGTGATGTCGTTCGGTGCAAAGTCGAGGATCGCTCCGGCCGTTGGTTGTGATGTCACCAGATCGGCGTGGGCGAAGGCGGCGCGCGCTGGGACTGCGACCACCACAGCGACCACCAACGCACCGATGCCGAAGCGCGGCGTCAACTTCATCGGCGTCGCCGCACCTGGACGGCGGCCACCGCACCAAGCAGGACAACGGCGAGGATCGTGCCGACGAAGATGGCTGTGCCGCCACCACCACCGTCAACCTCAGTTGCGTCCGTGACTGCATCCTTCACATCGGCGGAGGTGGACGGTTGCACCGAGGCTGTAACGCTGCTCGACGGAGGAGCAAGAGTTGTAGCGCTGATCGCCGACGTGACGACGACGCTCGTCGTCACAGGGGGCACAGTCGCCACAGGGGGCACAGTGGTGGCAGGGGCAGTCGTCGTGGCCGAAGGTCCGAACAGGCCCATCGCGGGGGCCGGTTCGTCGAGTTGATTTCCGGATCCGTCAGCCGGGATGTCGATCCAGCGGATCTCGCCGGTGTCGCAGCGTTGAACGAATGGGAAGTAGATCGTCGTGTCCGGTGTCGGCGGCAGGGTCATGCGGACCCGGAAGGTGAGCTCCTCAGTCGCCGCAAGTGGGCCGCCGGTGAAGGTGACAACGTTGCCAGCGACCGATCCGGACCAACCGGCCGGCGGTTCGGGAACAGGATCGGCCACGCCGTCGGGGAGTCGCATGTCGAGTTGAACCGTTGGCGAACCGTCGCAACCGTGCCGCACGGTAAACCCAACCGACAGTTGACTTCCCGCCTGGGCCGACGGTGGATCAGGGTCGACGTGCGCCCACGCCGGGACGGCGAGCAGGACGGGCGCAACCAGAGCTGCACCAGCGATGATGACATGACGGAGCATCAGGAGTTCCTTGTTCGGACCGATCGGTCAGATGTGGCCGAGGTGTCGGCCCGTTGAGGCGTGGATCAGGGGCTGCAACCGGCGAGGGGCGGGCCGGCCGGCCAGCATCCACACCAGCACGAGGCCGGCGAGTTCGAGCACGTGATGAGCCTCGGCTATCGAGGTCGTGCGTCCACGGCCGAGGTCGAACAGCGCTGACACCACCATCGTCACGGCCAACGACACGACGAGCGGCAAGATCCCGAACGCTCGGGCCGGACGGACTGCGACGTACAACAGCCCGATCGCCACGGCGACACCAAACGATCCCAGGTGACGTGCATCATGGACCGACGCGGCGCCCTCCCCGAGTAGCAGCCCAGGCGCGGCGATCATCAGTTCGGACGCGGCGACGAGAGCGAGGGAGACCCGAACCCATTGCCGATGACCGGCCGTCACTGGATGCGCCCGGGCAAGCACCGCGGGAGCAAGGTCAGGGATCGTTTCGGCGACACGGACGCGTAGCAGCCGGTTCGCCGCGGTGATCTCGGACCACCAGACACGGCACACCGGGCAAAGTTGTAGATGGGTGGCAGCCGCCTCGGCATCGTCGGCGGTGGCCTCACCATCGAGTTGCGCTGACAAAACATCGCGGGCGACGTCACACTCCATACCCAACTGGTGGCGTCAGCGGCTGGGAAAGTTCCCTCTGCCAGAGACAAACTGTGCTCGTGATCGACCGCGAGCGTCTCGCCAATGAAGCTGCCGCGGGTGACCGGGTAGCACTCGACCGGTTCGTACGGGCGATCCAGGCTGACGTGTGGAGGTTCTGCGCGCATCTCACGCGTCCAGGTGACGCCGACGATCTCGCCCAAGAATCGCTGGTTCGGATCGTTACCAGTCTCCCCAGGCGCGAGGGAGACGCGGTGATGCCTTGGGTGTTCGCCGTAACTCGCAACGTCTGCTTCGATCATCTCCGCAAGCGCACCCGGCGTCGCACCGACCCGGTGGCCGATGTCCCATCGTCAGAGGCTCCCGACGCTCGCGGGGTGGTTGAGATTCTCGAACTTCTCGCCGCGCTCCCCCTCGATCAACGCGAAGCGATCGTGCTCACCCAGATCATCGGGCTCCCCTACGCCGATACCGCCATGGTGGTCGGGTGCCCGATCGGCACGATCCGATCCCGCGTCGCTCGTGGCCGCGAGGCCTTCGCTGAAGCGCTCCGCGCCGAGCGAACCGGAATCTCGAACATCTGAGCGCGGCTACACCGCGAGCGCCAACCCACCCTCGAGCTCCCCTGAGTCCCAGATCGAGTCGAACCTCGCCACGATCATTCCCGTCGAGTCAGCAATCACGAGGTACGGCTCGAACGGCAAGTTGTAAGACTCAACCGCGGGTGTCACCGGTGTGTCCGGCCCGGTGTACGCCTTCGTGTAGACCTCGGCGTGGATCATCTGAACGTTAGGAAAGGCCGCCTGACTGGCGACCAAAAGGTCGAGCACGGGCCCGCAGATCCCCGTCTGGCAATACGCCGGGGTGCCGATCAGCAACGCAACCGGTTTCCCGGTGGTCATCGCCTGCGCGAGCGAGACCACATGCAACGGGCATTGCGGCTGAGCGGTACAGATCGGGTTCACACCAAGATCCGCCGTGGTTGTCGGGGTGTCGAGGCCGGTGAGCTTGTCACCGATCGTCGGGATCACGTTCATGTCACGCCCGAGCACGCTGATCGACTTCTTCGCCGCAGGCCCAGAGGAGAACGATGCGTTGATGTCCCACGTCCCGGGCTCGTCGAACGTCGTCGTCGCCAGCCAGTACGGCGCCGGGATGTCTTGCTGATGGCGGGTGAACGTGATTGGTGCTCCCTTGGCCACACCGTCCAGAGACAGCTGGGCAGTGAACGACATCGGACCGACGCTCACCGCTGATCCGTCGGGGTTGACCAGCACGAACGGCACCCTCTGAGGGACACCAGCAACATGAGTACCGGGAGCAAACCGCGCACCGAGGTCGTACGGACCGGTCCCCGACGCCGACAACGTCTGCGTCGACGAACTCCCATCGCCACCACAGGCCGCCAGGACTGCGGCGCCAGTGCCGGCAGCCAGGAATGTACGACGCGTCATGCCACTCACAGTGATCAAACCTCACAGAACTCAGGGACGTCACCGAGACGCCTCGATCGAACGCACGGCGACCGCCGCATATGACCTACAGGTTGTGTCGAGACCTCGGAAAGTTCCCGACGACTTCGCCTAAATGTGAATACACCTGCACAGGTGAACATATATTGCTACACATGCCCCGTTCGCCTGCCACCTCCAAGGTCACCGGCCTCGACGCGTGCGTTCCCGGATGCCCGCTCGACTCGGATCTGTCGCTGCCGGGCCTACGCGAGCAACTACCGAACAGCGACGCACTCACGGACACGGCCGAGCTGTTCCGCCTTCTCGGCGACCCCACCCGACTCGCTCTGCTCCACGCGCTGGCGTCCGGCGGCGAACTGTGCGTCTGCGACCTCGCCGAGGTCGTCGCAGTATCCGACAACGTCGTGAGTCAAGCGCTCCGACTGCTCCGCACCGCCGACATCGTGCGCACGCGGCGAGAGGGACGCAGAATCCACTACCGATTGGCCGACGCCCACGTCCGGCTACTCCTCGACTTGTCCGTCGATCACGTCGGACACCGCAGCAACCACCCAAGCGACGTGACCGTCGCCGGGCATCGAGAGGCACGCCGTGGAAGTTGAACGACACGACATCGGTGACTGCGGCCCGAGCTGCGACGTGACCGCTCAGATCCCGTCGGCCGTGCGTTCGTCAATGACGGGCGCGACGGTGAGCGTCATTCGAGTGGCGGAACTCGACTGTGCCACCGAGGAAAACGAACTCCGCGGAGCGCTGTCCAATCTTGACGGTGTGCGAGCGCTCGAGTTCGACCTCGTCGCACGGCAAGTCACCGCCCATCATCAACTGCCGTCGCCTGACACGATCACCGCCGCCATACGCGGGGCCGGTATGAAACCCACGTTGCTCGCCGACAACCTCACAACGCCCACCACCGCGCAACGTCGACTACCTCGCCGACGACTACTCGTCACAGGCGCCGCCGGGATCCTCGCCATCGGATCAGAAGTCGTCGTCATCGCAGGCGCCGATGAACACTCGATCCCCGTGGCAGCCATGGCGATCGCGGCGATCGCTCTCGGTGGACGCGAGACACTGCTCAAAGGCTTCCAAGCATTGCGGTCACGGCGACTGACGATGAACCTCCTCATGTCCGTCGCCGCCATCGGCGCCCTCGCCATCGGCCAATGGCCGGAGGCCGCAGTCGTGATCTGGCTATTCGGCCTCGCCGAACTGATCGAAGCGATGAGCCTCGAACGGGCCCGCAACGCAATCCGATCACTCGTCGAGTTGGCCCCCGAGTTGGCACACGTCCGAAACGGTACCGAGTGGATCGACACCCCCACCGGTAACGTCGCCGTCGGATCGGTGACGCTCGTCAAACCCGGTGAGCGCGTGCCGCTCGACGGCACCGTGCTCGATGGTGCCAGCACCATCGACCAGGCACCCATCACCGGCGAATCAGTCCCCGTCACCAAAGCAGTAGGCGACGCCGTTTTCGCCGGGACCATCAACCAGAACGGCGCCCTCGAAGTCACCGTCACCGCCGCCAAAGGATCAGGCACGCTCGACCGGATCGCCCAATCCATCCAAGCCGCCCAATCAGAACGGGCACCAGCCCAACGATTCGTCGACAGGTTCGCCGGCCTCTACACCCCAATCGTGTTCATCGCAGCGATCATCATCGCCACGATCCCCGTGGTCCTCGGCCACGGCTCATTCCACAGTTGGCTCTACCGGGCCTTGGTGCTCCTCGTGCTGGCCTGCCCGTGCGCGCTGGTCATCTCCACCCCCGTCACCGTCGTGTCCGCTCTCGGCGGAGCCGCCCGACGAGGCATCCTCATCAAAGGCGGCGTACACCTCGAGAACGCCCGCAAGATCCGCACCATCGCCCTCGACAAGACCGGCACCCTCACCGTCGGCAAGCCCACCCTGATCGACATGATCAGCCTCAACGGCCAACCCACCGCTGAGCTACTGCAGATCGCCGCGTCGATCGAAGCGCGATCAGAACACCCCGTGGCCCATGCCATCACCACCGCGCACACCGGGCCGCTCCTCCCGATCGATCAGTTCGAAGCCATCCCCGGTCGAGGTATCAGCGCCACCATCGGAGCCACCACCTATCAGATCGGCAACCACTCACTCGTCGAGCAGAGCGGATTGTGCGGACCCGACATCGAACGCCAACTCGAACAGTTCGAAGACCAAGCCAAGACGGCAATGGTCCTCATGGACCGCACCCGCCCACTCGCCATCTTCACCGTCGCCGACGACATCAAACCCACCAGCAGACAGGCCATCGACGACCTCCAACGGCTCGGTGTCACCCTCATCGTGCTCAGCGGCGACAACCAACGCACCACCACCGCCATCGCCGCCGAAGTCGGCATCCACGACGCCCGCGGCGGCCTGCTCCCCGACGACAAGCTCGCCGCGATCACCGAACTCGTCAACACACGCGGCCCGGTCGCCATGATCGGTGACGGCGTCAACGATGCACCCGCGCTCGCCCGCGCCGACCTCGGCATCGCCATGGGAGCAGCCGGCACCGACACCGCCATCGAAACCGCCGACGTCGCCCTCATGGACGACGACCCCCGCAAGATCGCCGAGCTCCTCCGCATCTCCGCTCACACCAGCCACGTCATGTGGCAGAACATCACCCTCGCCCTCACCATGAAAGCCGCCTTCCTCGCTGCGACCCTTGCCGGCACCGCGTCGCTCTGGATTGCGGTGCTCGCCGACATGGGCACCAGTCTCATCGTCATCGCCAACGGCCTACGCCTCCTCCGACACCCCGCACACGGCACCCACGCCCACTGAACTCAATCCCGACGTCAGCGCCCTCTCGATAGAGCGACGTGCCCTGCAGTGGCCACGGCTCAACAGATCGATCTGCCGCCGCGTCGCTTCGACACGACCGCCACGATCACCGCGGCGGCGAACCCAGCACCGATGATCCACACCTCGCCGACGATCGCCCCACCAAGCGCCGCGAAGCCACCGATCGCCACGGGTATCGCCAAGCACCCCATCACACACAACACCCCGACGAGCGCCGCACGCATCCCCCTACGCTCAGAGCGGGTGACAGGCGTTGTCGGCCCACAACCACAGGCCACACGCTCACCACACGAATGATCAACAGCACACGTCACTGTCGTGTCAATAGCGGTTGACTTAGTCTCGTTCATCGTTGTCTCCTGGCTCATCGTTCCCCGCAAGTAGCGGCCAGGCCAACGTACGGCTTCAACCCAACTTGAAGGTCAAGCCCCAAAGTTCGATGAAAGACGAAACGACCAACGACACCGGGCCCCCATCGGACACGTAGCGTCCAACGCATGCCTGACACGCTTCGTTCGATCCTGCTGTTCATCGTCGCCGCGGTCGCCGAGATCGGCGGAGCATGGCTGGTGTGGCAAGGAGTCCGCGAGCATCGAGGTGTCGCATGGATCGGTGCCGGCATCGTCACCCTCGGCGCCTACGGGTTTGTCGCCACACTGCAACCCGACGGCAACTTCGGACGCATCCTCGCCGCCTACGGCGGCATCTTCGTCGCCGGGTCCCTCCTCTGGGGCCGTGTCGTCGACGGATTCAGGCCGGATCGCTTCGACCTCGCTGGCGCGTCGATCTGCCTACTCGGCGTCGGCGTGATCATGTACGCGCCACGCTGACACGCTGACACGCTGACACGCTGACACGCTGACACGCTGACGGTCACGTCGAAACGGTGATCGTCGTTCCCCGCGTTACCATCCAATGGACGAACCACGACATCGCCAAACGCGACCGCAGATCTGGGCGACATCATCATCCGTACCAGCCTGACGGTCGTGCACGGTGATCCAGCTCCGCGTTCCTGTACGACGAGTCTTCAACTCGTCGATCCGAGTTGCGCTGTCGGTGAGGTGGTCGACAACCCCATGGGGGACGTGACCCAGACCTGCGTTCTGACGAATCGAGCGTCACGGGCCTGTTCCAGGCAACGTCGCCGCCAAGAGAACGAGGTGGGTACATTTGCCAGGCCCGAAGGGTGGGTCATATCGGTAGAACATTGACAGCACCACTCAGGGAGCGGACGACCGGACTCGAACCGGCGACCCTCACCTTGGCAAGGCGTCCGGACACCGCAGCGCGACGTCCGGCGGGGCTTCCCATGCAGACACCGCTCAGCGCCCGCCGCCTCCGGAGCCCTGCAGCCAGCGATCACCCTCGTCGCGTCGATGTGGGGTGGAAGAGGCCGCCGCCAGGCGGTGACAATCACTCGGCCGCCCCTGACCACCGGTGGGTCAGAGCGGACCATGCGCGATGGCCATCACAGGTGTTGCCTCCGGCGATCGTCAAGCAGACGCGAAGGGCAGGTGCAGAGTTCGAACGTGCACATTGGACTCCGAGCGATCGCACAGCAGGACCTCGTCACCCGACGGATCGGGTTCGACGATGCGTACGCTGTGGTTGATGTCGCTGACGCCACACCGACTCGAGTTGCTGTACTTCCCGGAGTGCCCGCACTGGACTGTCGCGGACGAACGTCTCAGCGAGGTCGCTGAACGTTTCGGTCTTTCGGTTGAGCACCGATTGGTGACGACCGAGGAGGAGGCCGCGCTCGTCGCTTTCTCCGGTTCGCCGAGGATCTTGATCGACGGTGTCGACCCCTTCACCGAGCCCGACCAAGCGGTTGGTCTGTCGTGCCGGATGTACCGCACCCCTGATGGATATGCCGGGTCGCCCACGTCGGAGCAGATCGCAACCGCACTCGAGCGCGAGTGATCTTCGGCGATCTAGCGTGATCGAGTGCCTGTGACGCGTTCCTTCTCGACCGTGGTCACGATGGTTGGACGCGACCGGGTCATGGTGCCGGTACCGTTCGATCCCGACACGGTCTGGGGCACCAAGTCAGACCATCGGGTCAGCGGCACCGTGAACGGAATGAACGTCCGAGCCTCGGTCGAACTCCTTGGCAACGGCTTCGGGATCGTGCTCGGTTCAGCGTGGCGGCGAGATTGTGGTGTTGCGCCAGGCGACGCCGTCCACGTCGTGCTCTCGCCGGAGGGACCGCAACGTCAGGACCTCGCCAACGACATCCAGGCCGCGCTCAGTGCCGAACCGGTCGCCGGAGCGTTCTTCGACGGGTTGGCGCAGTGCTATCGACAGGCGTTCCTGCGTCGGATCGACGCGACCAAGCGGCGCCCCGACGAACGGGCTCGACGGATCGCCGCGATGGTCGACCTTCTCCTGCAGGAAAAAAAGCAACGACCGAAGATTTCCGTGCCACCACTCGACAACGACGACGTCAACACGAGTTGACGTCCGATCGGAACTTGCCGCCTGCAGCCGTGATCGTCATGGTCGAAAGTCAACCCTCGTCAGAGCTGACGACGTTGCAGCCGACCCGCAAAGCGTTACCGCTCGGGTCCGTCAGAGTGAACTCGTGCATGCCCCACGGCATGTCCTCGATCGACGTCACCGAAAGCCCAGCGATGCTGAATCGGCGTGCCACTCATCGGCGTCGGCGGTCATGATGTAGCACCCGGCATGGTTCGCAGACGGATCCATGCTCGAGGAGAGACCGAGGTCGAACACGTTCTGATCACCGAGGCGCACAAACGCGAACCCGTCGTCGTATCGCTCGACGTCGAAGCCAGCCGACTCGTAGAAACGGATCGCCTCGCCCATGTCCAAGGCCGGCAGTGTCGGTGTGACATCGATACCGCCGGTTCGCTGCAACAGCCAACCCGCACAGATAGTGCACACCGTGATCTCGTCGTGGCAGTCAGCACGCCGCGATCGTTCAACCGAGCGAACCGGGCTCACCGTGGGTCGGGTGAGCGCCTGCGAGTTGGCGCATCCTGGTCCACGTGTCCTTGATGCCCCACATGCCGATGACGCTGTCATCGGCAAACCGAAGCAGTAGGCATCGTCGATTCGCAAAGTCAACCCGGTCGGCTCGGGGCCCGGCCACGCGCTTCGGTGTATGCCGGAAGGGCGAAAGCGCAACGATGGTTGAGTCACGCATGATCGACACGACTCAGGCAACCGGCGCACCGAACCACGAACTCGTGCGACGGGCGTACAGTCCATTGGTACATGTGGCTCCACTGGTTGACGATGGCGGCGATCGTGATCAGCGTGTCGTGGCTAGTGATGATCGTGCTCGCCAAGCGACTCCCTCCCGGACTCGCCAAAGACCTGGCGACCGTGCTGCCGGCCTGCGTCACCACCGCCCGCCGACTTCGATGCGACCCTCGGGTTCCCCGGCGGGTGAAGCTGGCCGTCGCGGTCGCCGCTCTATGGGTGATGTCGCCGATCGATCTGATCCCCGAGTTCTTGCCGGTGATCGGTCCGCTCGATGACATCGTCGTCGTCGCCCTCGCGCTGCGCTACGCCGCCCGGCGCGTCCCGCCGGAGGCGCTGGTCGAGGCGTGGCCCGCTGAACGACGGATTCTCTCCCGCCTCGCCCCATCGACCACAACGATCGCCTCAGGAGCCGACTAAAAGGACAGCGGACTGTCGCGCTGGTTCAATCGAGTCGCCGACGGTGCTGGAGGGCTTGCGGCCTACATCAAAGCCAACGCTGACTGCAGCAGTGCTCCGTCGCACTTCTGCTCCTCGCCGCCTCCCACCTCGACGGCGGCCGCACGATGACTTCGCTGCCATCGGCGCCACCAGTGCCGTCGTAGCAGGTCTCGCGCTGGACGGCATCGGGGCTTTAGCTGGATGGTTTGCCGTCGTACCGCTTCTCAGCGAGCTAGCCCGATGCCGCTCAGGGGCTTATCGCTCCTTGAGCAGATTCGTGTGAACGCTCGGGGTGATTCGGCGCGACGCTCGTAGCGTCGGCAACGGGTGGGTCGTCATTGGATAAGCCGCTGGATCAGCTCGACGTACGCGGGGTCGGCGTCCACCCCGTAGGCCGACACGATCGTGCCACCTGCTCCGCATTTCGGGCACACGACACCGAGCACAATCGCTTCGTCTGCGGGGTCTGTCGCACCTTCGAACCGGAACGTGTATCGGATCGTCAGTTCCTCCGGGCGATGGACGTGTCGACAACTGCCGCATCGCATCCCGGAACCATCAAGCGGGAAATCGTTGACGAAGCCCTCCAGCTGGAGAAACTGGACGGCCTCGGTGACGGTGTCGGGAACGTCCATGCCGATGACCTTACGCCGCAGTGCCCGCGCCTGATTGCGGCGTTACGTGGCCGGTCTCGACTGCCGGCTCAGGGGCCTCAGAGCCTGTTCCCGGGTCGCTCGGCGCGGGGAGGCGAAGTCGTTTGAGGAGGAGTGCGTTCACAGCGACCAGGAAACTCGACCCTGACATGGAGAGCGCGGCGATCTCCGGCCGCAACATGAGATCGAAGGCGGGTACGAACACGCCGGCCGCGATCGGTAGAGCGATCGTGTTGTATCCGACCGCCCAGCCGAGGTTCTGCCGCATCTTTCGTACCGTGGCGCGACCGACGGTGAGGGCCGCCACGATGTCGAGCGGATCGGATCGCATCAAAACGATGTCAGCCGTTTCGATGGCGACATCGGTGCCCGCTCCGATAGCGACACCGAGGTCGGCCTGGGCCAGCGCTGGAGCGTCGTTCACGCCGTCGCCGACCATCGCAACGTTCTTGCCGGCCCGTTGGAGTTCGGCGACTTTGGCTGCCTTGTCGCCGGGCAGCACGTCGGCAATGACCTCCGAGATACCCATCCCGGCGGCCACCCGTCGCGCTGTGGCCAGATTGTCGCCCGTGAGCATGACAACCTCGATGCCCATGGCGCGCAGATCAGCGACCATTCGTGGCGATGTAGGCCGTGGCGCGTCAGCCATAGCGATCACACCGACGACGAGGCCATCGATGGCAACGAAAATTGCCGTCTTGCCATCCTCGGAGAACTCGGCACGGCGTGACTCGAGCGTCTCGGTGTCGACGCCGCGTTCGGTGAGCAGCCGCCCGCTCCCGACGAGCACGGTGTGACCATCCACGATGGCGACAGCGCCTTGACCTCTGACGTTCTCGAAGCCCTCGGCACCGAGCACTGCAGCATTCTCGGTGTCTGCGGCTCGTACGACGGCGCGCGCCAGCGGGTGTTCAGACTCGCGCTCGAGCGCCGCGGCGAACGCAAGAACCTCGAGGCGCGAGCGGATCGGGCTGTAGACGTCGGTGACCTCGGGTTCGCCCTTGGTGAGCGTTCCGGTCTTGTCGCACACCACCACGTCGACATGGGCTGATGTCTCGAGTGCCTCTGCACTCTTGAACAGCACACCCCGCTTGGCGCCGAGTCCGGTGCCCACCATGATGGCCGTTGGTGTGGCCAGACCGAGCGCGTCTGGACAGGTGACCACCACCACGGTGATGGCGAACAGCAAGGCATCACGGATCGGTCGGTCGCTGAACAGCGACCAAGCCGCGAAGGTTCCGACACCGCCGAGCAGGGCCACGAACACCAGCCAGAACGCGGCGCGGTCCGCCAGTCGCTGGCCCGGGGCTTTGGAGTTCTGTGCCTGCTGCACCAACGCCACGATCTGCGCCAAGGCGGTGTCGGCCCCAACGCCGGTCGCCCGTACCCGCAACACCCCATCGGTGTTGATCGTGGCTCCGATCACCGATGAACCCGGTTCCTTGCGCACCGGAAGGCTCTCACCGGTGACCATCGACTCATCGACGTCACTCGCGCCGTCTTCGACCACGCCGTCGACAGCCACCTTCGCTCCCGGGCGCACGAGGAGAAGATCACCGACTTGTACTTGGGCGGTTGGAATCTCCACCTGCTCACCGTCACGAATCACGAGCGCGGTCGGCGGTGCAAGATCCAACAGTGTTCGGATCGCGTCGTTGGCGCCGCCCCGGGCGCGCATCTCGAACCAATGACCGAGCAAGACAAACGCAGCGAGGACCGACGCAGCCTCGTAGAACACCTCACCGCCACCGGTCACAGTGACCCCGAGCGAGTACCCCCACCCTGCACCGATCGCGACAGCGACGAGCACCATCATGTCGAGCGTTCGAGCGCGAAGCGCTCGATTCGCCCCATCGAAGAAGATCGACGACGCCCACAGGACAACCGGGAGGCTCAACACGAGCGTCCACACATCGTCCCGCAATCCGAACGGCGCCGCCCGATGGAACCCGAACACGTCACGCCCGATCGGTGACCACAACACGATCGGCACCGAGAAGAGCGCAGCAACGACGAACCGTCGTCGCATATCGGTCACCATCGACTCCACCGACATACCGGCGTGGCCGCCGTGTCCCATGGCGTCATGCGGGGAATGAAGCGTGGCCGGGGCGTCCGGGACATGATGATCATGACCAACCGGCGCACCGGCCATCTGGCTCGATGCCACCATCCCCTCGTGGCCCCCGTGGCCCTCATGACCCTTGTGGGTCATGAGACATTCATGGCCCTCATGGGTCATGTGACCTTCATGGTCGCCGACGCTCGCGACCATCGGTCGCGGTGGGGCCAGCGGATCGCACATGTGATTCGGAACCGATTGACCCGAACAGTGGTACCCGCACTCCTGCACCCATGCCTGTATAGCGGCGATCGACGTCACGGTCGGGTCGTAGCGAACGGTGGCGCTCTGAGCGACCGGGTTGACATCGACGACACCCACGCCTGGCCGGGCCTCGAGGGATTGTTTCACCGCTCCCGCCTGCGTAGCGCGGCGGAGCCCGCTCACATCAATGATCGCAACTGATTCGGTGGGGACCGGCATTGCTCACCTCAGGTTGGGTCGAACGCCCCTGCGCATTCGCAGGTTTCGCCCATACGCTATCTACTACAGGGCGTCGCACGCTCGGATGTTGGGTCGGAAGGACAGACATGGGATGGCACGACATGGATGGCTGGAACTGGGTGTGGATGATGGCGATGATGATCATCTTCTGGGGTGGAATAGCTGCCCTCGCGGTCTTCGGGTTCGGCCGTCGAGGTGGGTCGAGCAACCCGAGCCTGTCACCCTCGGCTGAAGAGACCCTGCAACAACGCTTTGCCCGCGGCGAGATCGACGCTGACGAGTATCGCGATCGACTCGCCACGCTTAAAGGACCGCACCGCTAGCAGGACCCACATCGTCGGGTGCTGACAGTGCGGTTACGCCGAGGGGTCATTCGGCCGCACATTCATCGTCCGCTGACGGCGAGACCGGAGTGCGACGCGATGCCCGCGCTCCGAACACCGCGAGAACGCTCAGCGCGATGGTGGCCACCACCAGTCGGACCGGTCCGAGCGTCTCGATGAGCTGCTCAACATCGACGCGCACCCGTTCACCAGCGTCCACAAATCGATCGTTGGAGAGATCGCCGCGATAGACGGCCAACTCCCAACGCGCATACCAGACGGCGTAGAGGCCGCTCACGATCATGATCAGACCACCGATGCGGGACGTGTAGCGCGAGGCGTGCCGCATCGCACGGGATGGCTCGGGCCGCGCAAGTGCCGATGCCGCGGCGAGGATGAAGATGATCACTCCCATGCCCAGGGCATAGGCGCCATAGGTAGCTACGCCTCCGATCATCGACCGGTTGACCGCATACGACGTCACGGCGAGGAACGGTCCGATGGTGCACGACAGCGAAGCGAGCGCATACGCGACCCCGTACGTGGCCATCGCCACCGCGCTTCGACCCTCGAGACCACGAAGCGCTATCTTCGGTGCAGGTATCCGGCGTCCCGCGACCACGGACATTCCTGCGGTGGCGATGACGACGCCGATGAGCATCGTCACCCAGGGCAGATACCGCTGCATGGTGCTGGCGAGCGAGTGGAAGACCACGCCCAGCGAAACGAACACGACGATGAACCCGGTCGTCACCGCAGCGGAGGCCCGTACTGCTCCGAGAAGGCGACGATCCAGTGGAAGGTCACGCGGGTCGCCCGAGATGAAGAAGCCGACATATGCCGGCAGGAGTGAGAAGCCGCACGGGTTGACCGCGCCGACCATCCCGGCGGCCAGAGCGAGCGCCAACGGCGCGTTCACGATGAGACCACCGTCGACCCGCGAATCGCGGTGAGGACGGGTCGCACCGTCAGCCAAGCGATTGCCGCTACTCCAACGACGATGGAGGTTCGATGCTGCCGTGTGAGCCCGCTGCCGACCTTGGGGAGCCAGAACGACGCCACGGATCGGGCTGCGGCAACGAGTCCAACTGCGGCTGGCAGAAGAGTCCCCGTTGCACCATCTCCCTGAGCTCGGACGTGTAGCAGGATCGCCCCGATCGCCACGGCGACGGCGACGAGCAACCCGACCGGAAGCATCGTTGAGGTGATGCCTTGTGGCTGGAGGCCCACTGGGCTGATAGGGCCGTAGCATCCGTCTCGTAGGACGCAGGATGCTTCGTAGGCGGCGTAGCCCACCATGCACAGCGGTGCCAGCGCCGACAGTCGCATCACCGGGGGCACCCCCGCCCTGCGGGCCGTCCACCACACGAACACCATCCCAGCGGCGACGCCGGGCCAGAACTCCACCCCACTTCGGATCACCAACAGGTCAGCAACTTTGGTGAACGACCTCGGGTCATCGAGTGCCAGCGCCGACAGTCGCCCGACGGTCAGTGAAAGAGTCGCAGGTCCAAGCGCCGCGTCGACGAAACCCACTGGCGGATCGAAGGTCGCGAGCCGCCATCGTCGAGCCAGGATCGCCGGAACGGCGAACGCCACAATGAGTCCAACCAACAGGCCGTAGTCGATCACCGCAACGCGTCCTCGATCAGTGCGGCAAGCCGCTGTTCCGACACTCCCCCGCTGATGAGCGCCGTCAAACGGCCGTCGGCCGAGAAGACGTACGTCGTCGGATAGGCAGTGACGCCGAGACGCACCCTGATATCCCCCGACAGGTCAAACACATTGGGGTAGTGCACACCTACGTCACGAAGGAAGGCGCGAGCCGCGTCGGGGCTGTCCTTCGTGGCCACGCCGATGATGGTGGCGCGACCCGAGTAGTTCTCCGCAGCGCGTTGCAGCAGAGGCATTTCCGTGCGACACGGAGCACACCACGAGGCCCACACGTTGACGATCACCGGGATCCCCCGCTGCCCGACGACCAATCCCTCGAACGTTTGCAAGGTGACGGCCGAAAACCTCCCGGCCTCGGGCAACGCAACGGGCGTTCCGGTCGGCGTGAAGTCAGGAACCCCCGGGCGAGCGAGCGAGGCTCGAACCAAGAGCACCACCACCACGGCCGCCACGATTGCGACGCCAACCCGGCGTGCCTTTCCCCACGAGAGCCGCAATCCCATCATCTACGACATTATGTCGTAGATGATGGCTGGTGCGCTATCGCGGATCAACCAGGGCAGAACGCGGCAAACACTGCTGCAAGGTGATGGAGCTGTATCGACGCGCCCGCCGCCGAGGCGATCACCATGGCCACCGCGAACGCCGCCCACACCGTTGCAGGCCCGATACCGGCCGGTGGCCGGATCATCGCTTCCACGCGCGCCGGCACATCACCGCCGAGCACACCGAGCGCAACGGTTGGTTGACCGTGGCCAACCAGCGCGGCGCGAGCCACTGCCCGGGCGACGACCGTCCGGTCGCCGACAGTGCGAGCGGCTTCCTCGTCCGCCCACCGTTCCAGGCAGTGGCGAAGCGCCCTCACCGCGAACGCCAACGGGAGGAAGCCGGTCGCGAGGTCCGCCACAACCAGGAACCGGTCGTGGCGATGCTCGACGTGAGCGTGCTCATGGGCGAGAAGGGCGCGTCGCTCATCAGGTCGAAGCGCCGCCAACATCGCCGTCGTCACAACGATCCCACCGTGCTTGCCGGTCTCCGCGTACGCCAAAGGGCGATCGGACTCGACGACGTGGATGTAGCTCGAGCCGGAACCTCGCGCACGGTTCCACCCACGCACGACCGAGAGAACTCGGGCCGTACTCCACATCGCCACGAAAACAGCCGGAATGCCCGCCCATCGAGTCGGATCGTGATGAGCTCCGAACGAATCCTTGCACCACACAAACAGCTCGCCAGTGAGTGGCTCGTGGGCAAGGAACGCCAGCGCAACAGTCCACGACGTAACAAACGCTGCGGAAACGACCGAGACAATCGCTGCGCTCATCATCCATGCCCCGTGTCGCGGCCGCAGCCTTGGTGCGACGACACCCAACACAACAGCACCGATGACCGAGAAAACAAGCGGAGCGAACAGTCCCGTCATCGAGCCGGCCCGTCCAGTTCGCCGAGGAGGCGACGAAGCTGACGGACATCGCGTTTCGAGAGCGATCCGACGAAGCTCGCCAGCGCACTCGTGCGATCGCTCACCGAGTCGAGCGTGTCGCCGATGCGACGACTGGCGAGCTCCCCCTCCGACACGACTGCGTTGTACGCATAGCCGCGTCCACGAGGTTCTCGCTGCACGAGGCCCTTCTTCCACAGCCGGGTGAGCACCGTCATGACGGTCGTGTACGCGAGCACACCGTCGAGGACCTCGTTCACCTCACCAGGCGTAAGGGCGTCTTCCGACCCCCAGAGCACGCCGAGGATGTCCGCTTCCAGGGCCCCATCAGGCCGACGCTCACCCATCAGTCCTCCTCATGTTCAGCTAAAGACCTGGCTTCTCACCGACACGGTCTTCGACAGTACCGGTGGGAGCGGCACGCCAGTGCAGCGCAGTGCCGATTGGTCAGCCGGCAAGCAGTTTGGTCATCTCGTCGATCTCGGCCTGCTGGGCAGCAATCATCTTTCCGGCAAGATCACGTACCGCCGGGTCGGCCCCTTTCGTCTGGACGTCCTTCGCCATCGCGATCGCCCCCTGATGATGACGGGTCATCATCTCCAGCCACATCTTGTCGAACGCCGCACCCTTGGCGACGCCAAGCGACGCCATTTCCTCGGCACTCATCATGCCTTCACCACTCCCGGCGCCCATCGAATCCATCCCGCCCATCGACGACATGGAAGTCCCGTTGCTCGAGTCCATCGGCATCTGCTTGCCCCACATATCGAGCCACCCATTCATCATCGTGATCTCGGGACCTTGAGCACTCTGGATCTTCGTGGCGAGAGCGCGGACCGCTGCGGACGCGCCGGTGTCAGGCCCCAAAGCCAACGTCGCCATCTCGATCGCCTGATCGTGATGCGGGACCATCGACTGAGCAAAAGCGACGTCGGCATCGTTGAACGCCGAAGCGCTCGCGCTCGCAGCCGTCGTGACCGAACTCGCCGCGCCGCCGTCGTCACCACCGCAGGCTGAAACGAGAACGGTGAGGCCCATAAAAGCGGAAATGGCAACAAATCGACGGAGCACAGGCATCATCCTTTGGTAGCGCCGCAGACCGGCATGTACGACACAGGGTAGTTGCCGGAGAACCCGCTTCACAGTCACCACCCACAACGACCATCGACCGCCAGCACGTCGACGTGGACTCTGCATGGCATGTCCACTCGAACCCACCGATGTGGGGACCGATGACGGAAGCTCAGATTGGGATCAGTCGCGCCGCGGGCTGTTGACGGCCACGCACCATCACCTCGTTCGGGTAACCGGTGTGGGCGCGCCAGCCAGATTGAACGGCTGTGCTGGCGGCCGCCCTCTTTACAGCGACGCGTCAATCACTGGCGGCTGGGAGGCTGTCCCCACGTCTCGTTGCGATCCGTCGGCCATGGACCATTCCGTTTCGAACCCAGGTATCGGACACACGCCGAGCTGCCGGATCGTTCCGGCCTCGGCGTGTTTGGACGGTGCCGCCAGCGAACGCGACGCGCTGCGTCGTGAGCCAAAGGCCGGAGTTGTTGTGGTCTGCGGGGTCATGCGCGTGATGATGCTCTCGCTCAGGACGCAGCGAATCCGGGGAAGCTACGGATCTCCCCACGTGGCGCGCCGTCACTCGAGGGCTCGGCCAACGGCCTTCCACGCTTCCAGACCACCGTCGAGGTAGACGACATCGCCGTAACCCGCCGTCATGAGCGCTGCCGCTGCTTGGGCGGACATCGGGCCCGTCTCGCAGTACACGAGAATCGGCGTCGCCTTGTCGGAGGGAAGCCGGTCATCGCCGACGATCTGGTCGTATGCGATTGTCGCGTCGGTACCGTTGATGCCGACACCTACTGGCACGTGCACGTTGACGACGAACGCTCCACGGGCCTCAACGCGCCGGGCGAACTCGTCCGGCTGCACAGCCATGCTGGCCGAGTTCATTCCGGCCATGTCGCCCGATGCGCCATGGTCCATGCCAGGCATGCCCAACGTGAAGTACGCAGCGACCGCGACTATGACGGCGACAAGGGCAACGGTCGGCATCCGCCCGCTTCTGCGTTGAGGCGAACTGATGTCTTCAGGCTGAGAACTGTCCACGGCCGGAAACTACTACATACTGTCGTTTGTCCGACCTCGGCGCGAAGGGATCGCCACCATCCGGGTCGTGGTCGCCTTGCAGCAGAACGATTCAGCTGTCGAGATCCACCGCGTCAGCGCTACGGGACACAGGCCGCTTGATCGACATGACGACTGCCGCCAGCCCGAGCAGCAAACCCCCGGCGACGACAAACGGTGAGTCTTGCCGCCAGCTCATGAGCAGCGCACCGAACAGAGGGCCAGCGGTCTGCCCCATACTGCCGGCTGCGCTCTTGAGGCCAAGCGACGTTCCGACGCCATGTCGGCTGTGGTTGGAGATCAGCGCCGAGAGGTTGGGAGTGATGAGTGCAGTGCCGAGGGCAAGTACGGCAACGAAAACGAGCACGAGTCCGAAGTCGCGAGTCGTGGCCAGGGCGCCGATTCCGAAGCCCATGAACGCGAGGCCGGCGGCGATCTGGACGAGTGGTTGAACGAACCGACCCAACGCGCCCACAGCGAAGACCTGTAACGCCGCCATGACGACGCCGCACACCATGAACGCTGCACCTGTGCGTGCTGGACTCAGTGCGAGGCTGTTCCTGGCATACAGGGCGAATGAGCCTTCGAACACGGCAAGTCCGAACTGCGAGGCCACCACCAAAGCAGAAGCGGACGTAGACCGGGGTGCGGTTCGAGTCCCGTCGTCGGGCGATCGTTCCCGGTGCGACCAGTTGCCCTCGACGACATCATCGACTCCGGCAGTCCCCGCAGCGCGGCGACCAGCACGGCGAACGCCAGCGCGCCGGCAACGAGGAAGGGCAACGAGTAGCCGTCAAGTCGCCAGGCCCCTCGCCCGATACTGAGGCCAGGCCGGCTCAGGACGCCGCCGAGAGCGGGCCCGGCGACCAGGCCGAGGCTGACCGCTGTTCCGAACCAAGCCATACCACGCGTACGTTCGCCATCGGCAGTGGTGTCGGCGACGTACGTCGTGGCGGCGACGAGCATCCCGGATGTGGCGATCCCACCGAGGATCCGGAGTCCATACAGCGCCCACAGTTGGGGCACGAAGCCGAACGTCGCTTGGGTGACAGCCATCCCGGCGAGCCCGGCCAGTAGTACGGGACGCCGGCCGATGCGGTCCCCGATTCTCCCGACGATCGGACTGGCGATCAGTTGCGCGAATGCGTACACGCTCGTGAGAAGGCCGACATGAAACGTGACGGTCTTCCGGTCGATTCCGCTGAGTCCGTGGACCCGTTCGGCGTAGTACGGAAGGACGGTAAGGGTGATTCCGTATCCGGTCATGACGACGAACACCGAGGCGAACAGCACCCGCAAGGACCGTGTCGCCTCCTGGTCGCTCCCTGCTATCACCGTTGAGGTCAGTCGCGTAGCGGCGATGCCGTTCATGGCGAGCGGTCCGGACGAACGCGACCGCCGGCCGCTGCGAAGCGTTTCAACCCGAGAGTCAGACCTCGGCGACGCCGGATGTGGCTCGAGATCGCATCACGACAGAAAGTCATCTAGAGAACCTCTCGCCACTCATCTACTACATCACGTAGTCTCTACCCATGACGGTCAAGAAACGCAAGGGAGGACGGGTCACCCCAAAGGGAACACGTCCAGGCGACACGACACCGACGTCCACAATCGCGTCGACAGTTCGTCCACGGGTCGGAGCGGTCGACGCACCAGGTCGATCGATCACACCATCACCGGTCGGGCCGAGCAGCCGATACACGCCGCCTCCGCTCCCGAACGCGCGCTTTCGACCCCGGTGGCATCGGGTGACGGGTTGGGCGGGCATTGCAGTTGGAGTCCTCCTTGCGGTACTCAACGACGCGATGCTCTTCGGCAGCAATGTGCGCTTGCTTCCGTTCGGTCATCAAGAGCTGTACCTCGTTCTCGCTCTCCTCATCGCCGCGTGGTCGACGTGGTTCCTCGGACTGTTCGACCGCGAGACGACGATCTACCGCTGAGCGAGCGTTGGCCACGTTCAGCGCGCTCGACCGACCGGACTCCCGTCCGTCACCGCTGGATGTTCGTGTTCAGCCTCACTGCTCGTCGCAGTCGACGAGCTGGTCGCTGTTGCGGCGTCAAGCGTGTGCGGTGGCGAGGGCTGCTGGCCGTATTCGCTCGGACGTTTGACACCGTCGAAGACAAGCACTGGGTCGCCGATCTCGAGGAGTTCCGGTAGATAGTTGGCGATGTGCATCGGGACACGCACGCACCCATGCGACGCTGGCCGGAGCGGCACGTCGAACGCCCCGTGCAGGGCGATCCCGCCGTTGAAGTACACCGGGTTGTAGAGAAGGCCGAGGTCCGATTGGCGCCAGCCGTCGATCTCGCGTGTCACGCCATATTCGCCAGCCGGAGTTATGGCGACACTGCATGTGCCAGCGTCGCAATACTGCTCGCCCGACCCAGTCGAGATGTGCGTGATCAATGTGGGGCTCCCCGCTTCCCAGATGATCGCCACCTGGCGGATCAGGTCCACCTCGACGTGGCGGCCGTTCTCCTGCGGCTCCATCGGCTCCAGCTGCATCGGGTCCTGCATCGCGAGGAAGTCTTCGGGACTGACGCCACCGTCGACCGCATCACCGGAGCGGCCGGTGAGCTTCTGATAGGCCCACACCGCCATCTCCAGCTGCCCGCCAAACACTCCGTCGATCGGACCGGGATCAAAGCGCAAGTCAGTGAGACGCTGCTGTAGGTACGCCACGTCGTCGCCACGATCCCCCCGACGGAGCGTTCTCGAGATTTCGACCTTGGCCAACGCGGTCGAGGGTTGGGGCGGGGGTGTCACCGTCGTCGTGGGCTCCGGCTCGATCGACGTGGCGGACCCCGGCAGTGGGCTCGACTTCACGGCGCCCGCGGCGTCGCTGCAGCCGACGACAACGATCAGTCCGAGCAGGAATGCACCGCGAACGCGACCAGGCATCCACACATACTACGTGATGTAGTCGCTACGTTCCGGGTTGGCCCACCCGCAACAGGTTTCGTGCGGGAACACCCATCGAGGTTGCAGGCATCGATCATCGCTGTCGGTGAAAGTTCCAGGTCCGACCCATCCAACATTCAGCCACGCAACCAACCCGCAGCGGCGGTCTCGCACGACCAGGTTCAGCGCGACATCGACATGACGCATCAGATGTCGGCGCCGAACGCGATCACCGACTCCGCGTATCACCGAGCTGACGGGCAGCTCACACGGGCCCAGAGTGAAGCGTACGTCGCCGCCCTCGAGCAACATCAAGCGGCGATCGACAAGATGATCGCTGCTCCCGGCCGGTAGCACTCCACCACTCAGCGAAGATCATCTCCCCCCAGCGCCCTGTGTCGATCGACCCGACAGACACTGGGCGCTGTCGTGCCCTACACGTGCTCGCGACAGCAGTCGGGCAGTTGCGCGCGAATGATCTCGAGACCCTGAGCGATCTTGTCGAGGAAATTGAGCGACGCCGACACCTCAAAGCGATTCGGGTGTTGCTGCCACGCGAGCCGGATGCGTTCGTCGATTCGCCGCGCTTCATCGTTGGACTCGATGCGGAGGCGATTTGCTGAACCGCTCGTAACCTTGCGTTGCGTCGGGGACTTCCAGATGGATCAATGCGATGTACCGGTCCAGTTCGGCTTCGACTGAGCTCGACACTTCTTCCCAGAACTCGGTGGGCTCGCCGGGCCAATAGGCCAGCGCGTCCAAGGTGCCGCGATCGCACAGGGCGATGGCGGCCTGAGCCTCGTCGCTCACCAGTCGCTCCATCTCCCGCTGAATGTGGAAGATCGCCCGCTGGCTCGCACGAAGGCCAGCGGCCGAGTCATGTCGGGGAAACCCACCGCCGAAGACGATGCCTGCGCTCTCCGGCAAGACCAGCACGAGGGAGCACAGATGATGCCGTGCGGTCTCGAGCAAAGCGGTCTTGCCGGCCCCAGGACATCCCATGATCGCCACCAAACGTACGGCGTGTTGACTCTCTGCACAGTCGCAGCGCTGGGTCATGACCGACACACCGTTGCTGCCGCCACGTGATGCGCGACCGCGGCCTCACGTCGGCCTCGTTCGGCGGTGCCAACAGTTCCTCGATCCGGGTGCACAACTACATCCTGTCGTATTCCGGCATGATGGGGCGATGGAGCATGCATCTGACCCCGGCCCTTCCCCAACGTTGGTCGGTATCTCATTCGAGAACCACTTCCGCGCCCAGGAGTTCGTCCTTGCCGCCAGCAGCCTCGCCGCCGCCGGGAAGCTGGTCATCAAGGACGTCGTAACTGTACTGAAGGACCCATCGGGGAAGACCATGGTTCATGAGACCATCGATCCCGGTCCGACACGCTCGGCCCTGTCTGGCGCAGTGTGGGCCGGCTTGTTCGGACTGATGCTTGGTGGGCCGGTCGGGTGGATGGCCGGCATGGCCGTAGGAGCCGGGGCTGGTGCAGTGACGGCCAAGGTGGTGGATCTCGGCATCCCCGACGAGTGGGTAACGTGGTTCAAAGACGCAGTCCAGCCCGGCACTGCAACGGTTGCCCTCTTGGTGGAAGACCTCGATCGCAACGCCCTCGTGAGGGAGGCATCTCGCTTCACCGGAGCCAACCTCGTCTACGCCAACGTCGATGACCTGACGATTCAGCGGCTCAACGACGCCTTTGCTGCCCACCATCCCGGCGAGCCGTAACGGGACCGAGTTGGGTGAGGCTGGGAGGCCCTGGCAGCGGTGATCGAGCGACGGCCGGGGCGACGGTCTCACCGATCTCGGATCTGGTCGTGTTGGCGGGTCGCTGCGAGTCGAGCCACGGCGTCTCGGACCTCCCGTTCGGCGATGGTTCCCTCATGCCCCGCCCAGATGCACACGATCACGCACGACCCGAGCAGCACGGCTCCGGCGATCGTCCACGCACCGCCGTTCAACCCCAACAGGAGCAACACTCCGAGCAACGCCATCGACCCGCCAATGGCTCCCCACATGACGATGCGGGGTGTCCATCGCGAACGGGCGTGAGCGCTCATTGGAGCGCCCCGGTGTGCAGACGCTTCAGCAGCGCGGAGTTCGCGATAACGGACAAGCTCGACAAGGCCATCGCCGCAGCCGCGATAATCGGGTTCAGGTAACCGAGGGCGGCAATCGGGATTGCGGCGGTGTTGTAGGCGAACGCCCAGAACAGGTTCTGACGGATCTTGCGCATGGTTGCCCGGGACAGGCGGATGGCCACCGCAACGTCGCGGAGATCATCACGGATGAGCACAAGGCCGCCGGTCTCTTTGGCGACATCCGACCCGGACCCCAGCGCGATGCCGATGTCGGCGGTGGCGAGGGCCGGTGCGTCGTTGATGCCATCACCGACCATGGCCACGATCTCACCGCTGTCGCGGAGTCGTTGAATCTCGAGGGCCTTGTCCTTGGGCACGACACCCGCGATGACCCGTTCGATGCCGAGCTGTCGAGCGATGGCGCGTGCGGTGCGTTCGTTGTCACCGGTGAGCATCACCACCGTGATGCCGTCCTTCTTCAGTTGGGTCAGCGCGTCACTCGCGTGGTCCTTCACCGTGTCGGCCACGGCGATGACCGCCTCGAGGACACCTCGTCTCGCCAGGAGGATGGCGGTCTTGCCTTCCTCTTCAAGCCGGAGCATCGTCGGCTCGGCTTCGCCGGCAATGGCGACGCCGCGATCGTTCATGAGACGACGGTTGCCGAACAAGACCTCTTGGCCATCGACGTCAACCCGCACTCCGCTACCGGGAATCGCTTCGAAGCCCGACGCCGAGGGCATAGCCCGCTGGAGCATCGACGCCCGGTGGACGATCGCAGTGGCCAACGGGTGTTCGCTCCCCGATTCCGCCGCCGCGGCCAGATGGAGGGCGTCCTCCTCGGTTATCGGCACGTGCCCGATGCCCGCGCTCAACACCACGACGTCGGTGACCGTCGGTTCGCCCTTGGTGAGAGTGCCGGTCTTGTCGAACACGACAGTTGTCAGCTTCACGGCCCGCTCGAGATGCTCGGCGCCGCGGATGAGGATCCCCGCCTCGGCGCCTTTGCCGACACCGACCATGAGCGCCGCCGGCGTGGCGATCCCGAGCGCGCACGGGCAGGCGATGATGAGCACCGCGATGAACGACAAGATGGCTTGCGGAAGGTTTCCCGCGATCGTCCACCCGATGAAGCTCGCCACGGCAACGGCCACGACAGCAGGGACGAAGTAGGCCGTCACCTGATCGGCAATGCGTTGGATCTGCGTCGACGAGGTCTGGGCTTCCTCGACCAAGGAGATGATCTGATTCAAGGTGGTTTCGGCCCCCACACGCGAGGCTTCGAAGCGGAAAGACCCTGTGGCGTTCACGGTCCCGCCGATGACCTGGTCGCCCGGCCCTTTTGTCACCGGGATGCTCTCGCCGGTGAGGAGCTTCTCGTCGATGGCCGAACCGCCCTCGATGACGGTGCCGTCGGTGGGAACCTTCTCGCCCGGGCGGACCACCACGATGTCGCCGACCTGCAGTGTCTCCGCCGGGATGTCCATCTCTTGGCCATCGCGAACCACGTGGGCAACGGCCGGTCGGAGGTCCATCAGCTTGCGCACAGCAGCAGAGCTCTTGCGCTTGATGATGTCCTCCATGTACTTACCGAGGAGCACGAAGGCGATGATGACTGCGGAGACCTCGAAGTACACCTGTCGTTCGCCGACCTCCACGGGCAGGACGTCCGGGGCGAACACCACAACGACGCTGTAGAGATAGGCAACGGTGGTGCCAAGCGCGACAAGGAAGTCCATGTTGATCGCCCGAGCGCGGATCGCCTGCCATGCGCCCTTGTAGAACCCCCACCCGCCGATGACCTGTACCGGGGTGACGAGGATCATCATCCACACACCCCACGTAAACCACGGGAGCGCGTCGATCGGCGCCCACGTCAGCAACGTCGCCCCCGCGGCCAAACCAAGGAACACCGCCACACGCATGACGGCCAAGATGAGAACACCGGTCATGGCGATGGTGACCCGTCGCTTCAGGCGGTGGAGTTCCTCGTCGGGCGCTTCGAATGTGCGCTGACATCCGGTGCTGCAAAAGAAGTAGGTCCGACCGCCGACGTCGGAGCGCAATGCGGTGGCGGTGTCAACGACCATCCCGCAGACCGGATCGCGGGCCGTCTGCTTCGGGGCCTTCGCGACCGACGAGGCAGAGATGGGTCGGGACGCGTCGTCGACCGCGTCGCTCGATGATCCGGTCTGCTGGCAGCACGAGTGCGTTGAGGACGGGTCTGGGTGGTGACCGGTGGAATCGTCGATGCGTGTCGTCATGAGACGATCGTGGGCCTTGGTACACGCCGCGCCATCCGGGTCTGACGCTGATCGGGGTTTCGGGGAACTACGGGTGCGACGAACGGGCAGCGACGACGACGGTGCCGATCGGCAACGCGAGGGGTTTGGCATATCGGTCGTCCGCCGGCGGGCACGGGTCATGTCGGCATCCGAGCACGCGTCTCATCTCGGTTCCGAGGCGTTCACCCACTTCGTCGCGGGCGATCCAGCCGCCCGCCCCATTGGTCAGCGCGGCGTCCCGATATGCGATGTCAGGCTCTGGGCCGATGACGATCACACGGTCGAGGGCAATCCGGCTGAGAGCGGCGGGACAGCACGACGGGAATGCTCCGGCATCGACGATGAGGAGGTCGGGGTCGAGCCGGTCGAGCGCCTCGACCAGTTCCTGGCCGCTGCTCGTCTCGGTGGCGACCCAGCATGCGCATTCTCGTTCGAGCAGCTCCCTGGTGTAGCGCAGCATCGCCGGGTGCTCGATCACAACGAGCACTCGTGGCTGCCCGTCGCACACCGGACAGGTCTCGGTCGCGTGGACGTGATCGGCCCGCGAGGAAGCACGGGACTCGTTCGTGTGCTTCGGTTCGCTCGGCTCGATCGTCATCTCTGCGACCTCCGGGTCCATACTGCCCGACATGGACGCTCACAGGAATCCGGCCGAGCTACGGAGAGCGATGCGGCTTCCTACGGACGTCCGTCATCGTCTGTGAGGAAGCCATGCTCCCGAGCGAAACGCACCAGGTCGGCGCGGGCCTTGATCCCGAGCTTCTGGTGGACGTGCGCGCGGTGGCTCTCGACGGTCCGTACCGACACGTACAACTCGTTGGCGATCTCGCTGTTCGTATAGCCGAGCGCCACGAGGCGGAGGACCGTCTGCTCACGCTCGGATAGTTCGCCACCAGGTCCTGACGCGCGCCCGGTGCTGGCCGCCGGTCCGAGCAGCATGGCGCCAAGTCGCGGATGCACATACAGACGGCCGGCTGCCACCTGTCGCACTGCTAGGACCAGTTCGACGTCAGCCGCGTCTTTGACCAGGTAGCCGTGGGCACCGGCATCGAACGCCTGTCGTAGGTACGCGACGTCGTCGTGGACGGTGAGCACCAGCACTCGGGTCTCGGGACTCGCCTGGATCACGCGGCGGGTCGCCTCGACGCCGCTCATGTCGGGGAGTCCGAGATCCATGACGAAGACGGCGGGTGCGGTGGCGGCGGCGATGGCGATGGCCGCTGTGCCGTTCCCCGCCTCACCGACGACTTCGAGATCGGGTTCCTCGGCAAGGATCCGGCGCAGACCCCCGCGCACCACGGCGTGGTCGTCACACAGTGCCACTCGGATCAACTCGTTCACAGCGGGACCTCGAGCACGACGGTGGTCCCCGTTGTCGGCGCAGAACGGACGGTCAACGTCCCGCCGGCGAGAGCGGCGCGTTCGGCCATGCCCGCTAGTCCCAACGAACGCCGCTGGAGTTCACCGACCTCGAAGCCGACTCCGTCGTCAGCGATCGACGCGTGGATCCGATCGACTCGGGCGTCAACTGTCACGGTGGCGAACGAGGCCTGGGAATGGCGGGCGACATTGGTCAACGCTTCCTGGACCACCCGGTAGACCACGGTTTCAATGTCGGGAGGGAGGCGGCTGTGGTCGGCCAGCGGACCCAGGGCCAGATCGATGCGTACGCCCGATCGGCTCGTGAGGTCACCGGCGAGACGACGCACCGCTGCTACCAGCCCGACATCGTCGAGCACGGTCGGGCGCAGGTCGAACGCGAGACGGCGCACCTCGTCGAGTGCCTCGACGACCAACTCGCGTGCCTCGCCGCACCGTCCTCGCGCCGCTCCGAAATCATCGGCGTCCCCGGCGAGAGCGTCATCGAGCAGGCGGAGACCGAGGAGCACCGAGGTGAGGGTCTGGCCGATCTGGTCATGTAGATCCCGGGCAACCCGGGCACGCTCTGTCTCTTGGGCTTCGAGCACCAGTGCCAGGACCTCTCGTTGGGCCCTGGCGTCCTGACGGGCGCGAACAAGCTCCGATTGCGCCGCTGCCCGGTCTCGTTCGGTGGAGAGCAGAACTGACGCTTCGATGGCGCACGCGGCGAACGCTGCGAGGGTCACCACGACCCGTTCGTCGGCTGCGTCGAATTCGGGCCCGACGTGTTTATCCGTCAGATATAGGTTCCCGAACACGCGGCCACCGACCCGGACCGGTACCCCGAGGAACGATCGCATCTCGGGATGGTGGGGCGGGAAGCCACCCGATGACGGGTGGTGGGCTATGTCGGGCAGGCGGATCGGTCCATCGGCGAGGAGCAGCTCACCGAGCAGGCCGCGACCCTCTGGCAGGTGGCCGATTCGTTCGACCGTCCGGGCATCAAGTCCGAAGTGGACGAACCGCTCGATCCGCCCCGAGGTGGTGTAGACGCTCATCGCTGCGTATCGCGCGCCCACGATCTCCGCCGCGCATCGAACCATACGATCGAGGATCTGGCCGAGCTCGTGTTCGCCGGTCAGTTCGAGCGCGGCACGCAACAGCGCCTCGTCACGATGGTCACCGTCATTCGTCATGGCAGTGCCGCAGGCCCGACCAACGACATCATGTAGGAGATACTAGCCCCAGCGCCAAACCGCGACACGTGCTCCGTAGTCAACCGAACCCCGGCTCAGTATCGGGCGCTGATGACATGGTTGCGTGCCAAGGCGATGATGACCTCGTAGACCGAGCGAGAGGTGCATGACATGACGAATTTCCTCAGCACCAACTGGTTGTGGATCGTTGCACTCATCGCCTTCGTCGCGATGCACCGAAGCGGTCACGGGTGCGGAATGCACGGAGGCCACCGGAGCCACGGCAGCGACAGGAACCACAGCAGCCACGGGAACGACTCCGAGAGTGGGTCGACGCAGACCCCGAATCCCCGGCAGGACGACCGAGATGGGAGCCGACGGTGAATCGGCGGAGTGTCATTGCCGGACTCATCGGCGCCGCCGCGATGACGTTGTTCTATGCGGTGGTGGTCGCCGGCGCCTCCGGCTCCTTGGCCCACCTCACCGAGCAGGCTCGCGCCGACTGGTACTTCCTGATCCTGATCGTCGCTGGCTTCGGAACCCAGATCGGGCTCATGGCCGAACTCCGTCGCCGCCATCGCCTCCACCACGGTGCTTCAGTCGTCGGGGGAGCCGGTGCAGTGCCCTCCTCGGTTGGCATGGTGGCGTGTTGCGCTCATCACATCGCTGATCTGGCCCCGTTCGTCGGTGCCGCAGGCGCGGCGAGCTTCCTCACCGACTACCGCGTCCCGGCCATGGTCCTCGGTATCGCAGTCAACGGTATCGGAGTGACGCTGGGCGTCGTCCGGCTCAGGCACGCCACGATCACCGAACAATCCGAACATGACGAGAGGAACGACTTGTGCGCCGCCGCCTGATCGTCATCGTTGCTGCTGTCGCAATCTTGGGAATCGCCGCCGCGATCGTGGCGAGCCGTGGTGACAACGACAGTTCGGACAAACCTTCTGTGAGCGGTCTCCCGACACGCACCGTCCAGATAGCGGGTGTCACCGTGAAGGTCGAGCCCGAACAACTCGACGCGGCGGGGGCTTCATTCGTCATCACACTCGACTCGCACACTGTGGACTTGTCCGCCGATCTCGCCGGGGCGACGTTGACGGTTGGCGAGGCGGACTGGCCGGTAGTCGGTTGGACTGGCGACGGGCCAGGGGGACACCATCGCGAAGGCTCGCTGCGCTTCACACCGACGGGTTCCGCGACCGGGACTGCGCTCCTGGTGATAACGGGCTTCTCCGAGCCGGTCAGCACTTCGTGGGAACTTGGAACCTGAGAAGTGCGAGGTTCCGTTCCGCTCGCCCGTCGAAATCTTCTGGCTGAACCTCGCCCGCTGATCGCCGCGGTGTTGGGAGTGGGGCTGGCGCTGATGCTGATCCTCCTCCTCGACGGCCTGTGGGCTGGGATCACGACGAGCATCACGACCTATGAGGACCACGTCGGCGCACAGCTGTACGTGGTCCAGTCGGGCACCCGGAACTTCTTCGGAGCGATCAGCGTCCTGCCCGACACCACCATCGCTCAGGTGCGGGCCGACCCCGACGTCGAGTGGGCCGCCAACGTCCGGGGTTTCTTCGCCGTCATCGAACTCCGCGACCGCAAGGTTCCGACCTTTGTGATCGGCTCCATGCCGGACGATCACGGTGGTCCGTGGGAGCTTCGCAAAGGACGAGCCCCGGCGACCGACAACGAGATCACCATCGGCACCGTCATCGCCCGGCAACACGGCATCGACGTCGATGACGTCAACGACCGACTCGACATCATGGGACAACAGTTCACCGTCGTCGGCACGACAACCGATGCGTTCATGGCGTCATTCGTCTTCATGACCCACGCGGCGACTGATCGCCTCCTGCGCTCTCCGAACACGACGAGCTTCGTGCTCGTCGGTACCAACCGGCCCGATGCGGTGCGAGCGCGGTTCGACGGCGCCGGACTCACCGTGCTCGATCGCCCCGACCTCGCCCGCGACGACCTGGAGCTCATGGCCCGGGCGTACGAGGTCCCCCTGCGGGTCATGCGAATCGTCACCTTCGCCGTCGGCAGCCTCGTCATCGCCCTCACGGCGTACAGCGCCATCATGGAACGGCGCCGCGACTACGGCATGTTGAAAGCCATCGGTGCCGGGTCCCGACACCTGCTGGCGATCGCCGTCAAGCAGGCCATGATCGTCTCGGCCGTCGGTCTGCTCACCGCCGGCGTCCTTTTCCTCGCCGGTCGGGCGCTCATCACATCCGCACGTCCACAGTTCGTGATCGTGGCCACAGTCGGGAACGTCGGCCGCGCCGCCGCGATGGCATTCATGATGGGCGCGCTCGCCGCGGTGGTGCCTGCAGCGCGACTGGCACGGCTCGAACCGGCGACCGCCTTCCGGGGAGGATGACATGGGACGTCGCGTCTCCCTGGCCCGCAACAACCTGTTCCAGGACAGGCGTCGCGCCGCCATGGCCATCACCGGCGTGGCCGTCTCGCTTCTGCTGGTGCTCCTGCTCGACGGCATCTTCACCGGCGTCATGCAGCATGGTGAGCGCCTACATGCGCAACTCGCCCGCCGACGTCTTCCTCGCCCAACACGACGTGCGGACGATGCACATGACCCAGTCGGCCCTCCCGCCCGACACGGTCGAGGAGGCAACCCGAGTTGACGGTGTCGCCTGGGCCGAGGGCCTGAGGTACACGACCAGCATCGTGAACACCGGCACGCGATCCCGACTCACCTATTTGTTCGGATACGACGTCAGCACCGGGCGCGGCGGACCGCGCCAACTGGAATCAGGCCGGGCCCCAGGTGACGGCGAGGTTCTCGTCGACGAGATCGCCGCTGGCGAGTTGGGGATCCACCTCGGCGACATCGTGACGGTCTTAGGTCAGCCGTTCCGGGTCAGCGGGTTCTCGACGGACGGCACCAACATCGTCAACACCACTGTGTACATCACCAACAACGACTTCGCCGACCTGCGCGGTGACAGCGTCGCCTATGTTCTCGTGGGCGCCAAGCCCGGGGTCCGACCGGACCTGCTCACACAACGATTGTCCGTCGCGCTCCCCCAGACGACGGCGATGACCAAGGCCGAGTTCGCCGACCAAGAGGCCAGTGTGGTGCGAGACATGGCCGCCGACATCATGAAGATCATCACCGTGGTCGGCTTTCTCATCGCGCTCGCCGTGGTAGCTCTCACCTTGTTCGCCACCACGCTGAGCAAGCTCCGCGAATACGGGGTCGTCAAAGCAATCGGCGCTCAACCCATCCGGCTCGTCGCAGTCGTACTCGCCCAAGTCGTATGGACGGTCGTCTTGGGCCTCGTTGTGAGCGTGGCATTGTCGCTTGCGTTGGGGTCGATCGTCGAAGCGGTCACACCCAATGTGGTGGTCGCCATCGAACCGGCGTCAGTGCTCCGTACGGGACTCGGCGCGTTGGGAGTCGGTGCTTTCGCTGCGGTGATCCCGCTCCGGCGCGTTCTCCGGGTGGATCCGGCAACTGCGTTCAGGAGGGCATCATGAAGCAGGTCCCACGGAACCTTCCCCGACCGCAAGCAGGCACGCAGGTCATCTCGGTTCGTCATCTCACCAAGACCTTCGGCAGCGGGGAACTGGCCGTCCATGCTGTGCGAAACCTGGACCTCGATCTGGCGTCCGGCGAGGTCGTCCTCATCATGAGGCCCTCAGGTAGCGGGAAGACCACACTGTTGCTCATGCTCGGTGCCATGCTCCGACCTACCAGCGGCACGATCACGGTCGACGGTATCGATCTCACCATTGCACCTGAGCGGCAACTGCCCGCCCTGAGGGCGCTGCACTTCGGGTTCATCTTCCAGGACTTCAACCTGCTGTCAGCGCTCAGCGCAATCGAAAACGTGGAACTCGCGTGCAACCTCGGTGGATCGACTGGTCGGGTCGCCCGTGACCGAGCCGCAGAACTCCTCACCCGCTTCGGTCTCGCTCATCGAATGGAATTCCGTCCCGACCAGCTGTCGGGCGGTGAGAAGCAACGAGTCGCCATCGCCCGCGCACTGGCCAACAACCCACCGGTACTCCTCGCCGACGAACCGACAGCCAACCTCGACTCCGGGAATGGGCGGGAGATCGCGAGGGTCCTGCGACGCTTGGCTGTGGAAGACGGGCGGACCATCGTTATGGTCAGTCACGACGACCGATTGCGCGAGGTCGCCGATCAGGTCCTGTGGCTCGAAGACGGAGTGTTCCGCGAGTTGGCCTCCATGGCCACCGATCCGGTCTGCGGCATGAGCGTGGAGCGAGCCGAGACACGACAAGTCCAGCTCGTCGACTCAACCTGGTGGTTCTGCTCCGAGGCCTGCCGCGCCGAGTTCGTCGCCCATCCGGACCGCTATCGCGAGGGCGTCTGAGGGCCGCGGCATCAGCGTCGTACGATACGTGCGCCTCACAGCGAGACGACGGAGTCATCCCCACCGAAGTCGTTGGCGGCATAGTCGTCAGCGGCCCAGTCGTTCTCCCACCTCGCCCCATCAAGCAGGTACCGGAATCGGTAGTTCCGACCCGGCTCCAGCACCACCGTCACCGCGAATGCTCCATCGTCGTCTCGATCCATCGGCGTCGCACTCGTCGACCAGTCATTGAACTCGCCGCACAAGTACACGGACTCGGCTCGCACGTCGGCGGGCAGAGTGAACGTGACCTCGCAGGATCCCTCGGCTCCGGACAACTTTCGCATGGCTACTCCTTCGACGATCTTGAAACAACTCAGTCGGCAGGTGTCTCGGCACGGACCGCCTCCGTGGATCACCAGATGTGATGACAGCTGTCAGGAGCGATCTATCGCTCGTCGTCAGACATGCCGCGCATCATGAGCGCCATCATCGCTGTGCACATCACGGCGACGAGCAAGAACCCGGGGCTTGCCGCCCCGGTGGCGACCAGCAGCACCGCGATCGCCAACATCGGAATGCAGCACGCGATCATCATCCAGCTGTGACCACCATGTTGATGGCCCTCATGGTTTTGGTGGGACTGCGTGTCGGTGCTCATCGTGAACTCCTCAATGATCGTGGGATGTGACCGAGCTTTTGGTACAGCGGGCAATGCCCGAGAGCCCCGGTCACGATGAGGTCAAGTCCGGCGGCGATCAGCAGGAGCTCGAGCACAACGGCCACGACGGACCCGGCGCCGACGAGGAGTACGACGCCGGCAAGAGCGGCAAGGGAACCGAGGACGATCCGACCGAACCGCTCGGGGGCGCTGATGTTGATGGACCACCGACGGCGACCCGCGTCAGACGACAGCATCGGCGTCAACGGTGTGGGGAGATGTGTGCTCATGACCAACCTCCTGGTTGTTCGGTTACATCGATGATGTGCTCATTGATCCGTGTGGCCATCCGAGCGCTCTACCGAACCGGAGTGCGGATTCCTACGGTTCTCTACTGCTGTTGCCGCCCTGACTCCGGGGGTTCGTGCGGTCACTTCACATACGAGACCAGGGTCGCCATGCCGGACTCGAGGTGATAGGTGTTGTGGCAGTGCATCATCCATTGCCCGGGATTGTCGGCGTCGAAGTCGATGGTGACCTTCTCGCCCGGCATGACATTGACGGTGTCCTTGCGTGGACCGTCGATGCGGCCACCGACTTGGAACGTGTGGCCGTGGAGGTGCATTGGGTGCCACATCATCGTTGTGTTCTGCAGGATGAGTCGGACCCGTTCGCCCTCCGTCACGTCGATTGGCTTGTGCTCGGCGAACTGCCGGCCATCAATCCCCCAGTTGTAGGACATCATGTCGCCGGTCAGCTTCACCACTCGTTCCCGATCGGTGGACTTGGCCAGCAACGCGACTTGCCCAGCGCTGCGGAGGTCGCTGTACGCGAGGACTTTTCCACTCAGCTCGGCCGGCACCACGTCGACCGGCGGAGCCGTCGAGGCCGGAGCGTCCCTGGTGCGAAGCACTGCTACGGCAGCAGCTTCCTTACCTTCCGCGGAGGCCACGATCGGCCAGGCACCGGACTGCGCTATGACGAGCACGTCGTATCGCTCACCCATCCCCAACAGCAGAGTGTCGACCTCCACTGGCTCCACTGGGAACCCGTCGCTGTGGGTGACGGTGAGCCGGTGGCCGCCGACGGCGAACCGATAGGCGGTGTCCGACCCGGCGTTGATGAGGCGGAGACGGACGCGGGCTCCTGCCGCAACCTCGAGGGTCGGGCGGTCCGCCGGTGGTTTCCCATTCACCAGATGCAGCGGATAGGCGACATCCCCGGCGTCCCCGCCAAGCAGAGCGGAGGTGGCCATCCCTGTTGATGTGCCGCCCATGTCCATTGATCCCATCTCGCCCATCCGTTTCCGGGCTTCAGCGAGCGCGTCCTCAGGCGTGCGTCCCATCCCATCGAGCCAGTCGTCGAACACGAGCGTCTCGTCGACATCGACATCGAAGGGTTCGGCTGGGTCGTCGATGATGAGCGGGGCGTAGAGACCACGATCGAGTTGAAGTCCGGTATGAGGATGGAACCAGTAGGTACCTGGGTCAGGCGCGACAAAGCGATAGGTGAATTCGGCGCCTGGCGCGATAGCCGCTTGGGTGAGTCCGTGGACTCCATCCATGTCGTTGCGGATTGCGAGGCCGTGCCAGTGGATACTGAGTTCTTCGGGCAGCGAGTTCTTTACGCCAACCTCGATTACGTCACCGGCACGAGCCCGCAGCGTCGCACCCGGGACCGTGCCGAACGCCCAGGTGGACACCGTTGTCCCCGCCAGATCGATCGTCGTCGGCCCCGCGACGACTTGGTGGCGAACGGTCGAGCCAGTCGTTCGAAGGGACCCTTCCCGACGACCCACCTCTGGACCGTCCGGGGCAACCAGCTCCCGGCTCGTTGAGCCGCCGCATGCAGCTAGGGCGACGGTGCCTCCGGTGAGTACCAGAAACCGCCGACGGCTGAGCCGTCGCGGGACGATGAGTGTCATGTCGAACCACCTTCTCGGTTGCGAGTCAGTTGTGTCGGGACGGGGAGACGCTCACGGTTACCGGCTGTGAGTCACCGCTACCGCGCGTCCGACGGCGTCGAGTGTCCAAGGCCAGATACAACATCGACCCAGCGAAGACCACGATGGACATCCACTCGTTGACGCGAAGGCCACCGATCGTGTGGGCGAAGTCGATCCGCATCCGCTCGATCCAGAAGCGGCCCGATGCGTAGCCGGCGAGGTAGAGCGCAAACAACCGGCCCGAATGATCAGCGTGGCGCCTGTCCGCGTAGAGGATCACACCGACGAGGGCGAGATTCCACAACGATTCGTAGAGGAACGTGGGATGGAATGTCGCAGAGGTTGCGTACTCGGCCGGGCGATGGGCGACGTCGATGTGCACCCCCCACGGAAGGCTCGTGGGCTTTCCGAACAGCTCCTGATTGAACCAGTTACCCCAACGGCCGATCGCCTGGGCGAGGGGAAGCGCCGGAGCGATCGAGTCGAGCAACACGCTCACGCGCAACTTGCGTTGACGCGCAACGATCAGCCCAGTGAGAACACCCACCATGATGCCGCCAGGTATCCCGAGACCACCGTGCCAGACCTGAAGGATCCGCAAAGGGCGTCCCCGGTACCCCTCATAGTTCGTGACAACGTGGTACAGCCGTGCCCCCACAACCCCAGCCGGCACAGCCCACGCAGCGAGTGACTGGATATCGCCCTCGCCGCCGCCGCGCACCATCCACCGCTTCTCCGCGAGCCACACGGCCGCAAGAACGCCGAGCGCGATCATGAGGCCATATGCCCGCAGCTGAATGGACCCGATGTGAATCGCCTCGAACGGTGGACTCGGTAGCGCCGCCAGTATCAAGTTCATGCCTTCCAGATCACGTCAGGAACCATCTCAGGTGCATCTCCAAAGCTGGCGGTGCGTCACATGCACCATAGATACTACGATTCGTAGTATCTAGTCAGCTTCGGAGCCAGCATTAGAGGAAGAGGTCCCGGCGCGAGAAGCGCTGATCCCAACTCCGGAAGGTGAGCGTTGCGCCATTCGAGGAACCCCGGCACACGCGACATCCGTCGGCAGGATGCGCAGTTGTCGGGCACGGCGATCATTCGTAATCGACACCGCCCCGGCGATGTGCCCCGCCGGGTATTCCGCACTCGGGCGGACATCGCCGGCGATCACATCACTGGGCTCAAGGCGCCGAACGAGCTCGTCGCGACCCACCTCTTCGAGCACACTCCCCCCGATTGCTGACGGGTCCTCGCACTCCGTCATCGCCCGTCCTCGATGGTCGGCCCGCATTGGTCCCAGGCTCTGGACGGATTGAGCCACGCGCCATTCATGACACAGCGACCGGTGCGATGAGCACGGCATTGTGCTTGGGGTACTCGACGAGTGTCACGCGGCGTTTCCAGCGCACGAGCTGGAGGTCGGCCCATGTGAGTGGCGGCTTGTCGGTGGCGGTCCACGGATCTCGGTGTCCGAGGTTCCAGAGTTCGAGGACCCGGTTCGCCGCGGCGGCGTTGCGGCACCGGCTACTGGTTCGCTGGTGAGCAGCAAGCTTGGCGACGGTTTCGCCGCATACCGGGCAGATCGTGAACTGTTCGAGGTGGTCCTCGGGCATCAGGTCGTTGAACGATCGGGGTTCAATCGCGAGGTCGAGGACCTCGTCGGCGGGTACGCCGGCGTCGAGGTATGGCTTGACCGCGAGCCACCAGACACGTGCCGGGACGCCTGGAACGGGGCTGCGGAGTTGTCCGCCCGCCCAGACGTCGAAGGGGATCCGCCAGCGGGCCTTGGGGTCGGCGCCCTCGGTCTTGCGGTAGGGCGTGACGAGGTGACTGGCAGTGGTTCGTTCGAGGATGCGCAGATAGCCAGGTTCGATCAGGACGGTGTCGATCGGCCGCCGGAACCAGGCCAGGCCTCGGCAGCGCCGTTCCCGAACGTGTTGCGCGATCGTCGTTGGTGTCCCCCAAAGTTCGCATCCCAGGGTGCAACGCGCAGTGAGGTAGAGGGAACGGGTCATCGCGACAACCCCCACGCGTCATCGTCAGCCGGCCTCGTCGTGGAGTCGTTGCATAAGGGCGATTCGTGCGCGCCAACCCTCCTCGACTGAAGCCAACTCGGCGGCCCGCCACAGCTCAATCGCGTGTGCCGCCGAAGTTGCCGCGGTGGATGCGTCCGGAGACGGGGCGAGCACGAACCTGCAGGCATCAGCGTCCGCGATCCATGCATACCAGCGGTGTCCACCGAGCGATGTGATCTCGAGGACATGGCCGACGTGGAGGTCAAGCGGGGCAACATGAAGGTGCCGAATCGGATCAGCGGGCCACGTGGCTCTGCCCCACCCGCCAGGCGCCCGTGGATCGAGCCAGACATGAGCGATGGCCGCGATGGGAATGCCCCAGGGCAGATCGATGACGCCTCGATCCACGGCGAGTCGCACGATTGCCGGCGCAACGGGCGCAGGCGCGAGCGTCTCTGAGGCCGGAGACCTGGGCACCTGCGGCAGGCCGGCAGGGCGACGGCGACGCCATGGCCGCACGACACGATCGTAGGTGAATGAGGCACATGTAGCGACGTCATGCGACGAGATCCGACAGTTGTGCCTCGGCCCGGAGCCGACGCCGGCGGAGGCTGTGGGGCATCATCCCGTAATCCACGGCGAGGTCGTCGGCGGCGACGTCGAGGAATCGTGTGAGCAAGATGATGCGGGCATCGGTGTGGCACATCGACCCGTTGCGGAGCGCTTCAGCGATGAGCTCGATGACTTGGTCGCCCGCCGACGGTCCCGTTGCCTCGATCGCTAGATCGGCGATGTCGCCCATGGCGACCTCGGTGACGCGGGGGCGGCACACGGTGCGGCTGACGCCCTGTTGAGTGTCGAGGATGATGTTGGCCGCGATGTGCTGGGGCCGCCGATCCATCGGATAGGTGCGGATCCGTTCGTAGGCAGCGGCCACCACCATCGCCGCTGTCTCGTCGGCTTCTTTGATGCTTGTGCGAAATCGGACGGAAAGCGGTACGAGTGCGTAAAGCACCGCTTGAAGCAACGCTCGAGCCGCGAGCGCGTCGCTCACCGACAGGCGGGCAAGGCTTGCGAGGACCTCGTCGCTCTCGGCGGGATGGCCCGGGGTCCGAGCGAATCGAACCATCTCGTCGAGGTCATCAAACCGCCGAAGGGCCGAATCGTCGACGGCCCACAATCGCAGCTGCTCGGTGGACTCGGAACGTCGGATGATGTCGGACCACTCCATGTCCAGGCGGGTGAATAGCGATGACTTCACTGGCGGCTCCTTGCTGTCGGGTAGCCCGGCCGACACTGCTGAGGAGCCCTCAACACGAAGCTCAACCGATTCCTTGACGGGACCTTCAAGATCGGCCTCAACGGTGGAGAAAGTCCTGTTGACAGCCACGGTTCAGGGCTCAACGGACCGCTGAAAACCAAGGTTGACATCACGCGCATGGGCGAACCTGTTTACGAGGCCGGGGTCGGCTGGCACACTCGGTGCTCGAGGCGAATGAAATGACCGGACGTACCCTGGACGACGGCCACGATCACTCGGGCGCACAGTGTGGTGGAGTGCTCGGAATCGGAGGACCGGGAGCAGCACCTGGTGAGGTCGACGCGCTCATGTGGTCTGTCACGTTCCAGCGTGCGCTCGCTGTGCTCAACCGCAAGTGGGTCGTGTCGATTGTGCGGGCGCTCGAGCATGGCCCGAGGCGGGCCTTTCAGATTCGCAACGAGGTCAAAGGCATCCAACAAAAGGTCCTACGCGATGCGTTGAAGACACTCGAACGTGACGGGCTCGTGCAGCAAGTCCTCATGCGGGAGGAGACCAGCAGCGGGGTTGGCTGGGAGCTCACTGCCAACGGTCGAAGCCTTGTCGAGCCGGTCGCCGCGATCTACCGCTGGGGTCGCGACCGGCTCGGTCGGGACGCGATCGACCTCACCACCGAGGAGCGTCGTCGCGAAGTGGTGTGAGTGAACCTCGAGGTTCTCTCAGCTACGTCGAGGTGTCCAACAGGTCGTTGAAGTCCACGGGATGCACATCGTTCACTGGGGTGCATGCAGCCGCCGCGGGTTCCCGCCCGAACTCCTCATGCGCGGCACCCGGCGATTTCTGGAAACTTTCTCGTCGCGTTTCGGTGTCGCGCCGCGCTTATCCGAGACATGACACCACGCGTGGGCCAAGCGGCCCCTAGGGCAACTCCAGTTGCACTCGTTGCTCTGCTCGCCCTTGCGGCCTGTTCGTCGTCAAGTAGCCGGGCGACGGGAATGGATACGACCGCTGCGCAATCGGCGTTGACGGTTGACTCTGACACCGTCGAGAGTCCGGAGCTGAGCAGCTCGGCTTCCACGAGCGCGGCAACGACAATTCCAATCATCGTGCCGGCCGCCGCGGACACCACGGCGAACGACACCGAACTCCGTACTGCCGTGCGGTCATTCTGGGATCTCTACCTCGAACTCGGCAGCCAAAGCGGCCCGTTCGACGGGGAAGCGACACGCGTGCGTCTTTCCGAGCACACGGCCGGGGATGAGCTGAACCGGTTGCTCGCCTACTTCTCCAGTAACGCAGCAGCGGGCTACGTCGTACACGGCGCAATTCACGTTGCTCCGACCGTGGTGGCGGTGACCGGCGACTCGGCCCAGGTTCGTGACTGTTACGACGACACGACCAGCCTCCACCGCGTCGGCGACGACAGTCGGGTAGATACCGACAATCCGCTTCGGCACCAGGTGCTAATGACCTTCACCCGAGAGGCCGGCGTGTGGAAGGTCTCGGCCATCCGCGATGAGGGGGACGGATGCGTCGCGTGACCGCCATATGCGTAACCGCGTTGTCCGCGTTCGTGATGCTGCCGAGACCCGCTGCGGCCGACACCGCCGGTGCCGCGGTCACGGACAGAGGCGACATCGAGTCCGGAGCCGAGGTCAACGTCGGACAGCCGGGTCACACCGGCTCCTCGCGCCCTACGTGCATCTACACCAATCTTGATATCCCGGACGGGCTGCCCGTCTATGACGAGTCCGGCCAACTGATTCAGACGGACGGAACCGGCGACTGGTACGAGAAGACATGCGACGGCGTGTTTCAAGGTGCGATCTACATCAGCCGCCGTGCCCCGACCGCGTTGCTCGACCAGGCACGCGAGCTCCTTCCGCTTCCCCTTCCTGAGCCCAGGTTGAACCCGGCCGGTGATCAGATCGTGAACCTTTCGACGTGGATGTGGTTGGCCGCCGGCTGGAGTTCGCAGGATTCGTCGGTGTCGGTTCCCGGGATCACCGTCGCGGTGCACGCGGAGCCGATATCGGCGACGTGGACGATGGGTGACGGGGCGGTCGTCGTGTGCGACGGGCCGGGTACGGCATTCAACGCTGCGCTGCCCACAGCTGCTCAAGCCCCGACCTGCACCCATGTCTACGCACGCTCGTCGGCATCGCAGCCGAGCCAGACCTACTCCATGGCGGTCACGGTTCGTTGGCGCGCCACGTGGTCCGTGTCGGGGTTTGCCGGCGGCGGAGACCTCGGGACGATTGATCGCACCACTGCGTTCACGGTCCGGGTCGGCGAGGTTGAAGCCGTGAACACCAGGACTAGCTGAGAGGCTGACGATGACAACCACGTTGACCCGTCCACAGGCACCGCCATCGGTGAACGGCCACCGACCATCGCCCGCGGCTGAGCCTGTCGGAAGACGAAACCGGACGCGCATGGCGTTGGGGGTGGTCGTACTCGTGATGTGCGTGTTAGGTGCGATGACGATGTATGCCAACGCGAGTGATCGGGTCGACGTACTTACGGTGCGACGGTCAGTGGCTGCCGGTCAACGGGTGACGGCCGACGACCTCGACGTCGTGTCGATCTCCTCGGACTCGAAGCTGCAGACACTGGCGACGACGCAGCGCTCCGCGGTGGTCGGAAAGATCGCCGTAGTCGGACTCGTGCCCGGCTCATTGTTGACGTCGGCGCAGATCAGCGACGGGCCTCGCGTTCCCGCGGGCATGGTCATAACCGGCGCAACGGTGAAGCCCGGTCAGTTCCCGATAGGCCTGCGGGCCGGCGACGACGTGATGCTCGTCGAAACACCGCTCGCCACGGCAATCGGCGCCGCAGCCGAACCGATCGACCGAGGCACGGCGCGAGTACTCGAGATCGCCCATCTCGATGACGCCAGCTCCGCGCTTGCCGTCTCGTTGACTGTTCCCGCCGATCACGCGGCGACGATCGCCAGCGCGGGCGCCGGTGGCCGTCTCACCATCATCGTGGTGGCGGCACCATGACCGTCGTGGCGATCCTCGGTTCCAAGCACTCCCCCGGTGCGACGACACTGGCCGTCGCGCTCGGGGCCGTCACATCTGCGGATGACGACGCGTTGGTGGTTGAGGCAGATCCGGCAGGTGGAGACGTCGCTGCCCGTGCCGGACTACCGCTCGACCCGGGTCTACTCACTCTTGCCGCCGCGGGCCGTCGAGGTCTCACCGCAGCGCTGCTCGACGTTCACACGCAACGACTCGCAAACGGCACACCGGTACTCGTCGCCCCATCGTCGCCCGAGCATGCACACGCCGCGGTTCGTGGCTTGGCCGGCAATATGGAGGACACGCTTCGCGGCCGTGCCGGATTGACGATCGTTGATGTCGGCCGTTGGGATCCCCAGTCACCGGCTTCGGAGATCCTCCGCAGCGTTGACGTCATCGTCGCAGTGTTCCGGCCGACCGTCGAGGGCGTCGAACACCTGAGAACCCGCCTCGCCGCGATACCCGGGCTACCCGTTGTCGCGGTCATGGTCGGCGAGCATCCCTATCGCGTCGAAGAAGTGCGTTCGGCGCTCGGTCTGGATGTCGTGCACGTCATCGCCGATGACCCGCGAGCAGCAATGGTCGGGGCAGGGGCTTCGCACGATCGTTGGCTACGCCGCTCGGCTTATGTGCGCAGCGTCACGGCGTTGCGTAGTCACATTGTCGGTATCACGGCCCGTGAGGTCGTCGCGTCATGACGATCCTCGACGCCGACGACATCCTGGTGCACCGCATTCGGGCGACCGTGACCGAGGAGCTCACTCGTCGTTCTCGCTCTGCTGAGATCAGCGGTGGTCGACGGCTTTCACCAGATGATGAACGCGCGCTGGCGCGTCAACTCGTGAACGGTGAGCTCGAACAGTTGGCCCACGAAGCGATCGCGTCCGGGCGGAGGCTGCTCGACGATGACGCCGAGCAAGAGATCGCCCGAGCTGTGTTCGATCGGATCTTCGAACTCGGTCGACTCCAGCCGCTGCTCGATGACGAGCGGATCTCGAACATCATCGCCAACGGCCACGATCAGGTATTCATCGAGTACGCCGACGGCACCAAGGTGTCCGGCGGCAAGATTGCCGAGAGTGACGACGAACTGATCGACACCCTTCGCGAGATCGGCCGTCGCTACGGTCTGTCCGAGCGGGAGTTCAACCCGGGCCGTCCCTCGCTAAATCTTCAGCTTCCCGACGGCAGCCGCCTGTTCGCTGTGGCGTGGGTGTGTGGCCGACCGTCGTTGGCCATCCGGCGGCATCGATTCATGAAAGTCACCCTCGACGATCTCGTACGGCTCGACGCGATCGACGCGGGACTCCGCGAGTTCCTCGGCGCTGCTGTGCGCGCCCGCCTCCAAATCATCGTCGCTGGTGCAACCGGCGCCGGCAAGACCACGATGCTGCGGGCGCTTGCCGCCGAGATCCCCGCCGACGAGCGAATCGTCACCATCGAGACCGAACTCGAACTGGGACTCGACCGCTTCCCTGACGTGCACCCCGACGTCGTCGCCCTCGAGGCACGCGACTCGAACGTCGAAGGGGTCGGACAGGTCACACCGGCCGACCTCGTGCGCATGAGCCTACGAATGAATCCTGACCGTGTGATCGTCGGTGAAGTACGCGGCGAAGAAGTGATCCCGATGCTGAACGCGATGAGCCAAGGCAACGACGGCTCGATGTGCACACTGCATGCCGACTCGTCCGCCACAGTCTTCAACAAGCTCGGCCTGTACGCCATGCAGGCAACCGAGCGGCTCTCGCTCGAAGCGACCAACCAACTCGCCGCCGCAGCGATCGATCTCGTGGTGTTCATCGACAAGTCCCGACACGGCCGACACGTTGCGTCGGTCCGCGAGGTCGTCGGGGCCGACGGCCGCCAGGTGATTACCAACGAGCTGTACGAACCGGGCCCCGATGGACGTGCCGTACCCGCAAGTCCACTCCCCCACGACCTCGCCGAAACCCTTGCCGCTCACGGCTACGACCCACGATGGCATGACCAGACCGGAGGTTGGTGGCGATGACTGCTTTGATCGCTTTGCTCGGCGCAGGAGTCGCCGCCGGCATCATGCTCGTCGTCACCGGTTACCGACGCACAGAACCAGCCCCACGAACGCTGCGGCACAACGTGCTTCCACCCGACGTGCAGTACCGCATGCTTCGCGCCGCCCTCGGCGGTTTCGCCGTTTTGGTCCTGACCCGATGGCCCGTTGCCGCAGGCGCAGCCGGTCTGCTCGGGTGGTTCTCATCCGATCTTCTCGGTGGGAGGTCGCACCGCGAGGCAGGTGTGGCCCGGACCGAAGCAATTGCGTCTTGGACCGAAATGCTGCGCGACACCATCGCTGCGGCCCACGGTCTCGAGGCCGCGATCACCGCGACGGCGCCTGTCGCTCCGCAAGCGATCCGCGTCGAGGTCATGTCGTTGGCCATCGCCATCGAACGCGAGCCACTCGCCCGCGCTCTGCAACGCCTCGCCGTCGACCTCGCCCACCCGATCGCCGATCTCGTCGTGGCAGCGCTCACAGTCGCGGCGAACGGCTCCGTTCGTGAGCTCGCCGACCTTCTCGGCACCCTCGCGGCTGCGGCACGCGACGAAGCCGGCATGCAGTTGCGGGTCGAGGCCGCACGGGCCCGGATGCGCACCGCAGTGCGCGTCATCACCGGCTGCACCCTCGCCACTGCGGCCGGTCTCGTTGTCCTCAACCCGAGCTACGTGGACGTGTACTCGGGAGCTGTCGGCCAGATCGCCTTGGCGCTCATCGCTGGTTGTTGGGGTATGGCGCTGTGGTGGCTTGCACACATGAGCGAGTTCCGATCCCCGGAGCGCTTCCTCGTCGGCGACATCACGACTACCGGAGCGGAACGATGAACGCGGCAATTCTGCTCGGCGTTACCACCGCCATCGGCCTACTGCTCTTGGTCACCGGGATAGTCCCAGCCCGACCACCGTTGTCAATCGCGCTTGCTCAGCTGCATCGGCCTCGCGTCAGCGGGTCCGCGCCGCAGCACGACACGCTCCTCATCAGGTTCGTGGGGCGACCGCTGGCCAAGACCAGCGTTGCTTCCCGATTGGTTGGACGATGCGCAAGCGACCTCCGGGTCACCGCACGAACCGCCGACGACCTGCTGGCCAAACAAGCCCTCTGCGCACTCACCGGTTTGCTGTGGGCGCCTGCGACCGTGGCGCTGATGCAACTCGGTGGTGTGTCGGTGTCGCTGCTTCTTCCGCTGTGGTGCTCCGCCGTCCTTGGCGTCTGCGGGTTCGTCGTACCGTTGTTGAGCCTGAAGGTGAACGCCGCGGAACGTCGACGCGGATTTCGCCACGCGCTGAGCTGCTTCCTCGATCTCGTCGCTGTGCGACTCGCCGGTGGGGCGGGCGTCGAGAGCGCATTGTCGTCCAGCGCGAAAGGAGGCCACGGCTGGGCCTTCTCCGAGATCCGCCAGGCGCTTGCCGAGGCCCGGCTCATGGGCGAACCACCGTGGACCGGACTCGACCGGCTCGGCACCGCGCTCCAGATCAGCGAGCTCAATGAACTCGCAGCATCGGTCACTTTGGCCGGCGACGAAGGCGCACGCGTCCGCGGGTCCATCTCCGCGAAGGCACGCTCCATTCGGGTGCGCGGCCTCGCCGACGCCGAAAGTGCTGCCCAATCAGCCAGCGAACGGATGTCGCTCCCCATCGTGCTGCTGATGCTTGGTTTCGTCGTCTTCCTCGGCTACCCGGCCGTGATGCAAGTCCTCACCGGTCTTTGACCACACCCCAGACAGGAACACCACCATGAACCAACTCACCGTGCTCCATACAGCGATGCAGGTCCTGCGCTCGCGTTGGGACAACGCCAACAGCGATGACCGAGGCGAGATCACCGAGAAGGTGATCATCGTCGCCATTTTCGCCGCGCTGGCCATCGCTGCCGGAGCGATCATCGTCGCCAAGGTCACAGCCAAAGCCAACGCCATCCCGACCGAGTGACTGACATGCGTCGGTTCAGAGACGAGCGAGGTGACGCCACCGTCGAGGCGGTGCTCGCTGTGCCCGTACTCCTGCTGCTCATCACCATCGTCATCCAGTTCGGGCTCTACTACCACGCCGCTCACACGGCCGAAGCCGCCGCGCAAGAAGGCGCACGCGCCGCCCGGGTCGAAGGAGCGGTCGCGGCCGACGGACAGCAACGGGCCGAAGCGTTCATGGCTGACGCGGCTCCAACCCTCGTGGACAACGTCACCGTCATCGCCACCCGAGGCACCGAGACCGCGCACGTCGAAGTGCGGGGCACGGTGCACTCGATCGTCCCCGGTTTGACACTCAGAGTTCAAGCCGATGCCGCCAGCCCTGTCGAGCGATTCCGGGCCGACGTCCCATGAGTCGCGAACGAACCGGCGACCGAGGAGCGGCTACGACAGAACTCGTCCTGCTCACACCTGTCTTGATCCTCGTGCTGTTGTTCGTCGTCGCTCTCGGGCGGGTCGCGTCCGCCCGCCAGGACGTCGACGCCGCAGCACGTGACGCCGCCCGCGCCGCGGCCAACGCACGATCCGCCACCGCTGCCCGGACTGACGGGGCCGCAGCCGCACAAGCCACGCTCAGCGACGGCGGCATCACCTGCCGCAGCCTGTCAATTGACATTGCTACCGACAACTTTCGGGCTGGTGGCGTCGTGACTGCCAACGTCTCGTGCACCGTCGACCTCGACGATCTCACCGGCCTGCGCATGCCCACGTCACACACGATCTCGGCATCGTTCACAGCGCCACTCGACGCTTACCGGGGTGTGTCGTGAAGCGCGACGATCGTGGCACCATCACCGTGTTCGTGTCCGTCTTCATGATCGCCCTGATCGCCGTCGCCGGCCTCGTCATCGACGGTGGAAGCATGCTCGCCGCGCGGCGCGAAGCATCGAACGTCGCCGAGTCCGCCGCCCGCGCCGGCGCGCAGGCAATCGACGAGGACTGTGCCCGAGCCGGCGATGGCGTTCGACTCAACCCCGTCACTGCCCGTCGACGCGCCGAGGACTACCTCACCGCTGCGGGATACCAAGGAACGGTCTCGATCACCGGCGACTCGGTATCTGTTGAGGTCACCATCGACAAGCAGCTCTTCATACTCGGCGTCGTTGGTGTGGCCGACAGGTCAGTGACTGGTCGAGGCTCAGCGCACGGCGTCCGTGGCGTCACTCAGGAAGGAAACTGATGCTGCTCCATACACGAGCGCACCGGACACTTGCCGCGCTCACGTCATTGGCCGCGATCGTCGCTCTGCTCGTCGGGGTCCCCATCGCCCTGTCGCTCTTCGCTGGATCGCCGCTCCCAAACGGGCTCCCCGCGCTCTCCGAACTCGGCGACGCGCTCACTCGCAAGGGTCTCGCCGACTCCACGCTGATCACGATCGTCGCGTTCGCCGGATGGGTCGCCTGGCTCCAAGTCGCCACGTCGACCATCGTGGAGTCGGCCTCCTGGATCCGTGGACGGCCCGCACCACACGTTGCCTTCGCAGGACCGATCCAACCGATGGTCCGCAAACTCATCGCCACCGCTGCCCTCCTCGTGAGCACCTCCAACGTCGCTGCGTTCACCACGAGCGGACTTCCGTTGTCGCGACCGACAGTCGCAGTCGCCGTTCCGCTCGAATATGCATCCGTCAGTGCCGCGCCATCCTCCCCACAGCTACCGGACAACGGTGGCGAGGCCCAGGCGGCGACTGCTTCCAAGACCTATCGGGTTGCTCGCTACGACTCCCTGTGGGGGCTCGCCGAGCAGTACCTCGGTGACCCGCTGCGTTGGAGAGAGCTGTACGACCTCAACAAGGGTCGACCCCAACCGAACGGTCGCTCATTGACCGACCCCGGCCGCCTCCGCATCGGCTGGACGCTCGAATTCCCCGCCGACGCAGTAGGACTCGGCCCGGCAGAGGCGCCGACGACGACGACCGATCAGATAGCACTACCTGCGGCATCGGCGCCGCCGATCGTCGTCCCTGCGGCATGCCCCACCGCTCCCGTCGAATCGGCCACGACGTCAACCTCACTTGCCGCACCACTGCCACCGTCGACCGCGGCTACAGCGAGGCCACTCCCATCGCCCGTCGAGCCGTCGGTCCCCAACAGATCGCCAAAAGCACCGTCAACCAATACCGCGAAGTCGCCGGTGCCGTGGACGTTTGTGGGCGGCGGGCTTGCTGCAGCCGGCCTCGTTACGCTCCTCAACCGGCTACGCCGCGTCAAACAACGGCGACGCCCGACGGGAACGAGACCTCCTCCTCTCACCGCTGATCTCGAACAGGTGGAACGCCGGCTCCGCCATGCCGCCGACCTCGACGCCGCCGAGTTCCTCGACCTCGCCCTACGGGCATTCGCATCAGGCACTACCAGCGCCAGAAACGGCCCCCCGCCGATCCTCGCCGTTCGCTCCAGCAGCGCTCGCGTCGAACTGCTTCTCGCCTCCCCACCGCAGAACCCACCAAAGGGCTTCGTGATCACCGACAACGATCGAGGCTGGGTCACCGACCCCGATCTCGACGTGGACGACCTTCGCGCCCTCGCCGCTGGAGCAGCCGCCCCGTTGCCGAGCCTGGTGTGCGTCGGCGAGCTCGACGGCGAGCAGATCTTGATCGACCTCGAGACGGCCGGTCTTCTCACCGTCAACGGCAGCGAGGCAGAGCCATTCTTGAACTCAGTTGCGCTGCAGCTCGCAACCGCAACATGGATCGACTACGTCGATGTTCTCCTTGTCGCCTCGGCAACAAACGCCGACATCGCTGGAGCGTCACGTGTTCGACGACTCCCCGACCTTCGCACCGCGATTGACGAACTCCACGCAATCGGCCGCTCATTCGGTGAAGCACTCGCATCGTCCGACTCCACGTCAACGCTTCATGCCCGGTTCTCCGGCCACCACAACGACGGTTGGATCCCCACCATCCTCATCACCACCGAGCCAATCGATCGCGACCTGCTCGATGAAGTGCAGGCCATCGTCGCTCGCGGTGGGCGAGGAGTGGCTGTCGTCGCGACATCCCCACAACGGACCACCTGGCATGCGGACGTCGAACGTGAGTGCCTCCGCCTCGACCCACTCGGATTTGACCTCTCCCCCTCGCTCCTCGACGCTGAGGCCGCACATCAGATCGATGAACTCCTCACCGACGCGGTCGTCGGCGAGCACTTCGACGCGATCATCGAAACCGCCACGGAGGAGCCAGCAGCCGAGCATTTGGGCCCTTACGTCGACTCTCCGTTCGAGGTCGAAGTGCGGGTCCTTGGCCCAGTCGAGATCGACGGGATCCCGGGGACGATTGAACGCCGACGCGCCGCGGAACTCATCGCCTATCTCGCACTTCACCCCAAGGGGGCAACGGAGGATCGCCTCAAGACGGTGCTCTGGCGTGACAATGCACCCACCGCCGGGACGTTCAACACGACCGTGACGTTCGCCCGCACGAGCCTCGGATTCGACTCCGACGGGAGCCTGCATTTCCCGCACTACTCCGCCGCCGGTCACACGTATCGACTCGGTCCACATGTCACGACCGACCTCGCCAGATTCGAGGCCCGCGTAGTCCACGCCAAGATCTGCGGCCCCGCCGAAGCAATCAACGCTCTGCAGTCGGCACTCGCGCTCGTCCGCGGCGCGCCGTTCGCCCAGACACGAGGTTTTGAATGGGCATACAGCGAACAAATCATCGCCAGCGCAGAAGTGACGATCGCCGACGCTGCCCATCGACTCGCCGCTCTCTGCCACCAGGTTGGTGACCACGCCGGCGCAACCTCAGCGGCGATCCAAGGACTTCGCGCCTGCCCCGGCGACGAGACCCTCTACCGAGACCGGATGCGCGCATGCCACCTCGCAGGAAACCTCGCCGGCGTCGAGGCAGCATTCGACGAGCTCTGCGAAGTCGTCGAAGCACTCGAGCCGTACGACGCGCTACATCCCGAGACGGTCGAGCTTTACGACCAGCTGCGCCGGTCAAAGTGAGCGCTATACGCTCAGAACAGTGGCCCAAACCCCCCACTGTTAGCCCAACGCCACGAGTCGGGCGAAGCGTCGACGACTACGACGGCCGCCTTGTCCGAAGCGAGGATGTTCTTGGGTTAGCTGACGCCACCGCGTGCCATCTGCACGGGTACATCGCAGCGATCCGACGGGACC
>JBFWVD010000013.1:0-89326 GCA_050246915.1 Acidimicrobiia bacterium | reverse complement strand
TGGTGACCAACGCCGGGCTGATCGACACGCTCAAGGGCGCAGGACCGTTCACCGTGTTCGCTCCGGTCGACGCTGCGTTCGCCGCGCTTCCCAAGGCCACCCTGGACGCCGTCGGTGCCGACAAGGCGCTGCTCACCAAGGTGCTCACGTACCACGTCGTAGCGGGCGCGCTGAACACCGATCAGCTCAAGGACGGCAAGCTCAAGACCGTGGCCGGAGTCGAGCTGACGGTGAGCCACGACAAGGACGGCAATGTCCTCGTCGATGGCCATCCGATCGCCGTGGCCAACGTGCAGGCGACCAACGGCGTCATCCACGCCATGGGGAACGTGCTCATCCCGGCCTGAGCTCAACGCAACATGAACTGACGCAAGCCGAATCGATGCAATACGAATTGACAGTGGCCGGTGCCGCGAGGCGCCGGCCACTGTCGCGAGCGTGCTCAGCTACGGATGGCGTCCATCACCGACAACCAGATGTCGGGATCGTGGGAGTACGGGGCATAGAACCCGGTCCGGCCGGCCACATCACCCAGCCGAGCCTTGAACCCTCGCCCGACCTCCTCGGGTGTGCCGACGACGCCGAACGTGGCGACCATCTCGTCGGTGATGAGATCACCGATCTCGCTCCACCGGCCTTGCTTGGTCATCACGTTCAGCTCGGTCTGCAGTTCGCCCCAGCCGTGGGCCTCGAGGACCGGCCGATAGGCGGGTGTCGAGGCGTAGAAGGCGATCTGGTTCTTGGTGCCGGCCATGGCCTTGGCCATGTCGGCCTCGTTGGTGGCGCACACTGCGAAGGTGGTGGCGCAGATCTCGAAACCGTCGAGGCTCTTGCCGCTCTTGGCCCGACCACGCTCGAGCGCCGGGACGGTGACCTCGCGCATGTAGCGCTCGGTGGTGAACGGATGCAGGAAAAACCCTTCGCACACCTCGGCCGCAACCTCGGTCATGAGCTCGCCCACACCGGCGAGGTAGATGGGAGGAGGGCCCCACGGCAGCGGATCGGGAGAGAAGAACGGGGTCATCAGCGTGTGCGAGTAGAAGTCGCCCCGGAAGTCGAGCTTGGTGCCGTTCTGCCAGGCGTCGAAGATGGCCTTGGTGGCCACCACCATCTCGCGCATGCGCGCTGCCGGCTGCGACCACGGCATGCCGAAGCGCTTCTCGATGTGGGCCTTCACCTGCGAGCCGAGCCCCAGTACGAAACGCCCCTTGGAGTACAGCTGCATGTCGTAGGCCGAATATGCCAGCGTCATCGGGGTGCGAGCGAAGGCGATGGCGATCGAGGTGCCGATCGTGACCTTCTCCGTGGCCTGGGCGGCGAGCACCATCTGCATGAACGAATCGTGCTTGGTCTCGCCGAGCCAAACGCCGTCGTAGCCCTGGGCTTCGATGCGGGCCGCTCCGGCCTTGGTCTCGGACGGATCGTGGGAAACGGTGGCGTCGATCTTCATCGACGGATCCTCGCAGGTCGTCGAAGACAGTCAAAAGCCCCGTCACTCGGCCCGCTTACGGGCACGGAACTGGATCTGCCTCGCCGAGTCCGCTTCGCTTCCTCGGCTCAGACGAATCTGCCTCGCCGAGTCCGCTTCGCTTCCTCGGCTCAGACGAATCTGCCTCGCCGAGTCCGCTTCGCTTCCTCGGCTCAGACGAAGTGTTCAGCGAGAGGCGCGAAGCCGTTGAAGCCGACTGAGGAGTACGTGGTGGTGTACGCCCCGGCCGACAAGATGTCGACCATGTCGCCCTCGGCCAGTGCCAGCGGGAGCTGATAACCGGTCTTGTCGTAAAGCACGTCGGCGGAGTCGCAGGTGGGGCCGGCGATGACGACTGGGCCGGTGACGGTGCCGTCGTGGGGGGTGCGGAGGCGATAGCGGATCGCTTCTTCCATCGTCTCGGCCAGGCCGTGGAACTTGCCGCAGTCCAGGTACACCCAACGGGCGACGTCGTCGGCGGCCCGTCGCGACACGAGCACGACCTCGGTGCGCAGCACGCCGGCGTCGGCAGCCATGTAGCGGCCCGGTTCGATCATGACCTCATCGAGGGTGTCACCGAAGTGGCGCTGCATCGACGAGGTGATGGCATCGCCGTACACCGAGATGTCGGGCATGCGCTCGACGTAGGTACCGGGCAATCCGCCGCCGAGGTTGATGAACGAGGGTCGCCCACCACGCGATCGGGCGGCGTCGAAGGTGTGCGCGGCACGCTCGAGGGCGCTGTCCCATGCCTCGACATCGCGCTGCTGCGATCCGACGTGGAACGACACACCACACACCGCGCCAGCTTCCGACGCCTGCACCAGAAGGCGGACCACGTCGAGCGCATCGCAACCGAACTTGCGCGACAGGGGCCAATCGGCACCACCGCACTCGTGGAACAGACGCACGCAGATCGACGCGTCAGGATCGGTTGACAACACCTTGTCGAGCTCATTGTCGCAATCGACGGTGTAGCGATGCACCCCGACCGACGCCGCATAGGCCACGTCGCGACGCTTCTTGATGGTGTTGCCGTAGGAGATGTGCTCGGGGCGAGCGCCGGCGGCGAGGCACATGTCGATCTCGCCGGGACTGGCCACATCGAAACGGGAGCCCAGAGCCACCAGACGCTCGAGGAGGGGACGTGCCGGGTTCGCCTTCACGGCGTAATAGATGCTCGCCATCGGCAACGTCGAGGCCAAGGCCTCATAGCGCTCGGCGACCAGATCGAGGTCGACCACCACGAACGGGGTGGGCGCATCAGTGGTCTGCAGGAACTGCTCGATCTTCGGGCTCAGGGCGGACGGGCGCGTCTTGGGCACGGAGTCTCCTCGCTGTTGGGGCCCGCCGAGGCGGGCAGTTCTCACCTCCCGGCATGAACCGGTTGTTCGAAGGGGTGGGATAGGGCCGGCGAAACGTAACGAGTCCACAGCGCCGTGTCGACTCATCAACGCGTCAGTCAGTGATCGGCGGATCAGTCAGCGGGTTGAAGCACTTCTCGCTGGTCGTTCCGGGCCCATCTGGGACTCGTGAGGGACGCAGCTGGGACCCATCGCAGAGCAGCCGCGGATCCGATCCGATCGGGCCAATCCGATCCGGGCTTGGCCACGAAGCATCGGTGATGACCAACCACCCCAATCGCTCTGCGACCCGGTTCTGCGCTGTGCTCGGCGCCGGTTTCGCCTTGTTCGCCCTCACCGGTTGCGGCGGTGGGGACGGCTCACCGTCGGCTTCTTCGGCTCCGCCCGCATCATCCGCGTCGCCCACACCCACCGCGGCGGCCGGCGCCGCGGGATCGGTGCAGATCGCCGGGTTCGCGTTCGCCCCATCGACACTCACCGTCGCTGCCGGCACGAACGTCACGTGGACCAACAGCGACCGGTTCGACCACTCGATCCGCTCGAGCGACAAGACCTTCGATTCCAAGAACCTCGGCGAGGGAGAGAGCTTCAGCCACATCTTCGCCACGCCGGGCACGTACTCGTACGTGTGCGGAATCCACAACTCGATGACGGGCTCGATCGTGGTCACTGCCTGACGACCGATCGCCGCTCGACGCCTTCGCCAACCACAAATGGAGGACCAATGGAGATCACCGAACACCAGCTCATCGACATGACCCGACACGTCGACGATCAGCATCGTGCGGCGATGGGCACGATGCCGAGCGAGATCCGAGAGCTCCAGAGCGCGTCTCGCACGGGTGCGCTCCTCGAAGCTCGACGCTCGACGTGGGCATCACCCGCCGCCAAGACCCTCATCGCCATCGGCGGTGCGGCGATCCCGCTCGTGGCGTTCGCCCGGAGCGCGGCCGCGGCCGGTGACGGCGACATCGCAGCATTCGCCGCTTCGGTGGAGCTCGCCGCCGTCGAGGCCTACAAGGCGGCAGCCGCCAGCGGGAAAGTGACGACGAAGGCCGTCGGCGACGCGGCAACGGCCTTTGCCGGGCACCACGCAGAGCACGCCGCAGCGTTCGCCGCGGCCGCCGGATCCATGTCGACAGGAAAGCCGAACCCGAAGCTCCTGGCCGCAGTCGCAGCGCAGCTCCAAGGCGCCACCGACGAGATGGCGATCGTCAAGATCGCCTTCGACCTCGAGAACGCCGCGGCTGCCACGTACATGTTCGCCCTCGGGGCACTCACGTCGGCCCCAGCACTGCAACTCACTGCGTCGATCCTGCCGGTCGAGGCCCAGCACGCCGTCGTGCTCGGCCAAGTCCTCGGACTCTCGGGCGCCGCCCTCGTCCCGCCGTTCGAAACGGCTACCGCTGCCGTCGACCCCGCCGCCTTCCCGGCCGCCTGAAGGAGCACATCATGAACCGAGACCTGCGAAACGACATCGACGGAGACGAGATCCGCCGTCAGGCCCGTGCCAGCCAGGCCGAGCACGAGAGCACCCTGCCACGGCTGCGCGACGCGCTGTCCCGGCTGTTCGAGGAAGGTGCCGACGACGGCATCAAGTCTCGCCTCGCCATGGGGTTCGATCGACGCAGCGTGCTACGCATCGGCGGCGTCGGCGTACTCGGCGCTGCCGTCCTGGCCGCCTGTGGTGACGACGCCACGTCATCGTCGGGCTCCACGGCCGCCGGCGCGTCAACAACAATTGCATCGGCCACCACCATGGCTCCGTCGAGCACGGTCGCGGCGATGGGTAGCGACGTCATGATCCTGCGCACGGCGTCGTCGATCGAAGAACTGGCTGTGGCGGCCTATCAGACCGCCATCGACTCCGGTCTGGTCAAGACCGCCGCCATCGGTGACGCCGCCAAGATGTTCCAGGCCCAGCATCGAGAGCATTCGGCCCTGTTCCAGTCCCTCACCAAGTCAGCCGGTGGTGAGGCGTTCACCATGCCCAATCCGACCTTGTTGGCCGCCATCACCCCGAACGTCAAGGCCTTGGCCGACGAGATGGGCATCGTGGCACTCGCGCTGGACCTCGAGACCATCGCCGCCCAGACCTATCAGTCGAACGTGGCCATGTTCGCCGACGCCAAGCTCAACGCCGCCATCATGAGCGTCGGTGGTGTCGAAGCCCGACATGCAGCGATCCTGGCTGGTGTGCTCGGCCAGCCACCGGTGCCCAAGGCGTTCCAGGTCACCGACAAAGCAGTGGCCGCCGGTACGGGCGTCTAGCCCGGCCGGGTGCGCCCCGGCCGGATCGGTCGGGGCGCACCCACTGCGGCCTATCGTGCTCGCGATGTTCCTCTTCGGCGTCGTCAACTGCTCACCCGATTCGCTCCACACCGAGTCCATCGCCGTCGATCACGAATCGGCCGCGAAACGGGTGGCATGGCTGCTGGCCAACGGCGCCAACGGCATCGACCTCGGAGGGCAGGGTTCGACCGACATCGCCACTGTCGTCGACCCCGACGAGGAATGGGAGCGGATCACCCGCGTCATCGACGCCGTCATCGCCCCGGGAGTCCCCGTCTCGGTCGACACCTGGAAGCCCGAGGTCGCCCGACGAGCCCTGGCCGCCGGCATCGGATGGCTGAACGCCGCCGACGGTCTGCAGACCGACGACATGCTCGAGGTGGCGGCCGAGTTCTCCTGCCCCGTCGTCGTTCCCTTCCTGCACGGCCCTGACCCGCGTCGGCTACGCCATCTCGACGACGGTGACGACCCAGTGGACGTGATGCTCCACTGGTTCGACGCCGTGCTCGGCCGGGCCGAGCAACTGGGGGTTCGTGAGCGATGCATCGTCGACCCGGGCACCGGTTTCGCCCCGTCGAACTGGCCGTGGGAACAGCGCTATCTGTTCCAGAAGCACGTGTACTCCAACCTCGACCGCCTCCGGGTGTTCGAGTTGCCGATCTACATCGCTCTGCCATGGAAGGACACGGTGCAACATGCCGAGCTGCTCGACATCGTGATCGAGGCCGACGTCGACTACGGCCGATCGCACTACCCCGATCGGGTGCGCGCCGCCATGGCCCGCCTCGGTAGGGGATGAGGCGCACTGCGGCGTCGAACACGACGCAATCCGAATTGCCCGACGTGACGAGCGCACTGACCGACTCCGAGACACTCGAAGCTCACCTCGCTCCGTGTGTACCGATCGACGCTGCCTCCTCGCTCGCCGCGTGGGCCGCGTCGGGCGCCATGTGGCTCACGGGTGCACATGACGGCCCGCCGCTGCCTCCGCCATCGGGCCTCGTCGAATCCGTCGAACGGCTCGGGCGATCGATCGCCGATGTGACCCATCGGGCCTCCCGCGTCACGAACTGGGCTCAGCCGGTGGTGGTCGACGCGATGGGACTCCTTGCCGAGCGGGCGGCGATCGCCCGACTGGAGCGCCACGGCCGCGTGTCGTGCGGTGGCGCGTCCCGTCTGCTGGAATCCGGCGACGGCCGAACGATCGCGGTCTCACTGTCCCGGCCGAGCGATATCGAGGTCATCCCGGCGTGGCTCGGCATCGAACCCGAAGCCCACTTGCAGGGGGACGGGGCGATGTGGGAACAGGTGGCCCACGAAGTCGGCCGACGATCGGCTGCTGACGTGGTGACGCAAGGGGTGTTGCTCTCCCTGCCGATCGCCCTACTCGGCGAGCGGACGGTCAACGATCGTGCCGCCGTCTCCGCACGACGCATCACGTCGCGATCGTCTCGCCGCAGCGCCCGACGCCCGTTGGTGATCGATCTCTCGTCGCTGTGGGCCGGTCCGCTGTGTGGTCATCTCCTGCATCTGGCCGGCGCCGAGGTGATCAAGGTCGAGTCGATTGCCCGTCCCGACGGTGCACGTTCTGGCCCGCCTGACTTCTTCTCGCTCCTCAACGCCGGCAAGACCATGGTGTCGCTCGACTTCTCGGTCCCGAGCGATCTCGACGTGCTCGGGCGCCTGTTGATCGAGGCCGATGTGGTCATCGAGGCGTCCCGGCCCCGGGCCCTTGCGCAACTCGGGTTGACAGCGTCGGCTCTGCCCGCCACGAGTGACCGGGTGTGGGTGACGATCACCGGCCACGGGTCGGTCGGTGTCGATGAGGGAGCCGCCAACCGGGTGGGCTTCGGCGATGACGCTGCGGTGGCGGGAGGTTGTGTCGCGTGGAGCACCGACGGGCCCGTGTTCTGCGCCGACGCCATCGCCGACCCCCTCGCCGGTCTCGCCGCGGCAGCCACCACGCTGGCGGCGACGGCTGAGGGCGGCTCGTGGTCGTTGGACGTAGCGCTGTCCTCGGTGGCCGCGTGGGCCTCGGGTGGAGAGCCCGATGCCGGGTCTCTCGACTGGCCCGGAGCGGCCATCCCGGCGGTACCCACGGCTCGTCAGGTCGGATTGACAGCCGCCTCCCTCGGCGCCGACAACCGATGGCTCGAGCAGTTCGAGCGGGCCCATCGAGGCCGACGGTGATCGCCGAGCCCCATCTGCACATCCGACGGGCCGACCTCGACGGGAGGTTGGTCGACGTGACCGTCGGCAACATCGGCGGCTCGGCAACGATCATCGCCATCGACCCTCATCGCGCCGGCTCAGGCCGAAGAGGAGACGAGTTCGACGCTCGCGGGGGAGCGATCATCCCCGGCCTCCACGATCACCACATCCACCTGTTGGCATTGGCGGCCGCTCGGACCTCAGTGGACATCTCCGGGTTGGATGCCGGCGAGGCCCTGCAGGCGATCGGTCATCGGGCGCGAGCCGGCCGTGACGAGTGGATGCGGGTGGTCGGTCTGCACGATCGCCACGAGGCGGTCCACCCTTGGGATGCCGATGTGCTCGACAGCGTCGCTCCGGGCGCTCGCATCCGGGTGCAGCATCGGTCGGGTGCGATGTGGGTGTTGTCGCACACCGCCATGGCAGAGCTCGGGTTGCTCGGCGGACCGATCGCTGCTGCAGAAGGCGCCCGCGGCGAGATCGACGATCGCGGCGCTCCGACCGGTCGCTGGTACGGCCTGGACGCGTTCATCCGGCGACGGGCGCCACAGCAGTCCTTGGATCTCACCTCGCTCGGACGGGAGTTGGCCTCCTACGGGGTCACCGGGGTCACTGACGCCACGCCCACCGATCGCCGGAAGGACTTTGCGTTGTTGTCCGAGGCGGCGCGCCGCCCGGGCTTCCCGATCGTGCAGGTGACAGGAGCGGTATCGGTGACCGAACACCCGGCGCCGTTGCGCGTCGGCCCGGTGAAACTGCTCCCCGCCGACCACAGCGAGTTCGATCTCGCGAGCATCACCCGTGACATCGACCGCGCCCATCGAGTCGGCCGAGCCGTTGCCATCCACTGTGTGTCGCGGATCGGGCTGGTGGTGGCCCTCGCTGCGTGGGAGGACGCCGGTGTCATGGCCGGCGATCGTGTCGAGCACGGTGGCATCATCGATCCCGACAGCCTCGAACGGATCGCGCAACTCCAATTGACAGTTGTCACGCAGCCCAACTTCATCGCGGAGCGCGGCGACGACTACCAGCGTGATGTCGATGCCGACGATCAGCCGTACCTGTATCGATGTGGGACGCTGATCGATCGGGGGATCGCGGTGGCAGGCAGCACCGACGCACCATTCGGACATCCCGATCCCTGGCGGGCCATTGCGGCTGCGACCGATCGCCGCACCGCGTCAGGTGCGATCGTGGGCGACAACGAGCGGATCACCGCCAGGCAAGCCCTGGAGATGTTCCTGTCGCCCCTCGATGCGCCATCAGGACCGCCTCGCGTCCTCGAAGTGGGGGCACCAGCCGACCTGTGTGTGCTGGCGACTCCAATCACTCATGCTCTGACAGCGCCGCGAGAGGTGCAGATCGCGGCGACGATCCGCGCCGGTGATCTCAGCGCGTGGGGCGACAGCGCCGCACGGCATTGACCGAGCGGCGCGACGCGCGGTCACCGAGCGCCAGTGTGCACAGGTCGGCGAGGGCGATGAGGTATCGCTTGTCGCCGACGCTGAACTCGCGCTCCCCTTCGAAGCTGAGACTGAACACCCCCAGCACCGAACCGGCCGACATCATGGGGATTGCCGCCCATGCATCGGACCTCGGGGCCACATCGGCCAGCTCCGGGTAGCGACGGTGTCCGGCGTCTCGCGAACCGACCCATACGGGCGCCGCCGAGCGAACCGCATCGCAGACGGGAAGCGCGCGATCAACACGCAGCGGGCCAGCTTCCTGAGCTCGGGCGACGTTGTCGACTGCTACGCCCACAACAGCAACCACCTCGAGCAGACCACGTGGACGGAGCATCGCCAGGACGGCTCCGTCGGCATCGAGACCTGCCACTCCCTCGCTGATCACCAGATCGACGATCTGATCGGGATCCAGACCGTCTGTGAACGCTCGCGCCAAGAGCGTCAGCCGCCAAAGCTGCTCCGCTTCCTCACCGAGTTGCCCCGCCATGCAACCCCCGCCTTCCTCTGATTTGCCGGAACGCTACCCGAGTGGGTGACACGGTTCACGGCATCGCCATGAGGACCAACCAGACGTTGCACCGCTCCCGGCTCGATGCCGGTCGGCCGTCAGCGCTTTGGATGTCGCACCGGTCGGGCCGTCGGGCGCGCGTGGCTGGTGCTCGCTCCAACCGCCACCGAACACAGAATTGCCATCGACTCGAGGGTGCGCCGATCGGGCTCGCCGAACTCCAGGTCCATGGAAAACCCCAGCACAACAACCCCGATGACCTCCGATCGAACGACGAGCGGGAGCGCGACCCAGGCCTGTACCCAGGGGACCAGCGCTGCAACCGCCGGGAATTGACGCTCACCTTCCTCCCTTGTCGAGACCCACACTGCCTGCCCTCGACCGAGGGTGGCCATCGCGGAGGTCGGGGGCGCGTCCCGTCGCAGCCATCGTGCGATCTCGTCGGGATCGACGAGCGTCGGCCCGCAGTCGCACGACACCAGTTCGAACTCACCGTCGCGGCCCCGCAGCGCCAGGTAACCCCCGTCGGCGCTGGCGGCAGCGATCATCACCGCGAGGATGTCCGCTGGAGCGGTCCGCTCGACGAGCTCACGCGTCAGATCGACGACTCGGCCGAACCGCTGCTGCGAATCACCCAGGTGTCCCGTCACGATGAGCCCCCGACTCCCGACCGCAACGTACCGTGCCCACGAGATGGTGCGTAGAACTGGACGATATGGTCGGACGCATGTCGAGCGACACCGTTGCGCCGTACACCCCGGAAACGGCACTGCTGCGCGTGATCCATTGTCTCGACCGCGCGTTCGACCAATCGCCGCGTACTCGTTCGTTCCTGAAAGCCCTCGCCGTGGTTCGATCGACCGATACGGCCGAACTGCGAGTGCGCAGCGAGCGCCACACGCTCACCGAGCTCGACGGCATCGGAGACACGACCGCCGCCATCATCAGCGAAGCAATCGCCGGCGCCGTCCCCGCGTACCTCACCAAACTCGAACGCGACACAGCGCCGTCGATGAGCGACGGTGCGGCCGTCATCCGCGACGCGTTGCGCGGCGATCTGCACGCCCACTCGACATGGTCCGACGGCGGCGCTTCGATCGAGGAGATGGCGACGACCGCCAAAGGGCTCGGTCATGACTATCTGGCTCTCACCGATCATTCGGCGCGGCTCACGATCGCCCATGGGCTCGATCGTGATCGCTTGCTGCGCCAACTCGATGAGATCGCCGCCCTCAACGAACGCCTCGCGCCGTTCCGAATCCTCACCGGCCTCGAGGTGGACATCCTCGAAGACGGCGCCCTCGACCTCGACGACGAGACGCTCGGCCGACTCGATGTGGTGGTGGCCAGTGTGCATTCGAAGCTTCGGATGGAGCGCTCGGCCATGACCGAACGGATGGTGCGGGCGGTGAGCAGCCCGCATGTGGACGTGCTCGGTCACTGCACGGGCCGAAAGCTGGTGGGGGAGCGGCGCTCCCCGGTGCGACCGGCCAGTGTGTTCGACGCCGAGTTCGTGTTCGCAGCATGCGCATCGGGCCACACGGCGGTCGAGATCAACTCTCGCCCCGAACGGCTCGACCCGCCGCTCGATCTGCTCGAGATCGCCGTCAATTCAGGTTGCTTGTTCACGATCTCGTCCGACGCGCACTCCACCGGTCAGCTCGAATGGCAGCCGAGCGGCTGCGAGATCGCGTCGGCTGGGGCATTGAAGGCCGAGCAGATCCTCAACACCTGGACGACCGCCGAGTTGCTGGCGTGGACGGGTGCGGAGCCCAGCTAGGTCGACCCAGCGAGGTCGGCGCAGCGAGGCTGGCGCACCTAGGGAGTGACGGTGTCGGCGATACCGCCATCGACGCGCAAGTTGGCGGCGTTGATGTACTGCCCTGCCTCGGACGCCACGAACGCCACCAGTTGTCCGACCCGCGACGGTTCGCACACCATGCCGATCCCAGGTGAGCCGAACTCGGCGATGATGCGGCCCTGGACCGACGACCAGTCGCTCGGTTCGCCACGGGCCTCGGCCCGTCGGACGAAACGCTCACGCACCTCGGCGGTGGCCACGATGCCGGGGGAGACGAGGTTGACGGTGACACCGGTGCCGGCCATCTCCTTGGCCAAGCTGACGGTGAGACCGGTGAGCGCACTCTTGGCCGCGTAGTAGTGCGGGTTGCGGTTTCCCGGTCGACTGGTGCCCATCGTTCCCAAGAAGACGATCCGTCCCCAGCGGCCCGCGACCATCGACGGTGCGAGCAGACGCACCAGACGCACGCCGGTCACGACGTTGCGGTTGTACGACTCGAACCACTCATCGGACCCGGTGTCCTCGTCGAACCATCGACCGCGATCGGCCACGCCGTAGTTGTTGATGAGCACGTCGACGTGACCGCACTGCTGCGCAACATCGATTGCGCCCGCATCGGTCCGGATGTCGCCGAAGATGGCACGGGCCGACCATCCCTTGGCCCTGATGGCCGCCGCCACTTCCTCGGGATTGCCAGCTCCCGCGTCGACGCTGGCGCCGTCGGGAGCGAACCCGTGCACGATGACATCGGCGCCTTCCTCGGCGAACACCTCAGCCGTGGCTGCACCCGTGCCGCGATGGGCGCCGGTGACCAGCACGGTCCGGCCCGACAACCCGAGGTTCATGACGCCTCGATCTGGCTGGCGGTGCGCTCGAGGAACGACACGACCGCGTCGTTGAACGCATCGTTTCGATCGCCAGTGACCATGTGGCCGGCGCCGGCCACGTCGACCCATTCGGCGTGGGGCACGAGGCTCAGCATGTGGCGAGCCCCCTCTTCGCTCACCACGTCGCTGGACCCACCGCGGATGAGGAGCGTGGGGATGGTGACGCGACGGGCGGCCTCTTCGAGTCGCACTTGTTGTGTGTATCCACGCTCGGCGTTGGCGACATCCTCCGCTGGCCGCATGAACTTGGGGTCCCAATGCCAGTACCAGCGTCCGTCGTCGCGCTGGCGGACGTTCTTCTTCAGACCGTTCAGATCCTTCGAGCGCGGACGATGGGGGTTGTACGCAGCGATGGCGTCGGCCACATCCTCGAGGGTGTCGAAGCCGCCGAGACCGTCGCGCATGAACGTCCCGATGCGGCGCACGCCTTCGATCTCCGCCTTGGGAGCGATGTCGACCAGCACCACCATGGTGGCTACCGACGGGGTCATCTCCGCCACCGCCACCAGGGAAGCCAGACCACCCAACGACGCGCCCACCAGGGCGACACGATCGCCGAGCGACTGCGACGCGACGTGGAGATCACCGGCGAAACGATCGAGGCCGTAGATGCCGTCGGGCGACCAATCGCTGTCGCCGTGCCCACGCAGATCGACCGTGACCGTGTACCAGCCCCTGTCGGCGAGCGATGCACACGTGCGCGCCCACGAGTGACGGGTCTGGCCGCCCCCGTGGGCGAACAGCACCGGCCGCGCCGAAGGATCGCCGTACGCGTCAGCTGCCAGCGTCACCCCGTCGAGACCGGGTAGGCGGATCGTTCGGGCCCCCATGCGCCACTCCTCCATACGTTGTACAGAGCGAGCCTATCGGCCAGCTGCCAGCGGCCAGCGGCGAGCGGGAGGTGGCCGAACGCGACGGAGCCCGCACCGATCATGGTGCGGACTCCTGCCAGATTCATATGGTCGTCCGGCCGGTCGGCCGGGGCGTGATCAGCCGAACGGGGTGACGATGTTGAACTTGTGGTCGGCCAGCTTCTGTCCTGCCACCTTCAGCTCTGCCTGGGTCCAGCGGTGGTCGGTGTCGATGGAGTCGACGACGGTCCACGGGTGCACGAGACCGACATAACCGCCGTACACGATGAAGGTGCGACCGGTGATGGTGCAGTCGTCGGAGGCGAGGTAGCCGACCCACGGCGAGACGTTGGCGGGGTCCATGACGTCGAAGCCGTCAGTGGGGGGAGCCATGGTGTCCTGCGTGCCGGGCGAGCCCATGGTGAGGCGGGTGCGGGCGGCGGGGCAGATGGCGTTGACGCGCACGCCGTAACGAACGAGCTCCTTGGCGGCGATCTCGGTGAGCGTGGCGATGCCGCTCTTGGCGGCGCCGTAGTTGGACTGACCGGGGTTGGAGAAGATGCCCGAGGTCGAAGAGGTGTTGATGATGGCGGCCTTCACTTCCTTGCCCGCCTTCACCTGCTCGCGCCAGTAGTTGGCAGCGAAGCGGGTGGGAACGAAATGGCCCTTGAGGTGCACGTGGATGACGGCGTCCCACTCGGCCTCTGTCATGTTCACGATGACCCGGTCACGCAAGATGCCGGCGTTGTTCACGAGGATGTTGAGATCGCCGAACGTCTCGACCGCGGCGTTGATGAGGCGCTGGCCGCCTTCCCAATCGGCGACGTTGTCGGCGTTGGCGATGGCCTCGCCGCCCATGGCCTTGATCTCGGCGACCACCTGCTCGGCCGGGGTCTGGTCACTGCCCGATCCGTCGGCGGCCCCACCGAGATCGTTCACCACGACCTTGGCGCCTTCCGACGCGAACAGCAGCGCGTGCTCACGGCCCAAGCCGCGGCCGGCGCCGGTGATGATGGCGACTTTGCCGTCGAGTGCTCCCATGACCTGATCTCCTGTTGTACGAGGTCGAAAAATCCTTGAGGGACGTTAGCCGGGGTGGCAGCCGAGCACCCAAGGGGTCGAGATCAGTTGGTCGGCGGCGCAATGATTGGGCGGTGAAGACCGATTGGAACCCGGTGCTGCGCGCCGAGCTGCAGCAGCCCTATTGGGCGGATCTGCAGCAGTTCGTCTCGGCGGAACGGGCCAAGGGGGCCGTGTATCCCGCACCGGAGGAGGTCTTCGCGGCGTTGCACCTCACGCCGTATGCCGACCTCGAAGTCCTGATCTTGGGGCAGGACCCCTATCACGGTCCGGGTCAGGCCCATGGTCTGTGCTTCTCGGTCCGCCGAGGCGTGGCCATCCCTCCGTCGTTGCAGAACATCTACAAGGAGTTGCACAGCGATCTGGGGATCGAAGCCCCCGATCACGGATGCCTCGAGTCATGGGCCCGTCAAGGTGTGTTGCTGCTCAACGCGGTACTCACGGTTCGGGCTCATGCTGCGGCGTCACATGCCGGCAAGGGCTGGGAGACCTTCACCGACCAGATCATCCGGGCCGCCGACGCCAAACCCGAGCGGGTCGTGTTCGTGCTGTGGGGCGGATACGCCCGCAAGAAGAAGTCGCTGATCACCGGACCGCAACACGTGGTCATCGAGTCGGCCCATCCATCGCCACTGTCCGCCCACAACGGCTTCTTCGGCAGTCGACCCTTCTCGAAGGTGAACGCCGCGCTGGAAGCGGCCGGACGGCCCCCGATCGATTGGCGCATCGAGTGATCAGGCAGCGCTGCCGGGAGCGGTCATGACCGACGGTCCTGCCGCGGCGGTCGTGATCTTTGCTAGAAGTTGGGGACTCGACGAAAGGACCGTCATCCCATGAAGGCGATGATCATCTACGAGAGCCTCACGGGGAACACCAAGCGGGCCGCGAACTTGATGGTGCCGGCGCTGGCCAAGCGAGGCATCGACGTCCTGGCCGTCAACAGCGACACCGACATCGATCTGCGGGCCCTGGCCCTGGCCGACCTGGTCATCATCGGTAGCTGGACCCAAGGCCATTTCGTGGTGGGCATGAAGCCAGCGGGCATGGGCCGACTGCGCGCGCTCCCGGCCATCTCGGGCAAGAAGGCCATCGTGTACTGCACATATGCCCTCAACCCCGGCAAGGTCCTCGACAAGATGACCGACACCGTGCGTGACCTCGGCGCCGAGGTGCTCGGCGGCATGGCCATCCGCCGTGATCGCATCGCCAGGAGCGTCGAGGACTTCGCCGACCGCGTCGTGTCGGCTCTCGCCACCGCTCCCTGAGCGACCACCGTCGGCGCTGTCAGTTCGCCGTTCGCTGCAGCACGGCCATAGCGGCATTGCGCCCCGGAATTCCGGAAACGCCGCCGCCACGTCGCGCGCCTGCACCGCAGAGCCACACGTTGTCATCGCCGGTCTCCACCCCCCAACGACCGACGTCGTCGACGTCCTCGGCATAGGGCCAGCGCAAGGGGCGATGGAAGATGTTGCCCCGGGGAAGTCCCAGTTCATGATCGAGGTCGAGCGGCGAGTGCGCCTCGATGCACGGACGCCCCTCGACGTCTCGGACCAGGCAGTCGCTGAGCGGCTCGTCGAGGTGCGCGTCGAGCCCGGCGATGAGCCTCCGCACCACCTCCGCGGTGACACCGTCGTTGTCGGCGTCGAACAACGTCGCGGGCAGGTGAAGCCCGAACAGTGTGAGCGTGTGGCAACCACGCGCCACCAACTCCGGACCGAGGATGCTGGGGTCGCTGAGCGAGTGGCAGTACAACTCGCCGGGCACCACCGAGGGGACGAGCCCGCGCGACGCCTCGCCGTGGGCGATGGTGAGTTGGTCGTAGCTCTCGTCGAGATGGAAGGTCCCGGCGAACGCGTCTCGGGCATCGACGCCACAACGCAGCCGAGGCAGCCGCTCGAGCAGCATGTTCACCTTGATCTGACATCCCTCGACCACGGCGCGGTCAACCAGAGTTGACGATCCTGCACCCAGGCGGAGCCGCGCCAGTTCCCGTGGCGATGCGTTCACGAGGACATGCCGGGCGCCAAGGGTCACCTCGTCATCGCCATGGCGATAGCGGACATCTGCGTGATGGCCATCGGTGTCGATGGAGAGGACCTCGGCGCCGGTGACTATTCGTGCGCCCGCGGCGAGCGCTACCCGTGTCAGTTCTGATGCCAGCACCCCCATCCCACCGATGGGCACCTTCCACTCGCCGTCACCGTTGCCGATGACGTGGTACAGGAAGCATCGGTTGGCGTCGAGATCGTGGCCGTCGGTGAACGTGCCGATGAGCGCATCGGTCAGAACCACTCCGCGCACCACGTCGTGGGTGAACTCGCGCTCGATCACCTCGGCGATGGGGGCCTCGAACAGATCGCGCCACGTCTCATCGTCATCGACCACACGACGCAGCTCGTCGACACCGCACAGCGGCTCGAGCAACGTCGGGGCGAGACGCTGGGCCGCACGGGCGATGCGTCCGTAGAACGATTGCCAACGCTCCCACTCGCGCTCGGAGCCGGTGAGCGAGGTGAACGATGCAGCAGTGCGTTGTCGCTCAGCGTCACCACGCCCCACGAACAGACCGGTCGCGGTCGCACCAGCCCCGGCACCGGCACCGCCACCGACCGGGGTGAAGCTGGACACCCGACGCGACGCACATCGCACGGCGATACCCAACTCGGCGACGATCTGATCGGGGAGGAGCGAGACCAGATAGGCATACCGGGACAACTTCGCGTCGACGCCGGCGAACACCGCGCTGGAGATCGCTGCACCGCCGAGGACGTCACCTCGCTCGAGCACCGTCACCTGCCGTCCGGCGCGTGCGAGATAGGCCGCAGACACGAGACCGTTGTGCCCACCGCCGACGATGACGACGTCAGCGCGGGTCGGCGCGGAACGAGATTGCCGCGGATCGCTTTCCATGAGTGCCCTTGATAGTCGAGTCCGCTGACACGCGCGACTTGAGCGGACACATGACCACCGCCGATTGCCGCGTCAGTGCCGGCATTGTTGCCTAACCTCGAAAAACCGTGCTTCGTCTCACCCCCCTCCGCCGAACCGGTGCCATCGCTGCTGTCCTCAGCGCGTCGGTTGCCGGGGTTTTGACCATCACCGCATCCCCCGCAGCCGCCGCGACCAACTCGGTCCAGAGCGTCGGTGGCGCACCGGCCCTCGGCGCACCCAGTGACACGCAGCGACCGGTGGTGTCCATGGCCGCCTCTCCGCAAGGTGGCTACTGGCTGGTCGCGTCCGATGGTGGGTTGTTCACCTACGGCGGCGCCGAGTTCCATGGAGCTCCCACTGATCTGAAACTGAACCAGCCCATCGTCGACATGGTCGGTACCGCCAGCGGCCACGGGTATTGGATGGTGGCGTCCGACGGCGGCATGTTCACCTACGGCGACGCCGGGTTCTACGGGTCGATGGGTGGCACACGCCTCACCCGACCGATCGTGTCGATCGCGGCGTCACCGAGTGGACGGGGCTATCTCGAAGTGGCGCTCGACGGGGGAGTGTTCACCTTCGGTGACGTTCCCTTCTTCGGTTCGCTGGTCGGTCGAGGCGTGAAGTCGGATGCCGTCGACATCGTCATGCGCCCGCAGGCCGATGGGTACTGGATCATCACCGCCGACGGCGGCATCCACGCCTTTGGCGCCGCCCCCGATCTCGGAGGTCTCCCCGCCATCGCGGTCGTGCCCAATGGTCGCGTCGTCGGAGCGGCCGGAACCGCGGACGGCAATGGCCTGTGGATCACCTCGAGTGACGGGGGCGTGTTCACGTTCGGAACGGCGACGTTCGCCGGCGCGGCACCCTCACCAGTCGGGCAACGCACCGTCGCCATCGCCGCACCGCTCAGCGGTTCGGGCAATGGCACCGGGTACTGGGTGGCTTCGTCAACATCGTTGACCCCGGCCCGCCCCGGCGATTCCGGCGATCACGTGCTCGCCATCCAGAACCGGCTGACCGATCTGCACTACTGGGTCGGCCCCATCGATGCGCGCTACGGAGGCAACCTGTCGCAGGCGGTCTTGGCGTTCCAGAAGTACGAAGGGCTCGCCCGCACCGGCATCGCCGATGCCGAGACAGTGAACGCCATGATGACGGCTTCGCCGCCCCAGGCGCTCACGACGGCCGGCGACATGCTCGAGGTCGACAAGCCCCGCCAACTCCTCTACGTCGTGCTCAGCGGCCAGACATCGTTCGTCTTCAACGTCTCGACCGGATCGGAGATCGCGTTCACGGAACGCTCGCCGATCACCAAGAAGATCATCGTCGGCGACGCCATCACCTACCCGGGTCGCTTCAAGATCTACTTCGATCGGCCCGATGGCTGGCGAGTGAGCGACCTCGGACGGCTGTGGCGGCCCAAGTACTTCAACGCTGGCATCGCCTTCCACGGATCGCTCGACGTGCCGGGCTACAACGCATCGCACGGGTGCGTGCGGCTGTCGGTGAGCGCCATGAACTTCATGTGGGACAGCGAGCTGATGCCACGCGGCCGCGACGTCTGGGTGTACTGAACCCGTTCTCAGGACCGGCGGATGATGGTCACCGCTTGCCATCCGTCGATGGGGCGGCTCAACACGGCGCTCCCTGTGGCGGCGGCCGCCAGCTCCTCGGCCTGATGGGTCAGCAGACCGGCCAACACCACGATCGGAGCAGCGCGCTCCAGTTCGGCCAATCGTTCCCGCAACGGCACGACTCCGATGTTGGCCAGCGCCACATCCACCGCGGGCAGCCGGTCGTCGTCGACGACGGCGGCCTGTATCCGATCGGCGACGGCGTTGAGCGCGGCGTTTGCCGACGTGACCTCGATCGCCACTGGATCGATGTCGAGCGCCACGGCCTCACCGGCGCCGAGGATGACCGCAGCGATGGCCAACACTCCCGATCCACAACCGAGATCGAGCACACGGTCTCCGGGCCGCACGAGTCGTGACAACTCCTCGAGCACCAACACCGTGGACGGATGGGCGCCCGAGCCGAACGCGCGCCCGGGATCGAGCAGCACCACCTCACGACCCGCGGTCGAACCCTCCTCGATCGGCAGCCAACTCGGCCAGATGACCAGTCTGTCGCCAACCGCTACCGGTCGGGCGTGGGCCTTCCACTCGTCCATCCAGCTGTCGTCGACGATCTCCTCGACGGCCCACGTCAATCCTGGTTGACGGGCGGCGAGCTGAGGGATCGCAGCCGCCGCTTCCGCCGCGACCACAACATCGTGGAACCCGGCGATGACCAGCACGCGTCCGTCCGAATCGATCGATCGCGAGATCGACTCAGCACCCACGAACCACAAGGCGTCCTCGATCTCATCGACCGACGCCGGTGAGAATTGAACGAGGTCCCCTCCGCCAGCATCGTTGCTGGGGGAGAGGACCTCAGGAGCGAAGGCGATCGTCACGATCGCCGGTGGGGTGGTGCTCATCGCCGCAGCGTAGGGAGCAGCACCGGTTTGTCACCCGATCGTGCAGCTCATCCGATCAGGCGTCGGGTCCCTTGTCCGACAGCACCGTGCGGCCGTTGAGCTCCTGCGGCGGGCGGATGTTGTCCTTGTGGTGCTCCTCGAGCATCTTGATCTGCTCGGCCGACATCGTGATGGGCGCCTTCACGACGAGCCACTGGACGGTCTCGGAGCATGGCGGCGTGGTCAACGACCCTTCGTAGCGGATCGTCGAACGATCCTCGGGCAGCAACAGGCCGAGTTCGTACGACCCGGCCGATGCGGTCTCCGTCGCGGCGTCGGCCTCCGCCTTGGCCGGCATGGCCTTGAACAGCGGATCGAGGCGGGCGTTGGCCGCGCCCTCTTCGATCAGCAAGCCCACCACGGCGAGGTTGCCGTCCTTGTCGGCGTGCACGAGGTGGAGTTCCGCCGCGTAGCTCTTGCCGTCGAAGGTGTGCTCGCTGGGGGTGTGGAAGTGCATCTGCTTGAGCTCGTACTTGATCCCGTCGACGGTGATCGAGCTACCAGCGTCGAACTTCACCTGGATGGCGTGCCCGTTGTCGATGTTGGTGCCGGGCAGCGACACGAAATCGAACTTGACGTCGGTGAGCGATGCCACGATCGGGTCCTTGACGTCGATCGGCGACTGCTTGGTGCCATCGGCACACTCCGCATAGTCCTTGGTGAGATCGGCCCAATGCACCGGTCCGTGCTCGCCCTCGTACTCCCAATGCGGGACGGTGGTCGCTGTGGTCTCGGACTTCTCGTCGCTCGCCGACCCTGACTCATGAGTGTCCTCTGCCGACGATCCACCCGAGGATTCCTCCTCCGTACCGCCATGAGCCGAGGCCTCGACGGTTGTCGCCGTTTCCGCTACCGCGGGCGCTGCGGCGCCACCGGCGCCGGCGAACTTGCCCATGAGGATGAATCCGACGGCAATGATGATGGCGGGGACCAGATTGGAGCCCTCACCGTCGTCGTCCTTGCCTTTGTCCTTGCCCTTGTCCTTGGCCACGATCCGCCCATCGGCCCGCACCCCTACGCAGTTGAGCGGTCCGGCCGGAGTTGACCCAATCTGGCCGTGTCGCGGCAACGCACACACTGTTCCGTCAAGGGATCTTGACTTCGTGACCCGATCGCCGATGGGTCGCCATGAGGTCCGTCCGGTTGGCAGCGTGGACGATGACGACCGCGCTGGTGGCCATCACGTTGACCATGTCCGATGCTGCGGCGACCGATCTGCACACTGCGTGCAGTCCGCTCGACGCCGGGCTGACGCGGGTGGAGCCGATCACCGGTGTCGCCCTGCTGTGCATCTCCACCGACACCGGGATGCGTTGGGAGTACCCCGGATCGGGCCCCGCCGTCGTTCCTGGGGCGAGCGCCCGACTGGCTGGGCTCGGCGTCGAATCGCCGACGCCAGCGGCCATCGCGGCGCTGGCCCGCATCGGCGAACGATGCCCGATCGCTGGTGAAGCCCAGATCCTCACCGATGGGCATCCGGTGCGGTGCGCCCTCGGCGATGCAGGGTTGCGTTGGACCGAGGTGCTGCTGGTGACCGACCCGATCCCCGGTGGTGCCACCACCGGTCAGCTGCCGATCGCGCGTCCGCTCATCGTCGACCCACTGGACCCCGATCTGGGCAATCCGACCGGCCTCCCGCCCGGGGTGAGCCTGCCCCCTGGCGCGGTGATGCTGGCCAACTCCCCACAGCAGCTGGCGTCGATCGACTACTTCAAGAACGCGTCCTGGATGATCCAGGCCACCATCGCAGGCACTGACGCCGAGGCCGTCACGACGTTCTTCGCCGGGCAATGCGCGGCGATCGGCTGGTACTACGACGCGAAGCGCGTCGAACGTCTTCCCGTGCAGAACCCGCCCGGTCCCTTCTATGACCAGACCGTGACGATGGTGGCCGGCGAATGTCGTACCTACGCCGGCAGCGCCGGCGACCCCACCCGGCGACGACCATGGTTCCTCACCTGGTCGGCATCGGTTCGACCGGGCGCCAACGAGGTCGAACTGGTCGTCGAGTTGCGCGCCAACTCGCGCATCGGCGGACGTCCCTGACCTTTCGGCGCTGACCACCGATCGCCATCGCGCGATCAGACGAGAGCTTGACCTCGCGCCGGTGATGCCCCCCGCGGGGTCGTCGATACGTTCGATCAGGTGGAGCGCATCCAACCTGTGTCGGCCATCCGTCCCGCGGTCATCGACCTGCGCGACGACGCATCGGCACGCCTTCGGTTGGCGTCCTATCGTCGATCACCGCGGCCATCTGCTGCCCGCGACGGCAAGGCGAACCACCCAGACAGCGCCCTTGCCAGCGGTGACGCGTGGGTCGAGCTCGATGGTTGGGCCCCTCCAGGACCTCGCGAGATCGAAGCGGCCCGAACGCTCGGGGTCAGCACCGAAGCATCGCAAGCCGAGATCGACGCGCGTTTTCGCCAGATCGTGCGGAGCCAACGGCCGGACCTCGGTGAGATGAGCCCCGAAGCGCTGGCGACGGTGCTCAGCGCGCGTCGCTTGTTGTCGCAACGCTCGCGGCAGGCGAACGCTCCGACGCAACCAACGTTGTACGGCAATGGCGCGCAACGTTCGGGACGCTTCATCGACCTGGACGCCTGATCGGGAACGGTTCGTGCACGAAAGACGCAATGTGCATCGTCGGCATGACGGTGCGGAGCACCAACTGTTTGCAAGAATCGGCAGTTGTGCTGAAGACCCCCCGACGAAGACTCATCACGGCCGCCGTCGGGCTGGTGATCGTGCTCCTCGTGGGCGGGTCACTGGTCGACAGTGCCGCAGCGAGCGGCAAGTCGCGACACAACATCGAAGTCGGCGGTGTCGAAGTCGGTGGCCGTAGTCGCGACGAGGTGACCAAGGCCGTGACCGAGCTCGCTGAGTCGTACGCAGCCACGCCCGTGTCCATCGCTGCCGGGAGCGTGTCGTCGGCATCGACAGCCGGCGAGCTCGGATTGACGATCGATGTCCCGGCCACGGTGGACGCAGTGATGACGTCTCGCGATCCGGCACCGGTCGTGGGATGGATCTTCGATCTCGGTCGCTCGAGCCGGGTCGATGTCGTCCTCACCGTCGACCCCGACGCGGCCAAGACCACCGTCGCCGAGCTGAACCAGCACGTCAACGATGCCCCGATCGAACCCACGGTGACGCTGTCGAAAGGCGAGCTCGTCGCTGTGCCCGGTCGCGCTGGCGCTGGCATCGACGCGGACGCCGTGGTGGCCGAGCTGCGCAAGCAGACCTTCCAACGCAGCCCCATCGCCATCACCGTGCCGGCGTCGCAACTCAGCCCGAAGCACGACGTCTCCGAAGCGCAGGCGCTGGTGGCCGACCTCAACAAGATGACCGCCCAGCCGCTGTTGCTGCAGGCCGGAGCAGCGACGAACCAGGTGGAGAGCGATGTGCTCAAGACCTGGTTCACCACTGGCGTCGATGCCGACGGCAAGCTCCGCTACACCCTGGCTTCCGACGTGGTGAACAGCGTTCTCAAGACCCGCCTGAGCGCGGGCAACCTTCCACCGGTCGACGCCAAGGTCGACATCGTCGCCGATGTGCCGACGATCATCCCCGCCCAGAGCGGCCAGGTGTGCTGCTCACCGGAAGCTCCGGCCACCATCCTCGCCGCGCTCGAGAGTCGACTGAGCGCAACGCCGCCTGCCGCCGACGCTCCGGTGGTCGTGCCCATGGTGATGACCGAGCCGGGGGCGTCCACCGAGGACATCACCAAGTTGGGCATCGTCGAGCTCGTGTCGACGTTCACCACGAAACACAAGTGCTGCGAAGCTCGCAACACCAACATCGCCATCGCCGCAGACACGCTGCGTGGGACGATCGTCCCGGCTGGAGGGAAGTTCAGCCTCAACGGCACGCTCGGCGTTCGCAACACCGAGAAGGGCTACGTCGAGGCACCGACGATCCAAGACGGTGAGCTGGTGCCCGGTGTCGGAGGCGGGGTTTCCCAGATCGCCACCACGTTGTTCAATGCAGCCTTCTTCGCCGGCTTCCAGTTCGACAACTACCAGAGCCATTCGATCTACATCTCGCGATACCCCTACGGGCGCGAAGCCACGGTCGACTATCCGGCGATCGACTTGGCGTTCACCAACAACTCGCCGACCCCGGTACTCATCTGGACGACCTACGACGACACCTCCATCACGGTCTCGATGTACTCCACGAAGTGGACGACCGAGGTGCGCCAGGGCAATCAGACGAAGGAGAAAGTCGGTCAGGTGTGCACCGCCGTCACCACCGAACGTGTCATCACGTTCCTCGACGGCAGCACCAAGACCGACACCGTTCGGGCCCGCTATCGCCCCGAGGGCAAGAAGTGCGACGGCACTCCGAGCGCCACGACGACCACGACATCTGCTCCGACGACCACCACCAAGCCGGGGGCGGCGACCACCGTTGCCGCCCCTGCCGCTCCGACGGCGACGACCACGGCAACGACCACCGCGACGACGGCGGCCACGACGACCACCAAGGCTCCGTGATCTGGCCGCTACCGGCCGAAACATCACCCCTCAAGTCTCAAGTTCGCGCTGTCGATGCCGACTTTTCCAGTGTGCTGGATGGGACGAGATGTTGAGCGGCAAGGGTCGCGAGGCCCCATTGTCGAATGCTGACCAGTTGACCATCGACCTCGACGCCGTCATGGCGTCGGCGTTGAGCCTCGAGCCGCTGCCCGCCAGCGTCGCTCGATTGGCGTCGCTGGTCGCCGACGAAGGCTCCGATCTGCGCGACATCGTCGAGGTGATCTCCTTCGACCAGGCCCTCACCGGCAACCTGCTGCGCCGGGCCAACTCGGCCTCGAGTGCCTCGATCAACTCCATCCGCACCGTGCACGAAGCGGTGGTACGCCTCGGCACCGGCACGGTGCTGTCATTGGCCATGACCACCTCGGTCGGCTCCCGCATGCGCGTCGCGGTGCCCGAGTACGGACTGGCAGAACGCGATCTGTGGGCCCACTCGGTGCGCGCCACCCTCGCCGCCGAGACCGTCAAGCGCAACGCCAAAGTCCCGGTTCCGTCCGAGGTGGCAACCGCGGCGTTGCTCCACGACATCGGCAAGCTCGTGCTGTGCCGCTTCCTCGGCCCGGGGATCCTCGGCCTCATCTCGGCCGCCAAGGACGTGGACCATCTCAGCCAGCTCAACGCCGAACGGCTCCTGCTCGAGGTGAACCACGGCGAGCTCGGCGGCCTCGTTGCTCAGCACTGGCGTCTGCCCGACTCGATCGTGTCGGCCATCAGCTATCACCATCAGCCCGATCAGTGCGCCCAACCGATCGCCTACGCCACCCATCTGTCGAACCTCGTGGCCCACGAGCTCGAAGAGACCGAGCCCGGTGACGGACTCGATCGCGCCACTGCCATGCGAGAGCTCGGCATCGATCCTGCCAAGTGGGAATCGATCTGCGGGACCGTCAAGGAACGCTACGAAGAGCTCTGCGCTCGCTACGACTGAATGAGCACGCCTGAATCAGCCCCACCGATTCAGCGCGACTGAGACCTGAGCGTCGCACGCGGCTTCGGCCGTCACCGACCCCCCTCGAGTGCCGTGGATACGGCTCTCAAGGGGGTTTCGCTGTTTTCGCAACCGATGCTCAAGCCCGGACGACCTTGCACCGATCACCGCAGGCAGTGCCGTCGGACCGCAGGTCGGACCCAGGGAGTGTGCAAATGTCGATTCGCTGGAAGCTCGTCGCCGTGTTGACGGTGCCGTTGCTCGCGCTGGTCGGGCTGGCGTTCATCGGAATCCGCGATCGAAGCGACCAAGCGGACAGTGCGCGCCAGATCCGCCGCTCAGTGGAGCTCGCCGCCACGGTTTCGGCCGTCGCCGATGCCCTCGAGCAGGAGATGGTCCATTCCGGCCAGGTGCTCGGGTCGAAGGGCGCCCTCGGCACGGCGGAGCTCGCCGAAGCCCGCAAGGCCACCGACGCCGCGATCGAGCAATACCGCATCGTCGTCGACGCGACACCGACGGGCGGCGACGTCGAGACCGGGCTGGCGCAGGCACAGCGTTCGCTCGACGGATTGTCCATCAGCCGCAACGCCGTCGACGGCGGCGGCGACCAGGGCACCAATGCGATCACGGTGTACCGCTTCGCGGTCGCTCGCGTGCAAGAGGTCGTGAACCAGATCTCGGTGAGCCTCAGCTCCACCTCGGCGTCGGGTCGCGTCGCCGCTTACGCCGCCCTCGGCCGCACCAAGGAAGCACGGGCCGACGAGATGACGCTGCTCGCTCTGTGGGCCACCGGCGGCACCCTCGACGACGCCCGGCGCACGCAGTTGAGCACCGCACAATCCACGGCAACGACGCAGAGCGAAGTGTTCCTGACCCTGGCCGATCCGGCGGACAAGCAGCGGTTCCGCAGCGCCACCGCTGGCGTCCCAGCCGATGATCTGTCCTCGATCCGCTCCGATGTCGCCAGCGGCGGTGCGCCCTCAGGGGGTGATCGCCTCACCAGCGCCATGGGAACCCTCGGTGATCTGAGAACGCTGGAGCGGGCACTCGAAGGCGAGATCGCCATCACCGCCGCCGATCTGGTGAACAACGCCGAGACCGACGCCCGAGGCTTCCTGGTGCTGGCCGCCGCGGCCTTGGGATTCGCCCTGCTCGCCGCGTCGATGTTCGGTCGATCGATCGTCCGTCCGATCGCGCAGCTCACCCGAGCCGCTCGTCGCGTGTCCAACGAGCACTTGCCCCGCTTGCTCGAGACGTTGCGCGGCACGGCCGATGACAGCACGCCACTCACCGTCGAACCCATCGTGCTCGACAGTCACGACGAGCTCGGCCATCTGGCCGACGCGTTCAACACCATTCAGGAGACGGCCGTCGCCGTCGCCGGTGAGCAAGCCGACATGATCCGCCGCGGCATCGGCGAGATGTTCGTGAACCTCGCTCGCCGGAACCAGAGCCTCATCGACCGTCAGATCGGATTCCTCGACGAGCTCGAGGCCAACGAGACCGACCCCGACGTCCTCAGCGATCTGTTCCGCCTCGACCATCTCGCCACCCGCATGCGCCGCAACGCCGAGAGCCTTCTCGTGCTGGCCGGTACCGAGCCCCCTCGACGTTGGGGCAAGCCCGTTGCCCTGTCCGACGTGGTTCGCGCCGCCATCGGTGAGGTGGAGGACTACGCACGGGTGCGAATCGTCGGACTCGACGAGCGCCCCGTGCACGGCGCCGTGGCCGCCGACCTCGCCCACCTCCTGGCCGAGATCCTCGACAACGCCAGCCAGTACTCGCCGCCCGACGCACCGGTGGAGGTACACGGCGCCGTCGTGCCCGGTGGCTACCGCATCGCCGTGCGCGACCGCGGTATCGGCATGGCCCCGGATCAGATCCTGGAGAGCAACACGTTGCTCGCCGATCCACCACGCACCGGTCTGCACCTGTCCCGCTCCCTGGGTTTCACCGTCGTCGGTCGTCTCTCCCAGCGCCATGGCGTACGTGTTCAGCTGCACGTCCCCGAAGGCGTCGGGTTGTTGGCCACCGTGAACATCCCGGCGACGTTGCTGGTGTCGACCGGAGCCGGCTCGACCGGTCCCGGGGCCGACACCACGGGGGCTCCGCAGGCGCAACCCGAATTGACACAGCGCCCGAGCGCTGCGCTGCCGGCACCGGCCGCGTCGGACCAGATCCCAGGGGCCGCGCTCGACGCTCCGGCCAACGGCAAGCTCCCGTCGCGACGGGCCGCGGGTTCGTCGCTGCCTCCCGATCTGCTCACGGCGCCGGACATGTCCATGCCGACGCCACAAGCGTCGCCGGCCGCGCTCCGCGATACCCCGCCGGCCAGCGACTCACCGAGCGCCCGTCCGAGCGAGCTCACCGCCCCGTCCCCGACCGCTGCTCAAGCGCCGGCAGGCCAAGCACCAGCAAGCCAAGCACCGGCAGGCCAGGCACCGGTGCCGACGAGGATCTCGTCGCAGTCGAGTTCACAGGACTCGACGGCCACCCGTGGTCGTCCTGACGACGTCCCCGCTGCCGTGTGGGCGCGGCTCATCGGGCGCTCCAACGCATCGGGCTGGGAACACACCGCATCGCCGATGCCCGACGCCGGGTACAACCCCGTCGATGTCGCACCAGCGGCCGACACGAACGAAACGGCCACGGCTCGATCGGTCAACTCGCCGCCCACGGCCGCGCCGGCTCCGCCGCCCCAGTCGTCCTCGCATGGCGTGGTGTTCGAGCCCTACGCCGACGACGATCGGTTCACCGTTCCCGGCCAGGCCATGCCGGGCTCGTCGTTCGGCCAGCCCAATGGCACCCGATCCAATGGAACGCAGCCCCACGGCTCGCCCGCCACGCTGCACGAGGCAACGACACTCGACCCCGATCTCGACCGACTCGTCGAGCATCACAACCAGGACCTCGGCACGACGCTGTCGGGCTTGCCGCGGCGCAAGGCCGTCGATCCCAACTCCCTGCCCGAAGAACAGGGATTGGAGGGAGCGGTCGCATCGCATCGCTCTCCGGAAGAGATCCGCAGCCTCCTGTCGTCCTACCGCGGTGGTCTCGACCGAGGCCGACGCTTGCACCTCGCCTCGGATCCCGATGGAACCGGCGGGTCCGATGATCTGCACGACAAAGGAGCTATCCGATGACGACCACGCTGTCGAACGAAGCCAGGAATGTGAACTGGCTCGTGGCCAACTTCGTCGAGCGGGTGCCGGGGATCCGTCACGCGTTGGTCGTCTCCAGTGACGGGCTGGCCATGGCGGTGTCCGATGGCTTGCAGCGAGAGGCCGCCGATCGGTTCGCCGCTGTCGCCTCCGGCCTCATCGGCCTCGCCAACGGGGTCGCCGTGCCGTTCCGCGCCGGCCGGGTCCACGAGGTCATCATCGAGATGCAGCAGGCGTTCATGTTCGTCACCGGTATCAGCGATGGTTCATGCCTCGCGGTGCTGGCGGCGGCAGGGTGCGACATGGGCCTCGTCGGCTACGAGATGGCGCTGCTCGTCGAACGCTGCGGGACGGTGCTCACCCCTGCCCTGCGAGCCGAGCTGCGGGCCAGCCTCCCGAGGTGACATCCATGCTCCCTGATCCGACGTTCGGGGCACCGGCGGGCCGATCCTCTGCTCATGAGGTTCCCTCCGGCGACGGGCCCTCTGGGTTCGTTCGGCCCTATGCCCTCACCGGCGGTCGGACGCGTCCGGTATCCGACCTCGCCATCGAGTCGCAGGTGACGGCCACGCCGATCTCCGACGCGCAACGCAACGCGCTCTCTTGCGAGCAGCGCCGGATCATCGAACTGTGCGAGCACCCGGTGTCGGTGGCCGAGATCGCCGCGCTCGCGCACCTCCCACTCGGCGTCGCACGCGTGCTCATCGCCGATCTGCGCGAAGACGGGCTCCTCGTCACCGGGCGCGGTCTCGGCGCTGACGCGTCCGACACCGTCGGCACCGCCGGATCACCCACTGACGTCTCCTTGCTGGAAAGGGTCCTCCATGGCCTTCGGTCGCTCTGACTCACGCCCGGCGGCGGCGACCCCGCCGCCCATCCCCGTCAAGATCGTCGTGGCCGGTGGCTTCGGCGCCGGCAAGACGACCTTCGTCGGAGCCATCAGCGAGATCGCGCCGCTGTCAACCGAAGCTGCCATGACCCAAGTGGCAGCGCAGGTCGACGACGTGACCGGGCGGGCGTCGAAGACGACCACCACCGTCGCTTTGGACTTCGGGCGCATCAGTCTCGCCGAGGATCTGGTGCTGTACCTGTTCGGAACTCCCGGGCAGGACCGGTTCTTCTTCATGTGGGACGAGCTGGTGCGCGGTGCCATCGGCGGCGTGGTGCTCGTCGACACGAGACGGCTGGCCGACTGTTTCCCGGCATGTGACTACTTCGAGCAACGCCAGTTGCCGTTCATCGTGGCGGTCAACTGCTTCAACGGGCAGGCCAACCATTCCGTCGAAGAAGTGCGCGAGGCGCTCGATCTGTCGCCCGACATCCCGATCGTCCAATGCGACGCCCGGCAACGCAACAGCGTGAAGCTGGTCCTCATGGAAGTGGCCGAGCACGCTCTTCGCCGCGCCGCGGCGCTCATCGGACAATAGGTCCCAGCCACTCGGCCGGACTCGCGTCAACCTTGATTGACGGTGTCCGGGGCGCTGCCGTCAGTGGCCCATGAACCGCTCGGTGAACCACGATCGGACGTGGCTGTGGCCATGGGCAGCTTCGGTGCGGTCGATCGACTGCTCGAGCCACAACATCGATCGCAGGCCGACATAGCGAAATGGCTCGGCCTCCCAACGCCGCGAGCGATGACCGACCCAAGGCAACTGTGTGAGCTCACTGGGCGTCGCGCACACCAGATCGGCCAACGTCCGTCCCATCACGTTGGCCACGGCCACACCGTCGCCGACGTACCCTCCGGCCCACCCGTAGCCCTGCTCGGCGTCGAAGCCGACCGATGGCATCCAGTCACGCGGCGCAGCCAGCGGGCCGCCCCAGCGATGGGTGATAGCAGCGCCTGCCGCCGCCGGGAACAACTGCGCGACCGTGTCGGCCAGCGCGCGGTGCACCTCATCGACGAGATCGAACTCCGGACGGATCCGCGAACCGAAGCGGTACCGAGCCCCCCGTCCTCCGATGGCGATGCGCCCATCTGCCGTGCGCTGCGCGTAGATCAACATGCGACGCCCGTCGTTGTAGGTGAAGCGGGTTCGCCATCCGATCTCCTCCCACACCGAGGCAGGCAGCGGTTCGGTGGCGATCATGAGCGAGTAGATCGGCAACAGGTCGCGGCGCATGCCCGGGAGCTCACAGCTGTAGGCCTCTGTGGCACGGATGACCGCGCCCGCATCGATCACCCCGTGCTCGGTGACCACACGCCGATCCTCGAACGAGGTTGCTCGTGTCGATTCGTGGATGGTGATGCCGCGGGCTCGTGCTGCGGCGGCGAGACCTCGCACCAGACGTCCGGGATCGACAGCGGCGCAATTCGGGTTGCGCAACGCTCCGAGGAGCCCGGGCACGGCGATCTCACCGTGTGCGGTGGCCCGGTCCAACCAACGAACGTCGTCGAACCCGAACCGTTCCCGCTCATCGACCAACGCTGCCGCCCGGCGAGCCTGAGCCGGATTGGTGATGGCTTCGAACGTGCCCTCGTGTGCGAAGGAGCAGTCGATACCGAACTCGTGCGCGGCCCGGCCCACCTCGGTGACCGCCGCGTGGGCCGCCTGCTGCACGGCGATGGCGCCCTGGCGGCCCCACGCGCCGGCCAACGACCCCAGCGAGACCGGCAGGAGTCCCGAGCACCATCCGCCGTTGCGGCCGGAAGCACCGAACCCCACGCGCTCGGCGTCGACAACGACGATCGATCGGTTGGGGTCGCGACGGTTGATCTCGAGCGCCGTCCACAGCCCGGTGTACCCGGCCCCCACGATGACCACATCGGTCGAGGTCGAGCGGGGGAGCGGCTCGAAATCCAGGGGATGTTCATCGGGTCCCGGTTCGGCCCACAACGGATGCGGCAGCGCAGCGGCGACATCGCTCGGTCGACCCATGGCCTCGCTCACTTCGCAGCCGCCGAGGCGAGGACTGCGTCCCACGCGGTTCGAACCGGGGCGTCGGGATCGTCGACGCGACGATCGGTCGTGTCGAACACATAGGTGCTCCGGCGCTGCCGATCGAACTGGGGCCAGTGGTCGACCAGACCCGGATGATTCGGATCGCTGTTGGTGGCGAACGCCGCCCATGCACCGTTCATGCGCTCGGCCAGCGGGAGTCGTTCCTCGCCCGCACCGGTGAACAGCTCGATGCCAGCGGCGTCCAGGGTGTTGAACGCGAACGGGATCTCCAGTGCGTGGCAACTGCCGAGGAGGCCACCGAACACCGGGGTCGGCCAATGGAACTCGTACACCCACGTGGGCCCGACATGATCGGCGGCCACGGTCTGAGCAGGTCGGCGGAACGTCCAGTCTGTTCCGAGCCGGGACCACAGGGCCGGAGGGGTCAAGGTCGGCCAATGGGCGGACGCCGCCGACACCAGCTGCGACGCCGCCCCACCGACATACGCGCTGGTACGGCGGATGAGTTCGTCGTTGTCGATGGCGTGATGGGTGGGATCGAGCACGGCGAACAGCTGCATCTCGTCGGCGTTGGTGCCCACGATGAGCGGCAGCTGGGGAGCGAGCCCCGAGGCGAACGCCTCCAACGGGTGCACGGGGAGTTGCGGGGTTCCGATGGTGGGGGAGAAGGCCTCGAAGCGTGCCGGGTCGGTGGTGTCGAGCACGGTCGCCTGCGCGGCGAGGATCTCATCGGCCGTGCACGACAGCGCGGCGATCGGATCGTCGACGCGAAGGGCCTCGAGCCAGCGCTCGGCCCACATGCGGCTCTGGGCACGGGTGCGGATCTGGGTGACCGATGGGCTCTGGGCGATCGCCCGGTGGAACAACCCCCGCGCTGCCGGCATAGCCATCAAGCTGATGACCGCGCATCCGCCGGCCGATTCGCCGAAGATGGTCACCTGTTCGGGATCGCCGCCGAACGCCGCGATGTTGTCGCGCACCCATTCGAGCCCGGCGATGATGTCGAGCAACCCGTTGTTGCCCGTGGTGGCGAAACGGGGGTCCTCGCTGAGGGTGCCCAGGTCGGCGAATCCCAGCGCACCCAGGCGGTAGCTCACGTTGACGGTCACGATGCCGCGGCGGGCGAAGCTGTTGCCCCGGTACCACGGCACATTGGGGGAGCCGGTGACGAATGCCCCGCCGTGCACGTAGACCATCACCTGCCGGCGAGCATCGTCACAGGCCGGCGTGGTGACGGTGAGCGCCAGGCAGTCCTCCGACTGCGGCGCTGGCGAACCGTTGAACATGGTGTCGAGCGTCCCCTTGGCCTGCGGTGCCCACGGACCGGGAGCAGAGCAGTCACGGACGTCGGTCCACGCCCTCGGTGGACGGGGCGGAGCGAACCGCAACGGACCCACCGGCGGTGCTGCGAACGGGATCGACGCGAACGACTCCCCGCCCTCGAACCTCAGACCGGCCACTGGCCCGTTGGTGGTGGTGACGACCATGTGGACATCCTGCCGCGCCCGGCCGATTGTTGTGCATCAGATCGCGCGCAGTTCACTATCAGGCGACGATGGTCACGCCGCTGCACTCACACTCGACAACACGACGCTTGCGTTCGGGCATCGCGCTCGATGCGATCGCCGCGCGAGTGGTCCGGTCCCTCAACGTGCCGTTGCAATGGGCGTGGGAACACGCAGCGTTCGTCGGCGCGATCGGACCCGACACCCGTCGGGGCAAGGCGTTCGCGCACTTCGGCCACGGCTCGCTCATCGCCTTCCCATGGGTCTCGATCTACAACGAGCAGGCCATCGCCATCGGTGATGCGACCATGATCGGCCCGTACGTCTCCCTCAGCGCCGGCATCACCCCCGGTCAAGCGATGTTGACGCCGACGGTGGTACGCATCGGGAGCCGTTGCCTCATCGGACGAGGCTCAGGCATCGTCGGACACTGGAGCATCGACATCGGTGATGACGTGTGGACCGGGCACCACGTGTACATCACCGATCAGAACCACGGCTATCAGGACGTGACGATGCCGATCTCGAAACAGTCGATGCCGGAGAAGGCCGTACGGATCGGTGACGGTTCGTGGCTGGGACACGGGACGATCGTGCTGCCGGGGGCCGACATCGGCCGCCACGTGGTGGTAGGGGCGGGCAGCGTGGTGACGGGAGTGTTACCCGACTTCACCGTGTGCATGGGATCGCCGGCGCGGCCAGTGCGCCGCTACGACGCCGAGACCGCCACCTGGCTCGACGCCTGACGCGACGAGCGACTCAGACGTCGCCGGGGACCTTGCACGACGGCATGGAGTTGGCCACCGCGAACGCGTCGATCCGATTGTCGATCGGACCACCATCGCTCATCTTCACGGCGAACTGCGCGTCCTTGCCGGTCCGCAGGACATCGGCATAGTCGTGACGGGCCCGGGCGTAGTTCGTGTAGTCGTCGAGCCAGAGCCGCACGTAGTTGAGCTCCTTGTCGGTCCCCGTCGGCACGTTGGCCTTCAGGTCCGTCACCAATCGGTCCACGAGGGCGTTCGCAGTATCGAGCACGATGGCCCGGTCCTGCGGTGTCTTGGACTTCGCCGCCGGCGTCAGGCGCAGGATCTGATCGAGCGAGGCTTTGCATATCGCCTCGTTGCGATCGGCCCATGCCCGGTCATCGAGACGGTTGCGGTTCTCCTTGGGTGCGAAGAAGATCGCGTACACCCACATCACCGCCATGGCCAACACGAGTGCGCCGAGGAGGAAGTGATGCCACCGCCATCGTCGTTCGTCGGCCTCTTCGAGGATCACCCGCTCGTCCGCGATCACTGCGTGTCGGGCGCAGGCTTGTAGAACACCACGAGTTGGGCGACGCCAGCGATGACGCCACCCACCGCGCTGATGATGAGGCCCCAGTCGCCGTAGTACCAACCGAACGCGTCATCGAGCGACCACTCCCAGGCCCCGATACCGCCCATGGCGGCACCCACGACGCCGAGCACCATCACGTACTCCCAGCCCTCACCCTTGCGGAAGATGAAGAAGCCGTTCTTGCGATGGGCAGTCCAGCCGGCCACCAACATGATGGCCACGAAGCCGGCACCGGCGAACGGTGTGAGGAACCCGAGCGCCATCAGCACTCCGCAGCCGATCTCTGTGCTCGAGGCCATCCGGGCGTGGAGTGCCCCCGGCTTCATGCCGAGGAACTCGAACCACTTGGCGGTGCCCTCGAGGCTCTTGGCCTTGTTCAACCCGTGCAGTGCGAGCGTGACGCCGCACACCACCCGGAGCAGGAACACCGCAGCGTTGATTTGGTCGACCCTGTTCATGGTCCACAGCCTCCCAGGTGTTGTGACCCGCTGGCCAACCTAGAGCGCTCCCGGTGCCCGTCGGTGTATTTCGCGATCGCACTGCACGATCGCATTTCGCGTCGCGGACCGGCTCGGACCGGGCACCATGGGGGTGTGCCCGAGTCGACATCATCTGCCGCGGACCTTCGCGCCCCGGGTCTGGCCCGCCGCGGCTGGCGGCTCGTCGTCGATCAGGCACGCATGCATCCGCGCCCGTTCTTGTGGTCGGTGTTCGGCGCTGTCGGGTTCGCGCTGGCCACCATCGCGTCGAGTTGGGCGCTCGGCCGCGTGGTCGACCGTCTGATCGAGCCGTACTTCCGTGGGGAGTCCGTCCCCACCGATCAGCGGGTGATGGTGCTCGGCACCGTCGTGCTCATCGCGCTGTGGCGCTCGGTCAGCGTGGTGACCCGGCGGGCTCACGCCGGTCGATGGCAACACGCGGTCGAGGCCACGTTGCGTCAGCGCGTGCTGGCCCGCATCGATGCCCAGAGCCTCGAATGGCATCGTCGCCAGCAATCGGGTCGATTGCTCGCCGCAGCAGAAGCCGATTGCGAAGCTGCGGCCGCCATCCAGGCTCCGCTCCCGTACAGCTTGGGCGTCGTGGTGTTGCTGGTGGTCGCGCCACTGTGGCTGCTGTTCACCGACCCGGTGCTCGGCGCGGCGGCCGTCGCGCTGATGCCGCTGATCGCCGTCATGAACGTCGCGTATCAGCGGCGTGTCGATGCACCATCACAACTCATCCAACAACGCATCGCTGAGCTCACCGCCGTCACCCTCGAATCGCTCGAGGGCATCTCGGTCGTGAAGGCCATGGGCATCGAGGACGGCGAACGACGTCGGTTCGGCGACGCCGCCGGTCGATTGCGCGATGCCAAGCAAGCGCAAGTGCGATTGCGTTCGACGTTCGACAGCGTGCTCGATCTCGTGCCGGCCCTGGTCAACATCGCCCTCGTCGTGCTGGGAGCAGCACGGGTCAAGGCCGAGGCCGTCACGGTCGGCGAGGTGGTCTCGGTGGTGAGCCTCTACACGTTGCTCGTGTGGCCTCTGCGGATGATCGCCTACGCGATGGCCGAGATGCCCCGCTCGCTGGCCGGCCGCCAGCGTGTCGACGACCTCATCGCCGATCCCATCGAGACCATCGCCGCACGGGGTCCGGCCATGGCGCCGTGGGCCATCGAGACCTCGGGTCTCACCTATCACTACGAGCGCGACCTGCCCGCAGTCCACGACATCTCGCTGCGCATCCCGGCCGGCTCCATCGTGGCCGTCGTCGGGGCCACCGGCTCGGGCAAGACCACCTTGATGGAGCTCCTCGCCGGTCTGATCTCGCCATCGAGCGGTGAAGTGCGCACCGGCCCCAGCACGGGCACTGGCACTGATGCGCTGGTGTTCCAGGAGTCGTTCCTGTTCTCCGGATCGGTGCTCGAGAACCTCACCCCAGAGGGGCAGCCCTCGTCCAGTGCGGAGCCGATCCGGTCGGCGCTGGAACTGGCGCGCGCCGCATCGTTCGTCGATGACCTCCCGAGCGGCATCGCAACCATGGTCGGTGAGCGCGGGGCGACGCTGTCGGGTGGGCAACGTCAACGACTGGCATTGGCCAGGGCGCTGGCTCGACGGCCGAGCGTGCTGCTGCTCGACGATGCCACCAGCAGCCTCGATCCGAGCACCGAAGCCCAGCTGCTCGATGGACTGCAGCACGGGTTGAGCGGCACCACGATCGTGATGGTCGCCACGCGGCCATCGACCATCGCCATGGCCGACAGCGTCGTGTACCTGGAGCACGGCGAACTCGTCGACCATGCCAGCCATCGGGAGTTGCTCGAGCGCCACAGCGGGTATCGGTCCATCGTCGATGCCTACGAACACGATCGCCACCTCGACGCTCACAACGGTCGGCACGACAGCCAGCGCAACGGACACGGCGACCCGATGGTCCCATCATGAGCATCGACGATCCAACGATCGACGAGGTCGGAGATGACCGGTCCGACGAGGGGGCCTTCGACGTGCTCCGGCGCGGGTGGGCCAACATGCCACAGCTGCGACGGGGAGCACCCATCACCATCTCGTTGGCCGCTCTGGGCGCGACGGGTCGCTTGATCACTCCGGTGCTGCTCCAACAGGCGATCGATCACGGGCTCCGCACCGATCCGGTTCGGCTGGACCGCATCGTCTGGTTGGCCATCGCTGCCGCGCTCGCACTGCTCGTCACCACGCAGTCAACCCGAATTGCGGTTCGCCGCTTGGGCCTGTCCAGTGAGGAGGCGCTCGCTGCCCTGCGAACGACGACATTCGCGCATCTGCAGGACCTCAGCATCGCCGATCATGGAGATCATCGGCGAGGCACGCTGGTGGCCCGCGTCACCAGCGACGTGGAGCGCCTCAGCCAGTTCTTCAGTTGGGGTGGGCTGTCGTGGCTCATCAACTCGGCGCTCATCATCGCCGTGGCGATCACGATGTTCGTGTACGACTGGCGCCTGGCGTTGGTGGCCATCAGCACCGCTGCCCCAGTGGTGATGCTCATGCGTCTCGTCCAACACCGGCTGGTGCGCGCCTATGACGCCGAACGTTCCGCGGTGGGGGAGTACCTGGCCGTGGTGTCGGAGTCCATCAGCGGCGCTCCCACCATCCGCGCCTACGGGCTCGGACCGCGCATGCGGGTCCAGACCGATCGCGCCATCGACATCCGACGGCGCAGCGCCGATCGTGCGGGGATAACTGCGGCGTTCTTGTTCCCGGTTGGAGAGTTGTTCGGAGCGGCAACAGTGAGCGCCGTGGTGGCGACGGGTCTGTGGTTGGGACCCGACCGGGGTGTGAGCGCCGGCTCGCTGGTGGCGTTCATGTTCCTCACCAACCGCTTCCTCGAGCCCGTTGCCGAGTTCACCGAGGTGCTCGATCAGACCCAGACCGCAGTGGCCGGTCTGCGACGAGTCCTCGCGGTGCTCGACATCGAGCCCGAAGTAGCCGAGTCCGACGAGCCGATCGACCTCCCGACGACGCCGCCCACCATCTCGGTCGACGACATCACCTTCCGCTATCGCGCCCGTCGCGGGCAACGAGCACCCGAGCGCAACGCTCTCGAGAACGTGTCCATCGTCTTCCCGGCCGGCCGCTCCGCCGCGGTCGTGGGGGCAACCGGCTCGGGCAAATCGACGCTGGCCAAGCTCATCACCCGCATGAGCGATCCCGACAGCGGTTCGATCCGGTTCGACGAGGTCGATCTGCGGCGCGCTTCGATGGCCTCGTTGCGCCGAGCCGTCGTGCTCGTGCCGCAAGAGCCGTTCTTGTTCGATACCACCATCGCCGACAACATCTGCCGTGCTGTGCCGGGAAGCAACGTCGACGACGCCGTGAGAGCCCTCGACGAGCTCGGTCTGAACGACTGGCTGGCGGAATTCCCCGACGGCATCGCCACCGCGGTCGGCGAACGCGGTGATCGCCTGTCGGCCGGCGAGCGTCAACTCGTCGCCCTGGCCCGTGCCCAGCTGGTGGGAGCACCATGCCTGGTCCTCGACGAAGCGACCAGCTCGGTCGACCCCGCCACCGAAGCCCGCCTGGCCCGGGCGGTGTTGGCCCTGACCAGGGGCCGCACCACCATCACCATCGCCCATCGTCTCTCGACCGCCATGCGGGCCGACCTGATCTGCGTCCTCGAACGCGGCAAGCTGGTGCAGAGCGGCCCGCACGCCCCGCTCTTGGCGACGCCCGGTCATTACCGGCGTCTGCATGCCGACTGGTTGAGGGCCACGACGGGCTCCGGTGCGGAGTCGTGACTGGAGACATCGACGAATGCCCCTCGGACACACAGCATCCAGACGAACCTGCGCCTTCGCGGTGGCACTCACCCTCGCCGTGACCGGGTGCGGCAGCTCGGGACCCTCCGATGCGGGCTCGACGTCGTCCGATGCCGCAACCACCGTTGCAACGACCCTTGCCTCTGCCTCGCCGCCCGACGCCCTCACCACCGTCGCCGCCACCGGGGAGATGAACACGGCGACGAGATCAGGCGCCGCGTCAACTGCAGTTGCGGGGAGCTATTGCGAGGCCGCCTCAGCAGCCCAGGCCGCCACCGACGCGTTCAACGCGCTGGGCGCCGATCCGCGTTCCACTGAGAACCCCGCCGCGGTCTTCGATGCCTATGTCGCCACCATCAACGAGCTGGCGGCAAGCGCTCCGGCTGAACTGGTCGCCGATCTGCAGCGCAATGCCGATGCCATGGCCAAGTTGAAGCCGATCCTCGCTGCTGCCGGCTACGACGTGTCGAAGGCGTTCGAAGATCCGGCCATCAACACCATCCTCACCGCAGAGGTGAACGCAGGATCCCAGCGCATCAATGCGTACAACGCGAGCACGTGCGGGCTGAGCGGGACCAGCACCACCACTAGCCTCGCCGCACCGTGACCGCACGCACCCCCGTCCTCACGAACCCCACGCACTCACCGGCGGGTCCTCGGATGCCCGCCGAGTGGGCACCGCACGAACGCACGATCATGGGTTGGCCGGTACGAACACACGTGTGGGGGAGCGAACTCACCGCAGCGATGCGCGACTATGCGCTCTGCGCACGTGCCATCGCGCGGTTCGAACCGGTCACGATGCTCGCACCCCGGCAACACCTCGACGCGGCTGCCGATCTGTGCGGACCAGCGGTGGAGGTGATCGAGTTCGACATCGATGATTCGTGGCTGCGCGACTCCGGGCCGATGTACGTGCTCGCCGAGGGTCGTCGCGACATCGTCGGATGGCAGTTCAATTCCTGGGGCGGCAAGTTCCTGCCCTATGACCATGACCGCACGGTGAAATACCGTTGGGGGCAGCGGCGCGGCGAGTCGATCGTCGACGAGGACATGGTCCTCGAAGGCGGATCGATCAGCGTCGACGGCGAAGGCACACTGCTCACGACAGAGCAATGCCTGTTGCACCCGAACCGCAACCCATCGATGACTCGTGCGCAGATCGAGCAGCGCATCCGCACGCGACTCGGTGTCGACACGATCGTGTGGATCCCCTTCGGCCTCAACGATGACGACGACACCGATGGTCACGTCGACAACGTCGCGTGCTTCGTCCGCCCCGGTGTGGTGATGGTGCAAGGTTGCGACGACCCCGACGAGCCCGACCACGATCGCCTCAGTGTCAACCGCCGTTGCATCGAGGGCACCATCGACGCCGCGGGCCGAGCGCTCGAGGTGATCGAGCTACCGGTGCTCCCGTTCGTCGAGATCGGTGGCGTTCGAGCACCGGTGCCCTACCTCAACTTCTACCTCGGCAACGGCGCCGTCATCGTGCCGGTGTGCGGCCATCGGCGTGACGCCGAGATGCTCTCGATCATCGCCGACGCGTTCCCCGATCGAGAGGTGGTTGCGGTCCCCGGTGCGACGTTCGCCCTCGGCGGCGGCGGTGTGCACTGCATCACGCAGCAAGTACCGGCGGAGCCGACGCGGTGAACGCCGACACGGCGTGATCCAGTCGGCGTGATCCAGTCGGCTTGATTCAGTCGACGGGGGTCTGCTTGACGCTGACCCGATCGAATGCGTTCGCCGGCAGCCCCAGCTCGCTGCACGCCATGCCCCGGACCCAGTCGATCATCGTCTCGCGTGAGAGCAGATCGTCGTGAACGGTCACCTGCACGCCGAGCCCGTCGAGCAAGGCGGTCAGACGCCAGGCCGATGCTTCGGCGTCCTTGCACACCCAATCGCCCTTCTCGATGCCGAGGCGGATGACATCCTCGACGACGTCGGTGACCTGATCGTCGAGCTCCTGGGAGATCTGGCGCAGCGAGGGTGAGCGCAGCGACTCACCCCAGGAGTCGATCCACAGCATCATGGTCGGCTCGGCCTCCGTGGGGGTCGAGTAGGCCAACGCCGTGTCCAGCTTCTCGATGGGTGTGTCGGCGGCAGCAACGGCGTTGCGCAACTTCTCGACGTCACCAGAGGCGGCGTGGCGGAACGCCTCGGCGAACAGCTGGTCCTTCGATTCGAAGTGGTAGTGGATGAGTCCGGTGGACACCCCGAGCCGGTCGGCGACGTCCTTGACCCGCGTGCCAGCGAAGCCGCGCTCGATCACGACCTCGCAGGTGGCTTCCAAGATCTCGGTGCGCCGTTCGTCGACGCTGGCCTTCCGTTTCACTTCCACGCAGGCTAACGGTTGTGCCCGTCGCGACACAGGAATCCGCACCACCGAGCGTCACGATGTACGGGAATCCGGGGCCGATCGGCCGCCGTCGCGTAGCGTGCCGAGCGATGACTGCCTTGATCATGGACGGAAATGCCTGCGCCGCTGCGGTTCGTCACCGCGTCGCCTCGGTGCTCACCGCGGCCGGCAACCCCCACGTCTGCCTGGCCACTGTCCTGGTGGGGGAGGATCCGCCCAGCCAGCGTTACGTGAAGATGAAGCAGAAGGACGCCGCCGAGGTGGGGATGGAGGGCCGCCACGTCGGCCTGCCCGCCGACGCCAGCCAAGCCCAGGTGCTCGACGCCGTGGGTTCATTGGCCAACGATCCGACCGTGCACGGCATCTTGGTGCAACTCCCGCTGCCATCGGGCCTCGACACCGACGCGGTGCTCGACGTACTGCCCCCGGCCAAGGATGTCGACGGGCTCACCGACCGCAACCTCGGCCGACTGGTGCGAGGGCTCGAGTCGCACGTGCCGTGCACGCCGCGCGGCGTCATGCGCCTGCTCGAGTTCTACGACCTCGCCACCTCGGGCAAGCGGGCGGTGGTCGTGGGCCGCAGCGTTCTGGTCGGACAGCCCGTCGCTCTGCTCCTGGCCCGCAAGGGCGTGGACGCCACGGTCACCATCGCCCACTCCCGTACCCCGGACCTCGCCAAGGTGGTACGCGAGGCCGACATCGTCGTGGCGGCGGCCGGACAGGCCCACATGATCACTGCCGACATGGTGAAGCCGGGGGCGACCGTCATCGATGTCGGCATCAGCCGCACCGAGGCAGGCCTGGTCGGTGACGTCGGCTACGAGGCCGTCAAGGAAGTGGCGGGCGCCATCACCCCCATGCCCGGCGGCACCGGGCCCATGACCCGGGCCTGCTTGCTGGAGAACACCCTCGACGCGGCGCGAATGCTCGGAGCGATCTGAGCCGAGACATCTGAACCGAAACATCTGGGCCGAGAGTTTTGGGCGGGGAGCGAAAGAAGCCGGCCAGGGGATGAGCGAGCGGGCGAACCCGCTCATCCCCCGACACGGCCATCGGGGCGCCGGGAGCGTTTGGACGCTGCAACCAGGCGCACGACTGCGATCAGGTACCGAGAGATCGAAGACGATCCGATGATGTCCCTCGGTCGGGATGTCTGCCGGAGGACCCGTCTTCCGCACCCTGGAAGCCCTGCCCGAACCGACGATCGCCATTCTTGTCAGAACGTCAGCTGACGTTCAAATCGACCGGCCGAGTGACGGACAGACCCACGACCGACCTCGCCCCGGGCAACAATCGTGACAATGGTCATCGGTACAACCGGCGTTCGGCGGCCCCCGCCGCTTCATCCCTGCGACGGGGGACCAGTAGCTTCCTAGCCGTGTCGCGACCCGTCATGTCGTACCGCACCTATCGCAAGATCACCTTTGCCGCGGTGCTGGCTCTGGCGGTGATCGTGGTGAGCGGTGCCGGCGTGCGGCTCACCGGCTCGGGCCTGGGCTGCACCGAATGGCCCAAGTGCACCGAGACGCAGATCCACGCCCCGTTGCGATTCCACGCCATGATCGAGTTCGGCAACCGCCTCTTCACCGGTGTGGTGTCGGTGGCGGTGATCGCGGCGGTGCTCGGTTCGCTGTGGCTGGCGCCGAGACGACGCGATCTCACGTGGTGGTCGCTCGGCCTGGTGGCCGGTGTGATCGCCCAGATCCTCCTCGGTGCCTACACGGTGATGTCGGAGCTCACCCCTCAGGTGGTGGCCGCCCACTTCCTCGTCTCCATGGTCCTGCTGTGGAACGCCATCGTCCTGCACCGTCGGGCCGCGGAACCGGCCGGCGCGACACGGACCGTCGTGGCGCCCAAGGTCCGGCTTCTCACCCACGCCGTGCTGCTGGCAGCGAGCACGGTGCTGTTCACCGGGACCATCGTCACCGGCACCGGACCCCACGGCGGCGACGAGACCTCGAAGCGCTACGACCTGTCCTTGAGCAACGTGACCCGCATCCATTCGGTGTCCGCCTGGGCGTTGATGGCGCTGACCCTGGCCGTGATCTGGGTCGGTTATCGAACGAGATGGCCCGCCAGGGCCCGCACCACCAGCCACGTGCTGTTGTGGTGCATCGGGGTCCAGGGGAGCATCGGCTACATCCAATACGCCGCTGGGGTCCCGGAGTGGCTGGTGGCATTCCACATCGCGGGAGCCACCGCGGTGTTCAGCGCCGCCGTGGCGTTGTGGCTGGCGTGTCGCGAGTCGGCTGCCACGGCCGATGCTGCCGGGGCCGAGACCCCGGTGCACCTGTCCGTCTGATCGGCGCCGCTCAACTCGTCTCGCTGCGCGGCCGATGGCATTCATGCATGCCCGTCCTCGCCCGCGCACTCGTTCCCCGCGAACTCATGAACCGGGGCTGATCGTCGATGTCGACCGCTCTGCTGCGCGTCCGCCAGGTCCTCCAGTTGGCCGGACTCCCCACCGACACCCGGGTCAGCCGGGTCGAGAGCGCTCGCAATGAGGTGTGGTTGACCGACCAGCACGTGGTCCGCATCGCCTCGTCGGTCTCGGCACAGCGCCTCACCCATGAAGCCCAGGTCGTGGGCATGTTGCCCGCCGACGTGCCCCACCCCGGCATCTTGGCCAGTGGACGCGCCGGATTCGGTGAGTGGTCGGTCCTGCCTCGCATCCACAGCGCCCCGCTCGCCCATCTGTGGCCCGATCTCAACGACGCCCAGCGCTTCGGAGCGGTGCTGTCCATTGCCCGCGCGCTGCGGGCGATCCATTCCATCGATGCCTCGTCGTTGCACCCGCCCTTCCTCAGCCCAGGGAGCCTCGAGTGCTCGCATCAGCTCCCGGTGCCGCGCCTCATGAACGTGCTGGATCGCCTTCGCGGTGACAAGCGCATCGATCGGGGACTGCTGACCTCGGCCGAGCTGCTGGCCCTACGGGCCGACGACGTGCTGGGGCCGATGCCGAGCACATTGGTCCACGGCGACTTCCACCTCGAGAACGTGTTGTTCGGTCAGGGCTTCGTGCGGGCCGTCGTCGACTTCGAGTTCGCTCGGGCCTCCTGGCCCGAGATCGACCTCGAGGTGCTGCTGCGCTTCTGCGACGAGCCGCAGCTGCACGTGTCGTCCAACGATGCCCGTCGCATGCACCGCGACGACTTCAAACCGGTGGTGACCTGGCTGCGAGAGGGGTACCCGGAGCTGTTCGAGCATCCCAAGCTGGTCGAGCGGGTGAACCTGTGCTCACTGTCCTACGACCTGCGTGATCTGGTGATGTTCCCACCCGACCGTCCGGCCAAGGACCTACCACCGTTCCACCCGATCAACCGGCTCGCACGGCTGCTCGATGGGCGCGGGCTCCTGCAGCTCATCGAATGGTGACCTGAGGCTCGGCGCCGTTCAGAGCAGAGCGACCGCCTGTTGAACAGCTGCAGTGATGGTGTCCCAATCGGCGTCACCGGAGCGGGTCACGGTGACGAAGTTGTTCACCCCGAACACACTGGCCACGCCGGGGACGGCGAAGACGGCCTGCAGGAACGGAGTGCTGGCATCGGCCGCGCTCATGGCGTTGATGGTCTCCGACAAGGTGATGTCGAGGCTGTACTTCATGGCGTTGGGGTTGGGCGTCGTCGACGCGGTGGCGGTGGCCATCAGTGGGTGCCCTTCTTGGCCTCGAGCCACTCTTCCCGAGCTCGCTTGTGACCGTGGGCGCCCGAGCCGACGATCCCTCCGGTTCGCACCTCGTGCACGACCTTCTCGAGCTTGTCGAGCAGATCGGCGATGTCGTCCTCGGGACCGGCCTTCTCCACATCGTCGAAGGCGTTCTGGATCTTGTCGAACTTGCGGCGCACCTGGCCGTATTCGTCGTCGAGCTTCTTGCGGAGATCGTTCAGGTCCTTGGCCATGGCCGGCACCCTAGCCAGCTCGTCACAGCCATCCCTTGCGGCGGAAGTACACGAACTGGGCCACCGTGGTGGCGATGATGAGGAACCAGGACCATTCGTAGCCGAACGACCAGTCGAACTCGGGAACGTCCTTGAGGTTCTGACCGTAGAACCCCACGATGAGCGTGGGGAGGAGCAACATCGAGCCGACGGCGGCCAGCTTCTTCATGACCTCGTTCTGGTCCTGCGCCACCTGGGCCTGGTGATAGTCACGCACACCGGCCAACAGATCGCGCGACAGCTCGAGACCGTCGGCAGCTCGCAGGAGCTTGTCGTAGGTGTCGGCGACGTGGATCTCGATCTCGCGTGGGAACAGATCGGCGGTCTCGAGCTCGACCCGATCGTCGAGCACGGCGCGGGCGATGTCACGAGTCGGGGTGAGCGCGCGTCGCACATGGAGGATCTCGTGGCGAAGGGCGCTGATGCGCTCCCGGATGCGGGCCGCGGTCCAGTGCTCCACCTCGTCCTCGAGCTCATCGATCTCACCATCGACGCCGTCGACGAAGGCCAGGTATCGCTCGGCAACGTCATCGAGGAGACGATGGAAACAACCGCCCGGCGTCGGCTCGTCGCGCAGCGCGCCTTCACGGATGGCGTCGACGCGCCACGGTCTACAGCCCGGCAGCGATTTGCGGATCGTGATGAGCGTGGACGAGGTCATGATGACGTCGACCTCGTGGAAGACCGTGTCGAGGTTGTCACTGGTGATGATGGGTACCACGAGGACGCCGAACACATAGGTGCGCAGCGTGTCGAGACGGGGCCGCACGTCCTCACCGGCCGGAGCGAGGATCCGATCGATGAAGGTCGAGTGCATCCCCGGCGGGAGATGACGCTTCAGCGTTGCTGCATCGGGATCGAAGAGGTCCACCCAGACGTCGTCGAGCACGTCAGTGGCCGCCGAGGTACGCGGCCTTCACGCTCTCGTCGTCGAGCAGCTTGTGGGCCTCGTCGGTCTTGACCACACGACCGGTCTCGAGCACATAGGCGCGATGGGCACGACGCAGCGCCTGCGCGGCGTTCTGCTCCACGAGCAGCACCGTGGTGCCCTGATTGTTGATCTCGGTGATGATCTCGAAGATCTGGGCGATCAGCATGGGTGCAAGTCCCATTGACGGCTCGTCCAACAGCAGCACGCGGGGCCGGCTCATGAGCGCGCGGCCGATGGCCAGCATCTGCTGCTCGCCGCCCGACATCGAACCGCCGGCCTGTGTCTTGCGCTCGGCGAGACGGGGAAAGAGCGTGAAAACCCGCTCGAGATCGGCATCTTTGGCCGCGCTCTTGCGGTCCTTGCGGACATAGCAGCCCATCTCGAGGTTCTCGAGCACGGTCATGCCCGGGAAGATGCCACGGCCTTCGGGGGCTTGGCAGATACCCATCTCGGTGCGCTTGTGGGCAGGGACCTTGGTGATGTCCTTGCCGTCGAAGATGATCTTTCCCTTGGTGACGGGCCGCACGCCCGACACCGTCTTCATCGTCGTGGTCTTGCCGGCGCCGTTGGCCCCGATGAGCGTGACGATCTCGCCTTCGTTGACGCTGAAGCTGATGCCCTTCAACGCTTGGATGCGGCCGTAGTAGACGCTGAGATCGTGCACTTCAAGAAGCATCGGCGGGGGCTCCCAGGTAGGCGGCGATGACGTCGGGGTTGGACCGCACCTCGGCGGGCGAGCCTTCGGCGATCTTGCGTCCGAAGTCGAGCACCACGATGCGGTCGGTGACGCCCATGACGAGGCTCATGTCGTGCTCGATGAGGAGCACGGTGTAGCCCTGATCACGGATGGTGCGGATGAGGCGCATGAGGTCTTGCTTCTCGGCCGGTGTGAAGCCCGCTGCCGGTTCATCGAGGCACAACAGCGTCGGGTCGGTGGCGAGCGCTCGAGCGATCTCGAGACGGCGCTGGTAGCCATAGGGCAAGTTGCGCGCCGCATCCTGTGACCGATCGGCGATGCCCATGAACTCCAGCAACTCCATGGCCCGTGCTTTGCCGCGAGCCTCTTCGTGCTTGTGGCGGGGGAGGTGCAACATGGCCCCGACCACCGAGGTCTTGTGATGTGCGTCGGCGCCCACCATCACGTTCTCGAGCGCCGTCATCTCGGGGAAGAGGCGGATGTTCTGGAACGTGCGGGCGATGCCCATCTTGGTGATCTTGTGGCGATCGAGCTTCGCCATGGGAGCACCCTTGAACCGCACATGACCACTGGTGGCTTGGTACACACCGGTCATCACGTTGAAGCACGTCGTCTTGCCGGCGCCGTTCGGCCCGATGAGCCCCAGGATCTCGCCGGTGCGGATTCCGAAGTGAACGTCGTTGAGCGCGACCACTCCACCGAACGCCATGGTGACGTGATCCATCTCGAGGAGATACTGCTCAGCCATGGAGTCCTCCGAGTTCACCGGACGCGCCGCCCGTGGGCAACTCCAGATCGGGATCGCCTTCCTTCACGTCCTCGAACGACGCCGTTCGTTCGGGTTCGTCATGTCGTCGACCATGTTGACGACGGGGGATGAGGCCCTGAGGACGGAAGATCATCATGACCACCAGCACCGTGCCGAACCAGAAGTAGCGGCTGGTGTTCAAGAACCGGAAGCGCTCAGGGAGATAACTCACGGCGATGGCGCCGACGATCACGCCGGGCATGTTGCCCGGGCCGCCGAGCACCACCGCGGCGAGGAAGAGGATCGAGATCTGTAGTTGGAAGTTGGTGGGGAGGATGAAGTGCGTCTTGGCCGCGTACAACGTGCCGGCCAGGCCTCCGACGGCCGCTCCGATGGCGAACGCCCACAACTTGAACTGGAAGGTCGGGACGCCCATCAACTCCGCAGCGTCCTCGTCCTCGCGGATGGCCGTCCACGCGCGACCGACCCGTGAATGCTCGAGCCGTCGCAGCAGGAAGTACACACCGATGACGATGGTGAGACCGAGCCAGTAGAAGTCGCGGTTGTCGAGCACCCCGAACTCCAGGGGGCCGATCGCCGGCGGCGCCGGGATGTTGCCGATGCCGCCCGCGGCGCCCAGCCAATCGAACCGCTCGGCCAGCAGGCGGATGATCTCGCCGAACCCCAGCGTGACGATGGCCAGATAGTCGCCCCGGAGGCGCAAGGTGGGGGCGCCCAGGATCACGCCCGACAACATGGACACGGCGACCGCGATGGGCACGCAGATGAGCCACGGAAGGCTCGCGTGCTTCGAGGACAACACGGCAACGGTGTACGCACCCACGGCGTAGAAGCCGACGTAGCCGAGGTCCAACAGTCCGGCCATACCGACCACCACGTTCAGACCGAGCGCGACGAGCACATAGATCACCACGGTGCCGGCGAGCACCGACGTGAAGTCAGTGCCCGTCGTGGGAATGAGCGGCATGCCCTCCCAGACCGGGAAGAGGTACAGCGCAGCGATGAACACCAGGCCGATCACGGCCCGTACGGCCTTGGGCTGCGTCGCCCACATCGCTTCCCAACGCCGCTTGGCATCGGAAGCGGCGGAGATGCGTGCGCCGAAGACCTCTTTGGCCGCCGCGGTGGGCGGGGGACCAGATCGCTCGGTCATGCCCGTGCCCTCCCCATCGATTCACCCAGCAACCCGCTGGGTCGGAACATGAGCACGGCGACCAGCAGCACGAACGCCGTCACGTTGCCCATTTTCTGATCGGCCTCGAACAAGCTCGCCCCGTAGTTCTCGATGACGCCCAGCAAGATCCCGCCGAGGAGAGCTCCCTTGATGTTGCCGATGCCGCCGAGCACCGCCGCGGTGAAGCTCTTGACGCCGAGTGAGAAGCCCATGGAGTAGCGGGCGGTGCCGTTGTAGATCGCGAAGAAGAACGCCGCGGCACCGGCCATGAGCCCCCCGACGAGGAAGGTGATCATGATGATGCGATCGGTGTTGACGCCCATGAGGCGTGCGGTCTCGCCGTCTTGGGCGACAGCGCGGATGCCACGCCCGACTCGTGTCTTGTTCACGAACAGCAGCAGCAGCGACATCATGATCAATGCACCGACCACGGCGAGCACGTGATCATTGCGGACCTGCGCCGAGAAGAGGTCGAACAAGGTCTTCTTCTCCATCACTCGCGCGATGCGGTACTCCTCGCGGTTGTCCGGGCCCCATTCGCCCACTGCCTCGGCGATGGCGAACGATGCCCCGATCGCCGAGATCAGGAACACGAGCCGCGGAGCGTTTCTTCGTCGTAGCGGCCGATAGGCGATCTGTTCGAGCGCAACGGCCGACGCTCCGGATACCACCATCGAGAACAGCAGGCAGAACAGCAGCGTGAACACCAGCGCCCCACCGGTCTTGATGGGATCTCCGCCGCCAGGAGCCCGGTCGGGGATGCCCAGGATGTCGATGGCGATGAGCGAGCCGAATGCCCCGAGCATGAACACCTCGGAGTGGGCGAAGTTGATGAGCCTCAGCACCCCGTACACGAGGGTGTAGCCGAGCGCGACCAACGCGTAGATCGAACCGAGCACGACGCCATTGACGGTGCTCTGCCAGAACAGTGTCTTGAAGAGATCGAATGTCATGGTCCCCCTCGGACCGCCCCGATATATGCGAAGGGTCGGGAGCGTAGTGCTCCCGACCCTTCACGTTTTCCGATGTGGAGTTACTTGATCAGGCCCTTGGAGACCAGCTTGCCGCCCTCGACGACCGTGTAGAACACGGCCTCGCCAGCGGGCTCACCGGTGGCGTCGAACTTGATCTGCTTGGTGATTCCCGGAGCGTCGTACGCCTCGACGAACGCAGCGATGTCGGCGCGGGTGACCTTGCCGGCGGCGATGGCGGCCAGGAACACCTGGGCGCAGTCGTAGGCCTCGGGCGAGTACAGGGCCGGCGGCGTGCCGTAAGCCTTCTGGAAGGCCGCAGCGAACTCGGGGTTGATGTCCGGCGGTGCGCCAGTGGCGGTGAGGTACGCGCCCTCAGCGGCGGTTCCGCCGTTGTCGATGAAGCCCTGGTCGAGCGAACCGTCGCCCGACACGAACTTGGCGGTGACGCCGGCATCCTTGAGCTGCTGAGCCATCTTGGCGGCCTCGGCGTAGTAGCCGGAGTAGAACACGACGTCGACAGCGGCGCTCTTCATCGAGGCGACGGCAGCCGAGAAGTCAGCGGCCTTCGGGTCGATGGTGGCGTTGGCGGTGTTGGCTGCGCCGAGGCCCTTGCGGACCGCGTCAGCCAGACCCTTGCCGTAGTCGGAGGCATCGTCGATGACGCCGACCTTCTTGCCACCAATGGTCTTGGTGATGAGCGTGACGACTCCGGGAGCCTGCTTGTCGTCGTTGGCCAGGATGCGGTGGAACATCTTCCAGCCGTTGGTCGACAGCTTGGCGTTGGTGGCCCCTGGGGTGATCATGGGCAGGCCGGCGGCCTCGAACTTATCCATGGTGGCGTTGGTCTCGCCCGAGAAGCCCGGACCGATGAGGCCCACGATGGAGGCGTCGTTGACGATCTTGTCCGCCAGCGGGGTGGCCTGGGCCGGATCGCCCTGCGAATCGAACTTCTCGAGCGCGATCTGACAGTCGGGGTTCTTGGCGTTGAAATCGTTGATGGCCACCATGGCGCCGTTCACCATGTTGGTGCCGAGGTTGCCGTTGTCGCCCGACAGGGCGCCGATGAAGCCGAGCTTGATGCCCTCGCACTTCACGCCACCAGCGGCTGCGCCAGCGGTCGTCGCGGTGCCAGCAGCGCTGGTCTCCGTTGCGCTGTCTCCGCCGTCGTCGCCACAGGCGGCGGCGAGCAGCGACAGCCCGAGAAGAGCCGCAGCGGTGCGGCTCCACGTCGTCTTCTGCATGTCTGTTCTCCCTTGTCTCGGCGGTGGTCCACCGAATTGGCGGCACCTTATGTACCCGCCGGTAACCAACGCAACGATTGCCGCCGCGCCGTAACAGGAGTTTCAAGGAGTCGTCGCACGATCGCGCGCCGGCAACACCGGCGCGACCTGGGGAAACGTCGATGTGCTAGGCACGAGCCGTGGCCGAACGACCTGTGTCTTTCCCCAACGGCACCCGGCTCACCGTGGGCGTCGACGACTTCCACACCGCCGGTGAGCCGTTCCGGATCGTCACCTCCGGCGGCCCCGAACTGAGGGGGGCGACGGTGCTGGACAAGCGATCCGACGCCTTGGCCCGCTTCGACGATCTCCGGGCGTTCGTGGTCAACGAGCCCCGAGGCCATGCCGACATGTACGGATGCTTCGTCACCCAACCTGACGACAACGATGGTGACCTCGGGGTCGTGTTCTTCCACAAGGACGGGTTCTCCACCGCGTGTGGACATGGCACCATCGCTCTGGCGGCATGGGCGCTGCGCACCGGCCGCGTCGCCGTCACCGAACCGGTGACCGAACTGGTCATCGATGTGCCCTCGGGGCGCTTGCGCGTCGAGGCCGACGTCAGCGAGGGGCGCGTTGGTCAGATCCGGTTCACCAACGTGCCCTCGTGGGTCTCGGCACTCGATGTACCGGTCACCATCCCTCTCGACGGTACGCAAGTTGAATTGACACTCGACGTCGCCTATGGGGGAGCGCTCTACGCGTCGGTGCCGGCCGCGGCGATCGGGGCGTCGGTCGGTCCCGCTGACCTCGCACGGCTCATCGATGTGGCGCGCTGTGTGAAAGCCGCGCTCGCCGATCACATCAGCGTGAGCCATCCCGGCGATGATCGACTCTCTGGCCTGTACGGCGTGATCTTCCACGAGGACATCGCCGCCCCGCCACAGTGTGCCCTCGCCCAGCGCAACGTGACGGTGTTCGCCGACGGCGAGGTCGATCGATCTCCGTGTGGTTCGGGGACGTCGGCCCGACTGGCGGTGCTGCACGCCCGCAACCAGTTGGCCACCGGGGAGACGCTCCACCATGCCGGCATCGCCGGCGGGGTGTTCACTGCCAAGGTCACCGAGATCCTCGTCGGCGCCGGGCCCAACGGCAACGACGCGTTCATCACACAGGTCGGTGGCCACGCCTATCCCACGGGCTCGGCGACCTTCGTGCTCGATCCCGCTGATCCGATCGGCCTGGGGTTCCAGCTGCGATGAGTGTCGGAGAGCTGCCGTATCTCGACCGCGCGAGAATCGGGTCGCTGGTCACGATGAGCGATGCGGTCACGGCGCTGCGCCAGGCGTTCACGCTCGGTGTGTCCCACCCGCCCCGCACCGCGATCGAGGTCGATGGCGCGGACCTGTTGGTGATGCCCGCTGCTGCCGGGAGCGCGGCGGGGGTGAAGCTCATCATGGTGCAGCCGGCCAACGCGTCGCGTGGCGAACCGGTGATCCAGGGTATGTACGTGTTGTTCGACGCGGCGCACGGTCGGCCGGTGGCGCTGCTCGACGGTGGGGCCCTCACCGCGCTGCGCACGCCGGCGATCTCCGCGCTGACCACCGCAGCACTGGCCCCCGAGCCGTGCACGGGCACCATCGTCGTCGGCGGCGGACCTCAGGGCATCGGACATCTCATCGCCATGCGTGCGGTGCTGCCTGCACTGCAACGACAGGTGCTCGTCACGCGCTCGGGCGATGTGTCAACTCCTGTTGACGCAGACGTCGAGGTGCGGGCGATCGGGGATCTGCCCAGGCTCATGGCCGAGATGGCCGGTGATGGTCTCGTGATCAACGCCTGCACCTCGTCCGTCACCCCAGTGCTGCTCGGCGCCGAGGTGCCCGACGGCGTCCATGTGAACCTGGTGGGCTCATATCGAGCCGGGGTGCGTGAAGCCGACGGCGCGCTCATCGAACGCGCTTCGGTGTACGTGGACGATCGGGCCGCGGCGCGCCACGAAGCCGGCGATCTCATCGGCGCCGCGAACGAAGGATGGGATTGGTCGACGGTGCTCGGAGACCTCACCGACCTGGCCTCGGGCCGCGCCCGCCGCACCGACGCTGCGGAGGTCACGCTGTTCAAGAGCGTCGGGCTGGCGATCGAAGACCTGGTGATCGCCCGGCTCGCCTTCACCCGAGCCGGGCTGTGACAACGAGAATGCATCCGTGAGCGACGCCGACCCCTTCGAGACGCTGGGCCTCGACGCCAGCGCCACCGCGACCGACGTTCGCCGGGCGCGGCGAGAGTTGGCCAAGCACGCTCATCCCGATCTCGGCGGATCCCACGCGCGGATGCAGGAACTGAACGATGCAGCGTCGGCGGCGTTGGCGATGCTCGAAGAACGTTCCGAGGCGGCCAGTGATGCTGAGCCGTCACCGTCGATCCATCACCTGCGCGTCACCGAGCCCATCGTGCGTCGGGTGGGTCGTTGGATCGGTCACGACGAGTCGAGCTTCGTGGTCCATTGCCTCCCGGCCGAAGCGTTCGAGTCGTTGCTGGTGGTCGCATCGTGGATCGGTGAGGTCGTCGACGACGACCCGCCCTATCGGCTCGATCTGCTGCTGACCGAACCGGGGGAGTGCTTCTGTCGACTTGATCTGGCGCCCGACGCCGGTGCCTCGACCGTGTCGATCTCGCTGGCGCACATCGATGGAGCACCGTGGCCCCCGCCGACCCTCGATGAAGTTCGCGATGCGCTGGTGGCCGGACTCAACGGTCTCGAGTAGACGCGCGTGCGAGATCAGGCGAACGAGCCCGAGATGTCGACCACCACATCGGTCGTGGCCCAGGAGTAGATGCACACGGTGCCGTTGGCCGCCAGCGGGACGTACACCGCGTTGGGGGAGTTCTGTCCTGCGGCATGGTTGACGTTCGAGGTCCTCGGCAGGGCCGCGTCGCACCTGTAGACGGTGAGGTATCCGGCACCGGAAGGGTCGACCGCGGTCACGTTCAGGACCACCGAATTGGTCGTGGGGGCGAGCGCCGCGAGTCCCCGGACATCGAGCGTCAACGTTCCTTGCCCGTGCAGCCGCGTGCCCGACAACCCGATGCGCGTGTCGAGCAATCGGCTCGGTGACAGCGGGGTGAGCTGGCGAGGAGCGGCCGGGGCGTACCAGCCGTCGAGATCCACGACCAGTTGGGTGTCGGCATAGCTGGTGAAGCACACCGCTCCGCCGGTGCCCACCGGCACGACCACCAGGTTCGGGACATTGGCCTTGGCGGGGTAGTTGATGGACGACGCGTTGGGTACTGCCGTACCGCACGGATACGCGGTGACATGACCAGAGCTGGCGGTGTCGGCCGCGGTGACGTTGAGCACCACCGCAGAGGCATTGGCAGGCACGCCGTTGAAACCGGCCACCGTCAGCTGCAGGGTCGCCCCGGCGGCGATGGGGCCCTTGACCGGGGTGGAGGTGCGGGTATCGGCGATGCGCAGGGGTCCAGCCGCGGAGAAACCCTTGGTAGCGCCGGCGCCGGTGTAGCCGAACACATCGACGATGAGATCGGTGGAGTCGTAGCTGAACAAGCAGACCGATCCGTCGGCGGCCAGCGGGGCGGTGACCAGGTTGGCCACCGTCTCGTTCGTGTAGTTGAGATTGGATGCCGTGGGCACGGGGCGGTCACACGGATAGACGGTCACGAACCCGGGGCCGCCGGGTGCCGATGCGACGACGTTCAACGTGGCCGTAGCGGCGCCGGCGGGAACACCTGACATCCCGGTTACCTGCAGGCGCACCGTGGCACCGGCAGCCAGTCGCGTGGCTCCCCCGACTCCGGTACGGGTGTCGAGGAGGCGATCGGGGGTGAGCGGCTCGAACCGGGCCGGAGGTCCGGTCGGGACCGGGGGAACCACCGCGGCCGCAGGGTTGACGACCGAGTTGATCCAGTTGGTCTTCTGGCTCACACGGGCGAAGTAGTCCTGTTCGCGCGGCGCGACATGGATGTTGCAGTTGGGGCCACCGGACACCACACCGACGAGCCGATAGGAGCCGTCGCCCGCCCGGGCGACGAGCGGTCCACCCGAATCACCGAAGCAGGCGCTGGCCGTGGTGGATTGCGTCCAGATCTCGAGCGGATAGGCCACGTAGCCGAAGTCCTCCGGCTGAACGACCGACATCTCACCCTGGCGCAGCACCGGCGATTGCGAACCGGCACCGTTGAGATCGTTGACTCCCCAGCCGAGCATGGTGACGGGGGCACCGCGTGCCGCCAGGGACAGCTCGCTGGCCGAGATGAGGGGGAGCGGGGTCTGCGTCGCCGGGGCAGCCAACCCGATGAGGGCGACGTCGTTGCCTGCATCGATGTCGAGTGGGTTCCCAGCCGAGTCGAATGTCGGTGTGTAGTCGGGATGGGCAGTCATCGACGCGACCGCGTAGCTCGTCCCTTTGCCGTACTCGTTGGAGCCGAGGCGGACCTCGCTCCCGGCGAGCTGTGCGGCCGGCTCGTCCGACGGGAGGACACAATGCGCCGCGGTGATCACCCATTGGGGAGCGATGAGGGTCCCTCCGCAGAAGCTCAATCCTCCCGAGCCGTGGTTCAAGATGACTTGGGCGGCGAACGGCCAGGCACCGTTGGCCGCCACGCTGCCGCCGGCGATCTGGGCCTGATACACCGGATCTGCTGCCGCGTTCGGCGCTGCTGGCGTAGTGGTCGCCGTCGGGCTCGCGGAGCTTGCGGTCGCGGACGCAACTGCAGTTGACGGGAGGAGGGCAACGAGGCCGACCACGGCCGCGGCGATGCCCCTCCGGATACGAACGGGCTCGGCCATCGTCATTGCATCGACCAGTTCCGGGGGTGAATTGAGCTGATGAGGTGTCACGCCCGCGGCGCCGCCCGCCGTAGGAACGCCAGATCGCAGCGGCGAGAGGCGAAACGCCATCCCTCGGCGGTGCGACGGAACGTGTCGTGATACTCGCCCATGAACTTGGGGTCGGCGATCGGTGCCGGGGTCACGGCAGGCGAGTCGTCGTCGGTGTCGTGGCGATAGTTGATGAGGTACGACACCGCAGTGGCCTCGTCCCCGGTCACGTCGATCGAGACGTTGGTGATGACGTGGCGTGAGGTTCGCCGGCTGAGCGTCTCACGCTTGGCGAACATCGCGGCCATCGCCTCCCGGCCCCGACAATCGACCCCAGCTGCTTGCCACACACCGTCGTCGGTGAACAGCGCCGGAATCCGCCCCGCCTCACCGAAGTCCACGAAGCGGCAATAGTCGACCATGAGGCGGCCGATGTCGCGTTCGTCGAGGAGCAGCTGCATCGGGTCCGTGGGCATCCGACTTCTCTAGCAGCTCCGACAGACGCGATCGGGTCACCCGACCTCAGGCTTGCCTCATGATCGCCAGCGTCCGACGGACGGGTTTCGACACCGATGACCTCGTCACGGCCGCGGCGCGGCGGCCTTGGCCAATCGGTCCCGAACGGCAGCGCCCACACCGTCGCTCGACGGGGGTACGACCACCAACGAACGCAATCGACGTTCATCGGCTTCCCGCAACCAGCCGTACAGCTCGTGCGCCCATTCGTCGCTGGTCGCCTCGGGGTCGAGCAGATCCACCGGGCCCTCGCCGCGGTTCCACAACTCGGCCACCAGGGCCATGGCCTCGTCGCGATCTTCGACGATGTGCACTGCGCAGCTGGGCGCGTAGTGGGACGCCAACATGCCCGAGGCGCGCGCCGGTCCCACCGGCTCGGGGAGCACCTCGCGTCCGAGCACCGCGGCGATCTGTGCCGCCGTGATCGCCCCCAGCCGCAGGATCTGAGGAACGGGACCCACCAGCTCGACGATCGTCGACTCCACCCCCACGCGGCACGGCCCGCCATCGAGGATCAGGTCCACCTCGCCGTCGAGATCGCGCTCGACATGCGCCGCGGTGGTCGGTGACACCTTTCCGAAGCGGTTGGCCGAGGGTGCGGCGACCGCGCCGTCGAAGGCGTCGAGCAGATCGAGCGTGAGGGGATGGTCTGGCATACGCAACCCGACCGTCGCTCGGCCGCCGGTGACCTCCGTGGCGATGGCATCGATACTGGGCACGATCATGGTGAGCGGACCGGGCCAGAACGCCGCGGCCAACTTGCGGGCATCGACGGAGACGTCGCCACACCATCGATCGAGCGGAGCGGAGCGGCCGATGTGGACGATGAGCGGATGTCCGGGCGGCCGGTCCTTCACCGTGAAGATCCGCCGCACCGCTGCGGCGTTGGTGGCGTCGGCGGCCAGTCCGTAGACCGTCTCGGTGGGCACGGCCACCAGCCCACCGGACCGGAGAATGTCAACTGCAATTGCAATTGACTCTGCGGTGGCGCGGCGGATCATCAGGCTTGCGCGTCGAGGAAGGCGAGCACCGCGTCGATGCAGCCGAAGTCCTCGGTGGTGGCGAAGTGATCCACGTTGCGGAGCACCTTGAGCTGCGCCCCAGGAATCGCCTCGGCCAACGGCTCGCCGGGTCCGGCGAAGTCCTTGTCCCCGATGACCACCAGTGTCTTGGCCGACACCTTGGCCAACTGCTCCTTGGTGAGCCGTGGCCGCTCGGCCTCGATGGCCGCCAGCAACGCTTCGCGATCGTTGCCGGGTTGTTCGGCGTACTGCACGAACAGCTGCGCGGTGCGGTCGTCGGTGGGTTCACCGCGCAGGGCAGCGGCGATCTCGTTGCCTTCTCGTTCTTCGAGCACGTTGTTGCCGACACCGCAGAGCACGAGGCGACCGAACCGATCGGGCTCTCGGCACGCAAGGGCCAGCAGGGTCATTGCCCCCATCGAGAAGCCGACAGCGTCGATCTGATCATGCCCGGCGATGGCGGCGGTGATGGCCGGGGTGAGGTCGAGGTACGACTCGACGTCGTGCGGTTTGTCGTTGGTGCCGTGACCGAGGAGGTCGACGCCGATGACCTCACGACCGCCGTCTTGGAGGAGCGCCTCCCAGCCTGGCTCCTGCCAGGTCCGCTTGAACGATCCGCCCCATCCGTGCACCATCACCACCGGGTTCGCCATGACCGCCGAACCTAGTGGCTCGCCCTCCAGTCTGGCGTGGGCGCCAGACTGGAGCGGGAGTACACGTATGCGCGACGCAGGCTCCAGAGTTCGGCAGAGCACCGCAGGGCTGCCGCAGGGCAGAGCACCGCAGGGCTGCCGCAGGTCGGAGCGGATCGGACGGCGGCGCGTTCGAAGCAGAGGGCGTCCGAGCGGCGACGGGTCAGGACGCGGCCAGGCGGATCTTGCGGATGTCGGCGGTGCGGAAGCTGGCCAGTCGAGTGGCCCAGCAGTCGACCACATTGCGACCGGGGGAGGTACGGAAGAACGTGGTCAGCGGTCCCTCTTGTTGATAGGCGTCAGCGCCGTCGATCTTCTCGACGTCGTCGTTGTTCAAGATCACCAAGAAGCTCATGGATCCACTGTGCGCCACATGCCCTGTGGATTGGAAGGAGCACAACCCTGTGACTTGCCTGTGAGTTGGGTTCCACATCCACAGATGTGGTCAGGCAGAGCTTCGAGCCCCGTACAGATAGTCACGGATCCACGGCTTGGGGGAGTCATCACGAGAGATCACGGCGAACCCATGATCGGTGAGGAATCCACGGACGAACGCCTTGGTCCGCATGGCGTCGCTGCCGCCCTGATCGGCGAGGAAGTCGTGGCAGGAGATGCAGACGTTGGCGGTCCGGTCGATGAGCGAGCCCATGCCGGGAAGCGCCAGCACTTCGGCGCCTTCGATGTTGACCTTCAGGAAGTCGATGTGGTCGACGCCCAACTCCTCAGCCACAGCGTCGAGTCGACGGGCTTTCACCCGTGCACCGTCGGTCGCGTCATTGCTCATCACCGAGTTCGTCACGTGATCGGTGACATCGGTGATGATCAACTCGCCCTCGGCGTCGGCAGCGGCGATGTCGAGCGGGGTCACGTTGCCGAGACCGTTCAACTGACACAGGGACCGCAGCATCGCGAACGTTCCCGGATGCGCTTCGATCGACACGACCTTGCCCGTGGGCCCCGCGGCACGCGAGAAGGCGAGGGTCTCCGCCCCGATGCCGGCGCCGACATCGAACACCACATCACCGGGCTTGACCCGATAGGCATAGGTGAAGACCTCGTCCACCTCGGCGAGGAACTTCTCCGGCGATGGTGCTCGGCCCGGCGGTTGGCCGGGGATCGTGAGATCGGAATAGGTGTGGGTCCACATGCCATCGGCCCACCGGACACGGCACGAGCGGCGATAGCGAGCCGTCGCCCATCCCGTGGCCGCGACGCCGACGACCGGTCGTAGCGCCGGACGGTCCATGGCATCAACGAGGTGTTTGAGCGATTGCTTGCCCGTTGCGATGAGTTTGTGAAGTGCCACGATCTGGTTTCCTTCCCGGCCCGTCCGTCCGACGTGCTCGCCGAAAACCGAGACGGACGACGCCCTGCGCTGGACCGCGACTCGCGGTTCGACCCTGGGCAGCCGGGGGAACGTAGCAATGGATCAACGACTGTGCCAGGCAGTACGCCCCTGCGCAGTCCTTGTCGGGTGTATCGGACGACCGTCCCGTTGCGGTGAGCTCGAGCGGCCGACCAGGTGGGGCGAGTTCCATCGGTGTCATTTGGACGGGTAGGGTGGCGGCCCATGGCAGTCGATGTGCACACCCCCGTGTACGACGGACCGTTCGACCTGCTCCTCCAGTTGATCCTGAACGACACGGTCGACCTGTACGAGGTCTCGCTGTCCCGCATCGTCGACGCCTATCTCATCGAGCTCGAGAAGCTGCAGGCGCTCGATCTGGAGCTGGCCACCGAGTTCCTGCTCATCGCCGCCACGCTGGTCGAACTCAAGGCCCGCCGCCTGCTGCCCGGACGCGAGGACATCGATCTCGACGACGAGCTGTCGCTCTGGGAGGAGCGGGATCTCCTGCTCGCCCGCCTGCTCGACTGCAAGACGTTCAAGGACGTCGCTGCGGTGTTGGCACAGATCCAGCTCGACGCCTCACGTTCGTTCCCCCGCCAAACGGGCCCCGAGGAACAGTTCATGGGGCTCACCGTCGACCCACTCGACGGCATGGATCCAGAACGACTGCGCCGCGCGTACCTCCGAGCCGTCACGCCCAAGCCCGTGGTGAGCGTCAACCTCCATCACGTCACGCCCATCAAGCTGACGGTGGCCGAGGCGGTCGCCGAACTGGCCGACGAGCTGCCACGCGTGGGACGCATCGGGTTCCGTCGTCTGTGTTCGGGGCTCACCGAGCGGGTTGAGGTGATCGTTCGGTTCCTGGCCATCTTGGAGCTGTACAAGCAGGGTTACGTCGAGCTCGATCAGGTCGAGCGCTTCGGCGACATCGAGATCAACTGGCTGGGCGGCGCCGATGCCATCCACGTCGGTGACCTCGTCGACAGCTACGAGGGTTGAGCCATGAGTGACGAAGAGCGTGATACCCCTGATCCCGTCGTGCCCGACGATCGCTCCGCCGACGAGGTCGACATCAGCGATGCGTCAACCGAGATTGACGATGACGTCGATCTCACAGAGCCTTGCGACGAGCTCCATCTGACCGATGTCCCCGCCACGAACATCACGGTCGAGGCGATCCGAGCGTTCGAGTCGATCGTGATGGTGGCGTCAGAGCCGGTCGACCCTCAGCTGCTGGCCCAACTCCTCGAGATCTCGCAGACAGAGGTCGAGCAGATCGCCACCCATCTGGCCCGCTGCTACACGGCCGACCAGCGCGGGTTCCAGCTGGCTCGGGTTGCCGGTGGCTATCGCTTCCAATCCCATCCCGATTGCGCCCCGTACGTGGAGCGTTTCGTGCTGGAGGGCCAGACGTCGCGTCTCAGCTCCGCAGCGCTCGAGACGTTGGCCATCGTCGCTTACAAGCAACCGATCAGCCGGGCCCAGATCGCCTCGATCCGAGGTGTCGATCCCGACGGTGTGCTCCGCACCTTGCAGCAGCGCGGCTACGTCTCACCGACCGGCAAGGATCCTGGACCTGGTCAGGCCGTCCTATGGGGTACGACATCGGCTTTCCTCGAGCGACTCGGCCTCGACTCGCTGTCGCAGTTGCCGCCCATCGCCGCGTTCGTGCCCGGCGCCGACGTGGTCGAGGCGCTCGAGCACGGGCTGCGCATCGAGCCCGCGTCGCCGGCACCGAAACCGGCGGCAACACCGTCTTACCCACCCCAGTCGTTCGCTCCGCGACAGGCGGTCGAGAGCGCAGCTGAGGCAGATGAGGTTGCCGCGGAGGAGGGCGAGACCACCGAGCTTGCGTCACCGGACCCGATGGTGTCTCCTGAGGTGATGGATCCCATCGAAGCGTTCGACCCGCCTGAACCGCCGTCGTCGCCGGACGCGGGCTGAGCGGTGGTCGATCGACGTCCTCCGCTTCGCACTTCTGGCCTCGGCGACTACGACCACAACGCACCGGGGGAGCGGCTCCAGAAGGTGCTGGCCCGCCTCGGCTATGGCAGCCGCCGGGCCTGTGAGGAACTCATCGCCGATGGGCGGGTGAGCGTGAACGGACAAGTGGCCGATCTGGGCCGCCGGGTCGAGATCGAGACCGATCTGGTCGAGGTGGACGGCAAGGGCGTCAGCGTGAAGCCCGGGCTCGTCTACTACCTGCTGAACAAGCCTGCAGGTGTTGTCACGACTGCGGCCGACACCCATGGTCGCGCAATTGTGGTTGACATGGTGCCGCCGGAACCGCGCGTGTTCCCGGTGGGACGGCTCGACCTCGAGACCGAAGGCTTGCTGCTGCTCACCAATGATGGGGAGCTGACCCATCGCCTCACCCATCCCAGCTTCGGGGTGGACAAGGAGTACCTCGTGCAGGTCTCCGGCGAGCCGACGAAGGCGACGCTGCGCACGCTGCGCACCGGGGTCGAGTTGGAGGACGGAATCACCGCCCCGGCCAAGGTCTCGCTGCAGGCGCCAGATCTGTTGCGGCTGGTCATCCACGAAGGGCGCAATCGTCAGGTTCGACGGATGTGCGAGGCCGTCGGTCATCCGGTCATCCGTCTGGTGCGCACCCGCATCGGCCCGCTGCGCGACACCCAGTTGAAGCCCGGGCAGTGGCGTGAACTCGACCAGAGTGAGGTGCGCGCACTGCAAGCAGCCGTGAGCCCGGTCGATTCGCCGCCCGTGGATCTGCCGCCGCGGGCCTGAGTCTCCCTGCCGGAAGTTTCGAAGGTTGTGATCGCTGAGCGATCTCAACGCTCGGAGCTTCTCGATGGGTCGGCGTCGACCAGCGGCGTGCAACGTTGGGGTGGGCGGAACAGCTACTCGTTGAACGTCTCGGGAGCCAGACCGTGCTCAGCCAAGCGGCGCTGCACGGTGAGCGGCACGGGGTTGGCGATGCCCTGTCGCAACCGGCTCACGTACAAGCCGTCCTCGGCGAACACGTGACAGGTGTTGATCGAACGCATCGACGAGTGCACTCGATCCTCAGTACTACGCGGCGGGAGCATCTCCCGCTCGACGTCGTGTCCCTCGGCGGCGAACGCGTCGCGACGGTTCATCTGGTCCATGCCCCACGTCGCCTGCATGGCCACCGGCGCCATGGCCTGCACCAGCGCCGTCACGTGCGTGCACCCTTTCGGTCCACCGAACAGTTCGCGCACCTTGTGGGTGAAGCCACGAGCGATGGAGAGCCCGACCAGTCCTTGGTAATGCGGTTCGATCGATGGACAGTGGGGTTGTGGATGCTGATCCACCACTGCCTTGGCCGACTCGATCACCAGGCCCGGGTAGGAGACCACCATGTCGAGGACCATGTGATGGATGACCATCGGCCGGTCGTCCCAAGGGACCCAGTTCTTGCCCGCCTTGCGATCGTCGACCACGCCGCGCAACAAGAATTGACTCGGGGAGAGGCGGAAAGCCCGCACCGCGTAGTTGCGATAATGCATCGGCTCGCTGTCGAGATCAGCGAAGTCGAGATGCCATGGATCATCCATGGGCGTGATGTCGATCATTCGTTGGCCTTACCCGAGCTGATGCAGTTCACCGCGCCGCCATCGACGAGGAGGTGCTCACCAGTGATCCACGACGATGCCCGAGACGTGAGGAACACCAACGCTCCGACGGCATCGTCCTGGGTGCCGGTGCGCTTCATCGGCGCCGAGTCGGCCATCTCGTCGGCCTTGAGTTCGAAGGCCAACTTCATCATGCGCGACGGGAACGCGCCGGGCACGATGCAGTTCACGGTGATCTTCGGCGCCAGACGACGGGCGAGGTGCTTGGTGAGGTGCAACAGCGCGGCCTTCGACGCGGTGTAGCCGTACGTCTCGTCCTCGGGCACGGCCAGTGCGGTGACCGACGAGAACATGATGATGCGGCTGGGATCGCCGTCCTTCGATGACTCATCGAGCATCGGGCGGAAGAACTTGGCGCAATGGAACGAGCCGGCCACGTTCAGGTCGAACACCCGATTCCAGGCCTTGGTGTCCTGATCGGCCAGCGGCGCACCCCAAGTGTTGGCGGCGTTGTTGACGAGCACGTCCACCTTGCCGACCCGATCGGCAACCGCGTCGCGCAGCGCGCGGCACCCGTCCTCGCTCGACACATCGGAGGGGATGGCGATGCAGCTGCCGACCTTCGAGAGTTCCTCTTCGACCGAGGCGCAGGCGTCGGCCTTGCGGGAGGTGACGACGACCGTTGCTCCGAGCTCGACGAGACCCCGGGCCATCATGAGCCCGATGCCCGAAGTGCTTCCGGTGATGACGTAGGTCTTCCCCTCGACGTCGAACAGAGATGAGACGGGCACGACGACCTCCTGGTGACAGTTGCTGCAAGTTTCGCCCGACCAATGAACAAGTTCCCAACCGATGCCGGGCGCCAGGTTCATGGGGCATCGCCGTTCCCTGTGGTAGCAAGGCGGCATGCGCTCCCTCCCCGAGCTCCGGGCACGCATCGACGAGCTCGACCGCCAGATCATCGCGGTGGTGGCCGAACGTCTCGCCATCTGTCGTGAGGTCGCCGAGGCCAAGGAAGCCGCCGGCATCACCGTCATCCAGCCCGACCGGGTGCGTGACGTCCTCATCAGCCGCATGGGCTGGGCCGACGCGGCCGGCGTCGAGCCCGAGTTCGCCGAGCAGCTGTTCCGTGTGGTGTTGGCCGAGACCCATCGCATCGAGACCCACCTCGATCCACCCGCCGCCGACGCCATCGAACGCCGACCGGCGCCGACCACGGCGCTCGACACCGCCGCATGTCGCATCGATCACGTCGCCGTTGCCGTCGCCGATCTCGACGCCGCCGTGTCGTTCTTCGTGGACCGACTCGGCTTCCGCCTCACCGAGCGGCGTACCGCGAACGGGCACAACTCGGCAGTCGTCGACGCCGGGGGAGTGACCGTCGTGCTGGCCGCCCCCACCGACGCCACCGGAGCCACGGCACGCTGGCTCGCCGACCACGGCCCGGGCGTGCAGCACCTGGCCATCGAGGTCCTCAACGCCGGATATGTCCGCCAGGCGCTGGTCGATGCGGGCGTGCCGCTGCTCAGTGACGTGGTCACCGGATCGAACGGTCTCGAGAACTTCTTCACCCTGCGCGACGACGCGGCCGGCATCCATCTCGGCTTCGTGAGCCGGACCGGCGAGCGGTCCCGCTTCGACGGAGAGAACGTCCGAGAGCTCTCCGAGGCCATGGACGCCGCCGACACCCCTTGAGCCGAGAAAGCGGAGCGGACTCGGCGAAACAGCCACCCCTTGAGCCGAGAAAGCGGAGCGGACTCGGCGAAACAGCCACCCCTTGAGCCGAGAAAGCGGAGCGGACTCGGCGAAACAGACTCGATACAGTCGTCCGACGTGTCCAGCGACCCCGTCCCGCCTGCCCGCCGCGCCAACATCGTCGGGCTCGGCCTCATCGGCGGATCGGTGGCCCTGGCTCTGCGCCAATCGGGATGGACCGTCAGCGGCAGCGACCGTGACCGCGACCGTTGCGATCTTGCGATGGCCAAGGGGATCGTCGATGTCATCGGTCTCGACCCCGCAGCCGACCTGACCATCGTCGCCGTGCCCGTCACCGCCGCCGCCGCCGTGGTGCGCGAAGCCCTTGCTGTGACCCGAGGGCTCGTCACCGACGTCGGGAGTGTGAAAGGCCCACTCGCCCGGTCGATCGAAGACCCGCGTTTCGTGCCCGGCCATCCCATGGCGGGTAGTGAACGGCTCGGCCTCGACGGCGCCGATCCCGAGATGTTCCGCGGCGCAGTGTGGGTCCTCACCCCCAACGCCGCCACCGAGGACTCGACGTTCACCGAAGTGGCCGCCATCGTGGGGGGCTTCGGGGCCGAGGTGATCGCCCTGCCGGCCGAGCAACACGACGTGTTGGTGGCGATGGTCTCCCATGTGCCCCATCTCACCGCGGTGTCGCTCATGCGACTGGCCGACGCCCGAGCCACCGACCACGCCGCGCTGCTGCGCCTGGCTGCCGGAGGATTCCGGGACATGACCCGCATCGCGTCCGGGCATCCCGCCATCTGGCCCGACATCTGCGCCGAGAACAAGGTGGCCATCTGCGACACCCTCGACGCCCTCATCGGTGAGCTCAGCGAGGTGCGTGACCTGGTGCGTAGCTCGGAGGGTGATGAACTGCGGCGGCGACTCGAGCAAGCGAGAGCCGCCCGCGAGAACGTTCCGGTACGGGCGAACCGTCCCGAGACGCTGGCCGAGGTCCGCGTCCCCATCCCGGACCGCCCTGGCTCCGCCGCAGAGCTGTTCACCTTGGCCGCGCAGCTGGGCGTGAACATCGATTCGTTCGAGGTCGTCCACTCGGTGGAAGGCCCTCAGGGCATCGCCATCCTGCTCATCGATGCCGAACGATCGGAGCTCTACCGCGGGGGATTGCTGGTTCGGGGGTACCGTCCAAGCATCCAGCGTCTGCAATGACGCCGCGCCACCACGGATTGCGACGAACCCATGACTCGAACGACCCTGTGATTCGAACAACGCTGTGATTCGAACAACGCTGTGATACCTCTCGACCAGCTCCCCAACCCACTCCTGATGACACCGCTCGACGAACCGCTCAATGCTGTGGTCCGTCCGCCGGGATCGAAGTCGATCACCAACCGAGCGCTGCTGTGCGCCGCGTTGGCCGAGGGAACATCCCATCTCGACGGTGTGCTCGCCGCTGAGGATGCGTCAGCCATGCTCGGCGCGATCGCCGCCATCGGCGCCACGGTCACGATGAGCAACGAGCGCGCCACCATTGGGGGCGTGGGTGGTCAACCAAAGTTGACGACGCAGAAGATCGACGCCCGCCAGTCCGGTACCACGGGGCGGTTCATCCTGCCGGCGGCATGCCTCGGTGTCGGCGAAGCACTCGTCGATGGTGCGCCCCAATTGCGCGAGCGTCCGATGGGACCGATCGTCGAAGCGCTGCGCGGCCTCGGCGCCGACATCTCGACCGGCCATACGCCGAGCGGCATGCCCATGACGGTGCACGCCAAGGGCCTGCGCGGTGGATCCATCGAACTGCCCGGCGACACCTCGAGCCAGTTCCTGTCCGGGCTGTTGCTCAGCGCCCCGTGCATGGCCGAAGGTCTCACCATCACCATCACCACCCCGCTCGTGTCGCGTCCCTACGTCGACATGACCATCGCGGTGATGCGTTCGTTCGGCGCAGTTGTCACCGAGCCGCAGCACAACATTTTCGTCGTCTCGCCTGGCGGGTATCGCGCAGTCGACTACGACATCGAGCCTGATGCCAGCGCGGCGTCCTATCCGTGGGCGGCCGCCGCCATCGCCGGCGGATCGGTCACCGTGCAAGGCCTCGGAACCGATTCGGTCCAAGGCGACGTGGCCTTCGTGGACGTGCTCGAACAGATGGGCGCCGTCGTCGAGCGTCATCGCGATCACATCACCGTGACACGCACCGGAACCCTGCACGGCGTCGACGTCGACCTGACCGACATCTCCGACACTGCGCCCACGTTCGCTGTCGTGGCCGCCTTCGCCGACTCGCCGTCGCGCGCCACCGGCATCGGCTTCATCCGCAACAAGGAGACCGACCGAATCGCCGCCGTGGTGACCGAACTGCGTCGTTGCGGGATCGCCGCCACCGAAGAACCCGACGGGTTCACCGTCACCCCGGGCAAGGCCCACTCCGCCACGGTGCGCACCTACGACGATCATCGGATGGCGATGAGCTTCGCCCTCATCGGACTGGTCCACGAAGGCATCGCCATCGCCGACCCACGTTGCGTGGCCAAGACCTACCCGCAGTATTGGGCGATGCTCGAGGAGTTGCAGGATCGCTGAGGGCGCCCCGACGACGCCGGCGCCGTCATTGACCCGTCGCGGCCCAAGAGCCGGGTCGGCCCGTCGGGTTAGGGTCTGCTCATCATGCCTGTGATCGCCATCGACGGACCGGCCGGAGCCGGCAAGTCCACCGTGGCTCGGGCCTTGGCCAAGCGCCTCGGACTCGAGTACCTCGACACGGGGGCCATGTATCGGGCAGTGGCCTTCGCTGCGCTCCGACGCAACCTCGAACCCGACGATGTCGAGGCGGTCGCCTCGATCGTCGACGATCTCGAACTGACCGTCAACGAGAAGGTCATCGTCGATGGGGTGGACGCCACCATCGAGATCCGCGGCCCGGAAGTGACCCGAGCCGTCAGCCCGGTGGCGGCCAACCCCAAGGTGCGCGCTGAGCTCACGCGCCGGATGCGCGAATGGGCCGAAGCCCACGACGGCGGCGTGGTCGAAGGGCGCGACATCGGATCGGTGGTGTTCCCCGACGCCGAACTGAAGCTGTACGTGACGGCGCGGGCCGAGGTTCGAGCTGCTCGCCGACACAAGGAGGTCACCGACCTCGACTACGACCAGGTGGCGGCATCCATCGCCGAGCGCGACACCATCGACCGCAACCGCGAGCATGCACCGCTGGTGGAGGCCGACGGCGCGATCATCATCGACTCCAGCGATCGGACCGTCGCCGATCTGGTCGACGAGATCATCTCGCTGCTCGGGGAGGGCACGTGACGCGGTTCAAATCGAAGATGGCTGGCTCGAGCAAGTTCGATCTCGCCTTCTTCTGGTTCGCGCAGAGCCTGGTGAAGATCTTCTGCCGCACGTGGTTCCGCATGTCGATCGAAGGACGCGAGAACATCCCGAAGCACCAGGGACCGTTCGTGATCGCGCCGATCCATCGCAGCAACCTCGATACGCCGATCGTCGGAGCGCTGTTCCCGTACCGGGTTCGGTTCATGGGTAAGGACTCGCTGTGGAAATCGACGTTCGGCAACAAGCTGCTCTCGGCACTGGGCGGCTTTCCCGTCACACGGGGCACCGCTGATCGCGAAGCACTGCAGAAGTCGTTCGACGTGATCGAAGGAGGCGAGCCGCTGGTCTTGTTTCCCGAGGGGGAGCGCAAGAGCGGACCGATCGTCCAGACCTTGTTCGACGGCGCGGTCTACGTGGCAGCGAAGTACCGAGTGCCCATCTTGCCGGTCGGCATCGGGGGATCGGAGCGGGCCATGAAGAAGGGGTCCAAGATGATCCGGCCCGTCAAGGTGCACGTGGTCATCGGGCCGCTCATCACCACCGCCGACAAGCTCCCCGATTCAGGACGGGTGCCGCGACCGGTGCTCACCACCATCTCCGGAGAGCTGCACGACACGCTCCAGGAATTGTTCGACCGAGCGCAGATCAAAGCCCGCGCCTGAATCTGGCGGGTTGGCGTCAGGCGAGCAGGAACTGGGTCATGGCAGCGGCCATGAACGCCGGATCGTGCGCTCCCATCAGCTCACGCGCTGAATGCATGGACAGCTGAGCACACCCGACATCGACGGTGGTGATGCCCAACTTCGATGACGTGATCGGTCCGATGGTCGAGCCACACGGCATCGAGTTGCGGCTCACGAAACGCTGCCAGGGCACCCCAGCCGCTTCACACGCGTCGATGAACACCGCGGCACCCGGAGCATCGGTGGCATAGCGAGCACTGGCGTTCGACTTCACCACCGGCCCGGCGTTGGGCAGCGGACGATGCATCGGCTCGTGCCGCTCGGAGTAGTTGGGGTGCACGGCGTGCGCCATGTCGGCCGACAGGCACACCGAAGCCGCGCACAAGCGATCCATGTCCTCGGGCCCGCCACCAGTGGCGCGCACCAAACGGTTGAGCACCATCGGCAGCAGCGGGCCGCCAGCACCGGTAGCGGTCTCGGATCCGACCTCCTCGTGATCGAACAACGCGATCAGCGCACCGTGGTGGGCCTCGGGTCGACGAGACACCGACGCGAGTGCGGTCAGCGCACCGTGTGACGAGCACAGGTTGTCGAGACGAGCCGACGCCAACAGCTCACGATCAGCCCCGATCAATGCCGGCGGTGTGAGATCGTGCAACATCAGGTCGCTGGCCAGGATGTCACTGACGGTGACGCCAAGCCGCTTGGCGATGAGTTCGGCCAGCTGGCCGGGCTGCACGTCGCCGATGCCCCACACCGGCGTCAAGTGCAATTGCTTGTCGAGTTGGACGCCACGCTCGTTGACCTCGCGGTCGAGATGGATGGCCAACTGAGGAACACGAGCCAGCGGTTCATCGATGCGGATCAATCGCACGTCGCCCGAGCGCAGCGCCACCCGTCCCGACAAGCCCAGGTCTCGATCCAACCACGAGTTGAGCAACGGCCCGCCGTAGATCTCGATGCCCAGCTGCCGCCAGCCAGCCGAGCCGGTCTCGGCGATGGGCTTGATGCGCAGGTTGGGCGAATCGGTGTGCGCCCCGATGATGCGGACACCATCACGCAACGCTGCGCCCTCGGGCAAGAACCACGCCAACAGGGCGCCGCCACGAATCATGAAGCCACGACGGGGGAACTGATCACCAGAGTGTGCGCCACCCGAACCGGGACCACCCGCTGCGATGTCAACCCAAGATGCGCGCTCGTCGACACCGACGAAACCGACATCGGCCAATCGCCGCGCCCCTTCGAGCACTGCGTGGTACGGCGATGGTGACGCCGACAGGTACCGCATGAGATCGGCGGTGACTTCGGCGGACAAGGGGAGGGGAGCAGGTGGCATCGATGGTCAGCCTATGCGTGCTAACCATGTCCGACATGGCTGCTCGCACCCGTCGCACCAAGATCGTCGCCACCATCGGACCCGCCTGCGACGGTCGCATCGGTGATCTCATCGCCGCCGGCGTCGATGTGTTCCGCCTGAACCTCAGCCACGGCACCATCGATGAGCACTTGGCTCGACTGGCGGCCATCCGCGCCGCGGCTACCCAAGCGTCCAGGCACATCGGGGTGCTGGCCGACCTTCCCGGCCCCAAGGTCCGCTCGGGCCAGTTCCCCGAGGGCGGTGCGTCGCTACGCGCCGGCGACCCCATCGTGCTCGTGGAATCGGAGAACGATCCGTCCACGGCGACACGTATCAGTGTCGACTATCCCGGCTTGGCCAACGACGTGCGATCGGGCGATCGCATCATCCTGGGCGATGGCGCCATCGTGCTCGCCGTGAACGATGTGGCCGGGCTCGAGGTGCGAGCCACCATCACCACCGGTGGGCATCTGCAAGGTCGGCCCGGAGTGCACCTTCCCGCTGAACGCCTGCGCCTCACCGCTCCGACGGAAGAAGACCTCGAACTCGTCAAGCACATGGTCGCCGCCGATGTCGACTTCATCGCCGTGTCGTTCGTGAGATCGGGCGCCGATGTCGACAAGGTGGTCGCTGCCGTGGAGGCCGCCAGCACCGATGGCCGCCGGCCGATGGTGGTCGCCAAGATCGAGACGTCACCGGCGATCACGAACCTGTTCTCCATCTTGCAGGCCACCGACGCTGTCATGGTGGCCCGAGGAGATCTCGGCATCGAGTGTCCACTCGAGGACGTGCCCCATCTACAGAAGCAGGTCATCCGGGCATGCGTCGCCGCCGGCGTACCGGTCATCACCGCGACACAGATGCTCGAATCGATGATCACCTCCCCAGCGCCGACGCGCGCCGAGGCAAGTGACGTTGCCAACGCCGTGTTCGACGGCACTGACGCGTTGATGCTGTCGGGCGAGACCGCCATCGGCCACGATCCGGTCGCCGTGGTGAGCACGATGTCGCGCATCGCCGAGCGCGCCGAGCAATCGGCCGACTACCGCCAATGGGGCTCTCACATCGGTCGCATCCAGCGCACGAGCACCAGCGCCGAGCCGGGCGACATCACCTTGGCCACGACACATGCTGGATGGCAGGCCGCCAACGAGGTGATGGCCGCCGCGATGTTGTGTTGCACGCGCAGCGGCCGCACCGGACGCGAGTCGGCACGGTTCCGCCCCATCTGTCCCATCATCGCCCTCAGTCCATCGCATCGCGCCCTTCGTCAACTGTCGCTCAGTTGGGGAGTCACCCCGATCGAGGTGGCCACGTACTCCACGACCGACGAACTGGTGTGGTTCGCCGTGCAGGCCACCGTGGAACGCGGTCTGGTTCCCTCCGGCTCGTTGGTGGTCGTGCTGGCCGGTGCCCCCGACTCCAACGAGGGAGCCACCGATGTGTTGCGCATCGTGAGATTGCGGTGATCCATCACGTCGAACTCGGCCCCGAGGACGCACCGGTCGTGCTCTTCGTCCACGGCTCGATGGATCGCGGTAACAGCTTCGCCCACGTCGCCAAGCGCTTGCGCGATCGGTTCCGGGTCATCACCGTCGACCGGCGCGGTCACGCGCATTCGCTGGCACTCGGTCCTCCCGATTCACTGTCAATGTATGTTGACGACCTCGTCGAGGTGCTGGCCGGACGACCGGCGATAATCGTGGGCCACAGCTTCGGCGGGGTACTGGCCTGCATGCTCGCCGCCCACCACCCGGAGCTCGCGCTGGCCCTCGTGGCCTACGAGATGCCGCTGAACTGGCAGAGCGACTGGCCGAGCACCAGTGCGGCCGGCGCCGCACTGGACAATCCCGACCCGGCTGACGCAGCGGAGGCATTCATGCGCCGCATGATCGGCGATCGACTGTGGGAGCGGCTACCGGAGAAGACCCGAAGTGAGCGCCGGGCCGAGGGACGGGCGTTCGTGGCCGAGATCCTCCTCGTGCGCGGTGGCGGTCGCCCGTTCGACCCCGATGCCATCAACTGTCCCACCGTCATGGCCCGGGGCACCACATCACCGCCCCATCTGCGTCTGGCCGCGGAGCTGATGGCGGTTCGCATTGCGCACTCCCATCTCATCGTGCTGAACGGTGATGGTCACGACGCCCACTCCGCCGATCCCGGCGGCTTTGCCTCGCTGGTGGAGCACGCCGCTCGGATGGCTGGCCTGTCGCCATCGTCGAGCACGCTCTGACACGTCCCGACACGACGCAGATGGCAACCTTGGGCATCGGGCGATCGTTGGCCCGTGAACCCGCCGGAGGCTGACATGGGCACGAGAGGACTCGCAGCGATCGCATGCGCCGTTGCATTGCTGGCGGGATGCTCAGGCAAGGAAGAGCGGCTGGTCGACGCCACCGCACCACCGACGACGGCAAAGGAGTCAGCCACCACGCAAGCCGCCGACACCACCATCGATGGACCGACTGCCACCGACGACCCCGCGGTGCTCGATGGTGACGTGGAGACGTTCCTCGCCGAGCAGTACTTCGACGGCTCCGATCTCGATCCGGTCCGTTCGACACTGTCCGACATCGGCTTCGACGCCACCGAGCAGGCGTGCATCGCCTCAGCCGCCGCCGACGCGGGCTGGGCCGATGATGTCATCGACATCTCCGATCGCGATGACATGGACCTGCAGGCGGTGTTGGACATCGGCGCCGATCTCGACAGCTGCCACCCAACCGCCGTGCTCATTGCATCGGGCTACGAAGACGGCGCCGATTGGCTTCCGTGTCTGCGACAGGAGGTCCCCACCACGTTGTCATTCGTCGATGCGGTCGAGGTGCGCGAGCTCGGCTCCACGTCCGCCGCGTACACCAAGGTCGCGCCGGTGTTGTCGGCGGCGGCGCAGAAGTGCATCCCCACACCGGTCGGCACCTTGATGGCTCGACAGATCGTGGCGCCAGCGGTCTTCGCTGCCGGTACGAACCCCCTTCCCAACGCCGAGACCTGCGTAGCCGAGGGCCTGTCGACCTTCAGCTGGTCCGACTTCTTCGCAGTGGGCAACCGGACGGCTGGCGAGCTGGCACCAGACTCGATGGTCGCTGTGCTCGATCGGTGCGCGCCGCCGGGCACCTTGATGTCACACGCGTTGATCGACCCCAATTCCCCCAGCTCGATAGTGGCCGAGATCGGAGAGGGATACACCGTTGCGACGGGGACCGAAGACTGCCTGCGTACCACGCTCGACACGGCTGGATGGCGGGCCATGTTCGAGTTCGGCGGTGTCGGCAGTGGCGGACTTCCGCCGGCGATGTCCAAGGCACTCGACAGCTGCATCCCCGTGGGCGCAGTGATGGCCCACGTGCTCGCTGATCCAGCCTCTCCCAACTCGATCAGTGCTGCGTTCGGCGATGGCGTGCAGCTCCCCGACGACGCCGAGGTCTGCTTGACCAACGCGCTGGCCACGGCCACATGGGCCGAGATCAGTGCGGGCGAATCGAGCGACGGTCGATCGGTCGCTACCGACGCTCTCGACGCCTGCGTGCCCTATGGTGCGATCGCCGCCCAAGCACTCGCCCAGCAGCCCGGCGCTCCCTCGACTCCCGAGGCGAAAGCGGCCTACATCACGTGCCTGTCGCAGCAGCTGAGCCCGTTGTCATGGGCCGATACGTCCACCCTGCAGCCAGACCGAGGGCCCATCGCCGACGCTCAAAAGACGTGCAACGCTGCTTGACGCGGTGGCATAGCTGGTCAGTTCACCGGCCAGAAGGCATCATCGAACAGACGCTGCTCGGTGGTGATGATCCCATTGCTCGCCCCTACCTGCCGCCAGGTGGCAACCGCCGCCGCGACCTCCCCGAGGATCGTTTCGGCGCGTCTCGGTGCGAGGTCGAAGTCAGCAACGCATGAGCGAAGCGCGTCGAGAGCCTCGACGCGTCCGTACGCGCCCGAGACGCTGGTCTGACGGTGTGTCGCGACGTCGGGGTTCGGATTGACATCGAACACAGGAGAAAGGCGCCATCCGCCTCGCTGGTGCAGCAGCCCGTGGTTTCGGAGGTGGTCGTCAACATTGTTGACCATGATGGAGAAGGCAATACGACGCCAGAGATCACTCAGATCAGCGGCCGCACCAGCGCTCACGGCCGCAAGCGCCTCGGCGATCTCCAGATAGTCGTGAACGTCGCCGTCTCGAGCGCCGAGCAGAGTCATTGCGCTCTGGTACGGAACGCGGACACCAGAGCGCCGATCGAACCGCTCGAGCAGGAGCACCGATCGACCGTCGATCCGAGTCAGCTCGTTCGGCGGCACGTCGATCCCTGCCGCACGCGCCAGATCGAGGGCGGTCTTCTCCCACGCCATCACATCCCACGCGTCGTCGGGATGAGGGAACTTCGCGATGTAGAGCCGGTCCCCATCTCGCACCGACGCTTTCGGCCGCGCACCGCCGAGGGAGCCGGTCCCTGCGTCGAGGAGTTGCTTGATCGCCGCGAAGTCATCATCTCGACTCACCGCGTCTGCCGCCCTCAGCAGCCGAGGGAGCTCGAGCAGCTTGGGCACTTCAGTGCCAGAGCCCAAGAACGGGCCGTCGTCGGCAGCACGAAATCGCAATGCACCTTGACGCGTGAGGTCGGACACGCCCACGAGGAAGTCGACCTCGGTGAGTCGACGCGCCGCGCCACCCGATGCCGATGCCTCGCCACGGCGTTGTTTGGTGATGAGGTTGCGACCCCAGCGATCCGGGGCACAATCAGCCAGAGCGCCAGGCAGCCCGTTGACGGAGTGAGGCCCAGCATCAAGTGGCAGATCCGGATCGATGGGGAACGCGTCACGACGGGCCAGATAGCTCGTCGTGTAATGGAACGTCGACGCGGCGAGCCGCCCACCTCTGAGGGCGAAGTAGACCTCTCCGACCAGCAGCGGTCCATCGCCGTGCACATCGAGGTACACCAACAGATGGTCGATCATGTCGAGCGGCTCCTGACCCGCTTGGGCACGTTCTCCGCAGATCGGATCCGTCCGAGATCGGTCTCGTACGGGTCGGTCGCGGTGACCAGCGCGTCGAGTTGCCCGAGGGCGCGAAGCACCTCGAGCAGCACCCCGAGGCCGACACCGAGATCACCGTGCTCCAGTTTCGAGATGGTCGGACGGCTCACTCCGGCACGCTCGGCGAGCTGTTGGCCGGTGAGGTTCTGCAGTTTCCGCCAGGTGGCGATGTTCAGGCCGACCTGCCGAGCCGCCTGAACGGTGCGAGATGAGGCGCGTCCAGCCATGTCGCTCCTTACGTTCGAGATAGCTAGCCTACAGTCGGTTAAAGCTAACTACTCTTTACGTTAGGGCGATAGATCACGCGGGGATTCAGGCCCTCCGGGCCTTCATGTACTCACGCCAGCGGCGCGGCAGCCAGCAATCTTGGATCTCCCCGAAGCCTTGCCGACCGTCCCAGGTCCAGTCGACCAAGCAGTTCATGTCGAGCATCGAGGGATACGGGCAGAACACCTGGGCGTTGAGGGCGCGACCTTCGGCCTCGAGCGTGCGGCCGAGATCATCGGTGGCCTCGATGCGCACCGCGGTCGGCATGCCGTTGTCATCGCGATCGAGCGAACGGCGGCCCGTGCGAACGTGCGACCACACGCCGTCACGCATCAAGTAGCCCGTCGTGACCTCGTAGACATCGGAGGAACGCGACACGCTCACCGCGAGGAAGCCGTTGTCGGGATCGGCGGTGGCGTACTCGTACCCAACTGTCGGTTGCTTGCCGTCCTTGCGCTGACCCCACGAACGATCCCGCATGGCCAGCGAATCGACCGCGATCGTCTCACCGCCGAGAACGAGCGTGCCGGTGACGTGCATGATGGCGTCGATGTGGCCCTTGTTGAACGGCGGTGTCGCCAAGATGACATGGGGCTTCATCGCCGCAGTGAACGCAAGATCGAGTTCCACGTCACGGCTCGCGTAGGTGACCTCGTAGCGCATGCCCGGCTCGATGACCCGATGGCGCAGCCCGCTCTCGAGCGTGGCGTCGCGCAGGTCGAGACCTTCGGGGATGGCGTTGTGCCAGTCGTAGTCGAGCGCGGGCAGCTCCCATGGGAGCGAACCGTTGTCGTCATAGATGATCACTCCACCGAACTGGAGGTTCTTGTTGTGACGGAAGACGAGATACACGTAACCGACCAGGTTGCGTTCGGGTACGAAGAACGCATACCAGACCGTCTCGGTCCACCACGGATCGGTCTGATCGCGCGGATGGAACATGTCGTCCTCGGGCGTGAGGCCCCACTCGGCCAGCAGGCTCATCTCGCCGTCACCTCAGCGAGCTGCAACGGCAATGCACTCATTTCCACCAGACCCCCCATGGCCACCCAATCATTGACGTGGACAATCGAACCCTAACCGCGGCGTACCCACTCGTGGTCACCGCGAAGGCGTTGTACCCGACAAGCAGACGAACGAGCACGCGTCATGTGCGACATATGCAAGAAGGCGGGTAGTGCGTATGTGGCGGGCCGAGCCGCCTGCGTCGAGAGACGCGACGGGCTCGATGCCTAGATACTCAGATGCGCTCGATGATGGTGGCGGTGGCCATGCCGCCACCGGTGCACATCGTGATGAGCGCGGTGTTCTTGTCCTGGCGCTCCAGTTCGTCGAGGGCGGTCTGGATGAGCATGGGGCCGGTGGCACCGATCGGATGGCCGAGGGCCATGGCCCCGCCGTTCACGTTCACCTTGTTCGGATCGAGCTCGAGGTCCTTGAGGACCTTGAGGACAACGGCGGCGAACGCCTCGTTGATCTCCCACAGGTCGATGTCGTCGATCGTCATGCCGGCCCGCTTGAGCACCTTGAGCGAGGCGGGTCCGGGAGCAGTGAGCATGATGACCGGCTCGGCACCAGCGACCGCGCTCATCACGATGCGGGCGCGGGGCTTGAGGCCATGTGCCTTGGCGTAGTCCGGCGAAGCCAGCAGAACGACACCAGCACCGTCGACCACACCAGAGGAGTTGCCGGCGTGGTGCACGTGATCGACACCGGAGATCTGTGGGTAGGTGTCCTTGCACATCTGGTCGAAGCTGCGGTCGTAGCCAGGGAAGACCATCTCGCCCATGGTGGCGAACGACGGGGTGAGCTTGGCCAGCCCTTCCATGTTGGTGCTCGGCCGCGGGAACTCGTCGACGGCCAAAGCCACCGAGCCATCCTCGTTGTGGATCGGCACGACGCTGCGATCGAAACGCCCTTCGGCCATGGCCTGGGCGCAGCGCTGTTGACTGGTGAGCGCGAGACGATCGCAGTCCTCACGGGTGAAGCCTTCGACCGAAGCGATGAGGTCGGCCGAGATGCCCTGGGGCACCATCGGGAACATTTCGCGCAGGTGGGCATTGTTGGCGGTGAAGTCGGGCGGGGCCGCGTCGGCGCCACCGGCACCGTCAGCAGGCCAGCGCGACATCATCTCGACACCGCCGCCGACCACGAGCTGCTGATGTCCGGCCTGGATGCCCATGGCACCCCACGTCACGGCCTGCTGGCCGGAGCCGCAGAAGCGGTTGATGGTGACACCCGAGGTCTCGACCGGCCAGCCGGCTGCGAGAACCGCCATACGACCGATGCAGTTGGCCTGATCGCCGGTCGAGTTGCCGTTGCCCACGATGACGTCGTCGACGTCAGCGGGGTCGATGCCGGTGCGAGCGGCGAGGGAGTTGAGCACCTGTGCCAGGAGCTCCTGGGGATGGAGATGGTGGAGCGACCCGTTCGACTTCCCCTTACCTCGGGGGGAACGAGCTCCGTCGATGATCCAGGCTTCACCCACTGGTGTCCTCCTGCGGTTCACCCGGACCACCCGGGTTCGTCTGCGTCATGCAACGTACCGTGTACAACGCGGTTCGACACAGATGACGACCCTGCATGCCCCCGGCCGCGCCGGTTCGGAGCACCGGTCTGGTGCCGGTCAGCCGCCGCTGGTGGTCGGCGTCGGCGCGACGTTGACCGACGCAGGCACCTTGTCGGTCGGGATCTTCACGTGGAAGCCCCACACCTCGCAGGTGGTCGCGGTGCTCTCGGCGTTGCGCACCTTGTCGATGCAATGCTCCAAGCTCGAGCGCTGGGTGAAGGTGAACACGGTGAGCAACACGAACGCGCCGGTGGTCATGATGCGCTTGGTGACCTTCTTGGTCATCCACGCCGACACCATGGCAAAGGCGATGAACAGACCGATGGCGGCCACGAGGATGGTCTTCATCCGGTCGGCGTCGAGGAACGACGGCAACGTGATGTTGACGGTGAACCCGTACATTCCATCGACCCTACTGGCGGCATGGTCGCGGATCGCGGCATGCTCGCTGCGTGCCCGAACCCCAGCAAGACGATCTGCGCCCGGTGACGCTCTCCACGCAAGGTCCGCCCTCCACCGTGCTGCCCCCCGAGCCCGAAGGGTTGCTCGACGCGCTCGCCGACGCGGAAGCCGTGGACGGCGACCAGCGACGCGAACTGCTCGGCGCGGCTGCGGCGCGCTGGCCGCGTTCGAGCCTCGTGTGGGCGGCGCTCTCAGCGCATGCCCGCGACGACATCGAGGCCTACGCGTACGCGCGGGTCGGATACCACCGCGGCCTCGACTCGCTGCGCGGTAACGGATGGCGGGGGAGTGGCTACGTGCGCTGGTCGGCACCGACCAACCACGGCTTCCTGCGTTCCCTGCAGGCGTTGGCCCGAGCGGCAGAGCGCATCGGCGAACTCGACGAGGCCGAGCGTTGCCGCGTGTTCCTCGGTCAATGCGACCCGGCCGGCCCGCCGGCCAACTGAACGATCGTTTCGATGAACGACCGATCGACGGCCACGGGCTTCGTCGGCGCCATCCTCACCGGCGGCCGCAGCTCGCGCATGGGGTTCGACAAGGCGTTGGCGCCGATCGTCGATGACCCCATGGTGGCCCTCGTGGCGCGCGCACTGCGCGACGCGGGTGCCGCGGAGATCCTCAGTGTTGGTGGTTCGCCCGCGGCTGCAGTCGCGGCGTCGGCCCGCCATGTCGACGATCCCCGAAAGGGCAACGGTCCGGTGGCCGGGATCATCGCTGCGCTGGAAGCGGCCAGGGACATCGACAGCGACATCGTCTTCATCAGCTCATGCGATCTGCCACATCTGAGCGCGGGCACGGTGGCCCGCGTGACCGCAGCGCTCGGCGGTTCCGACCGAGCCGACGTTGCCGTTGCGGTGACCGATGGGCGTCGACAACCGCTGTGCGCGGCCTGGCGGGTCGGGCGATGTGCGCCCGTCGCGCTCGACGCGTTCTCCGGCCAGAAACGGTCGGTGCACGCGCTGCTCGACCGGTTGATCGTGACCGAGGTGAGCTGCCCTGACATCGACCTCGTGAACGTCAACGAACCCCGTGACCTGCATCTCGCCTCGGCTAGGTTTGCGGCGATGTCGACAGCCCAATCGCCCGTCCCGGAGATCACCGTCAGCGAACTCGCCGAACGTCTCGCCGATGCAACCCTCATCGACGTGCGAGAGCCCGACGAGTACACGACGGTGCACGTGCCCGGAGCCCGCTTGATCCCGCTCCAGACCGTGCCCGAGCATGTCGAGTCGCTGCGGGCGGCCGCGCCGCTCACCATCATCTGCGCCGCCGGCGGGCGCAGCCTCTCCGCAGCAATGTGGTTGGCCGAGCAGGGCATCGCCGCCACCAACGTGGCCGGAGGCACCAACGCCTGGGTCCGCGCCGGATTGCCGACCATCTCCGGTCCCGAACAGGGCTCGCCCGTGGCTCGATGACGGGCCGCACCGTCGATCATCCTCATCGTTGGGTCGACAACCCCGCCGACCTCGCAACGCTCATCGACGAGCTTCGCGACGAACCGCGCCTTGCTCTCGACACCGAGTTCCATCGCGAGCGCACCTACTTCCCGCACGTGGCACTGGTGCAGATCGCATGGTCGGGCGGCACCGTGCTCGTCGACCCACTGAACCTCGACCTCTCGCCACTGGCCGACCTGCTCGTGAGCGACATCGTGTGGGTGCTCCACGCTGCCCAACAAGATCTCGAAGTGTTGCAGCGTGCCTGTGGCACCGTTCCTTCGCATCTGTTCGACACCCAGCTCGGCGCCGGCTTCGTGGGCTACTCCACGCCATCACTGGCAACGCTGGTGTCAGCCGAGCTGGGCATCCAGGTGGGCAAGGCCGATCGGCTCACCGATTGGCTGCACCGCCCACTCACCGTCGACCAGCGCAACTACGCAGCATCCGACGTTGCATATCTGCTGGCCCTGCACGACACGTTGGTGGAGCAGCTCACCAAGCGCGACCGACTGCAGTGGGCGCTCGATGAGTGCGAGCAGATGCGGACACGGTCATTCGGACCATCCGATCCCGAATCGGCTTGGCTCAAGCTCAAGGACTCGCGTTCGTTGCGGGGCACGGCCCGCGGGGTCGCCCAATGCGTCTCGGCCTGGCGGGAGCGTCGGGCCGCGGCCATTGATCAGCCGTCGCGCTTCGTGCTCGCCGACATGGCCATCTTGGGCTTGGCCCAACGTCCCCCCAAGAACCTGGACGATCTGCGCAAGGTCCGCGGCATCGATGACCGGGCCGCTCGCGGGGCCCTCGGCGAGGAGTTGCTCGCGGCTGTTGCCAAAGGCTTGACGATGGACGTGGAAGATCTACGACTGCCGGCCAGCGACGACATCGACAAGCGGCTCCGGCCGGCCGTCACGTTGGTCTCGGCCTGGGTCAGCCAGTTGGCTCGCGACGAAGAGGTCGACACCGTGCTCCTCGCCACCCGCAATGACCTGGTCGAGCTGCTCCGAGGCGATCCCGAGGCCCGGCTCGCTGTGGGCTGGCGGGCCGACATGATCGGCGAGCGCGTGCGCGATCTGGTCAGTGGGAAAGCAGCCCTCGCCTTCGACGGACGGGGCAACCTGGTCCTCGAGCCGCGTTATCGCAGCGAACCCGCGTCGTGAGGCAATCACCTGCTGAGGCAGGGTACGACGGCCCTTTCCGGACTCCGGCGGTGACCGGAATCCAACACTTCGCCGATCAGACCTGTAACCTCTCCGGCTCGACGACTGTTACCGCAGCGGGGAGCCCCCCATGAAGAAGGGTCGACATCGGCGCTTCGAAGAAGCCCGAAAGCTCAAGCAATCAGGACCGGCCGCGTTCGGGGGCTTCATGCCCAAGGACGGCGACCAGCCCTCGGGCTCAGAAGACGACGAGTACGCAGCCATCGCCGAGCGCTACGGCGTGACGTTCGATGACGAAGAGGAAGAGGACGACGACGAGGACTGACCTCGGCGCGTCCATCCATCTGCCCATCGGCTGTTCACCATCTGCCCCTCGATATCTGCGTTTCGGCTCTACCTTTCCACCTGCTTTCCCCCACGAACACCCCCTTCAAGATCTGCGGTAATGAAATGACAACGAAGATCCGTAACGTCGCGCTCGTCGCGCACGTCGACCACGGCAAGACCACACTCGTCGACACCATGCTGCGTTCCAGCGGAGTGTTCGGCGCCCACCAGGCGGTCGTCGACCGAGTGATGGACTCCAACGACCAAGAGCGCGAGCGCGGCATCACCATCTTGGCGAAGGCCGCCTCGGTGACGTGGAACGGGGTTCGCATCAACCTCGTCGACACCCCCGGCCACGCCGACTTCGGTGGTGAGGTCGAGCGTGCCTTGGCCATGGTCGATGGCATCGTGCTCCTCGTCGACGCGGCCGAAGGCCCACTGCCCCAGACGCGCTACGTGCTGTCGAAGGCCATGGCCCTCGGTCTGCCGAGCATCTTGGTGATCAACAAGGTCGATCGCGGCGACGCCCGCGCCGACGAAGTGCTCGACGAGATCTACCAGCTCTACATGGACCTCGATGCCGAGCACCTCGACTTCCCCGTGATCTCCGCCGTGGCCCGTGAGGGTCGGGCGATGCTCGGGGTCGGTATGCCGGCCGCTGATGCAGATCTCTCGGCACTGTTCGAGACGATCCTCGAGCACGTTCCCGAGCCCAAGGGCGATGCGGACGCGCCGCTCCAGGCCATCGTGACCAACCTCGACGCGTCCGAGTATCTCGGTCGTCTCGCCATCGGACGCGTCGTCAACGGCGTGCTGCGTCGTGGCGAACAGATCGCCCTCATCGAAGAGGACGAAGGGCAAAAGCCCCTCACCCGCAAGCTCTCGCAACTCATGCACTTCGACGGCATCAGCCGCTCCGAGGTGGAGGAACTGTCGGCCGGTGATCTCTTCATCGTCGCCGGGTTCCCCGAGATCGAGATCGGTGACACGCTGGCCGACCCGGCCAACCCGATCCCGCTGCCCCGCCTCACCGTCGACGAACCCGTGCTGTCGATGACGTTCGGCGTGAACACCTCGCCGCTGTCGGGCAAGGAAGGCAAATACCTCACCAGTCGCCATCTGCGCGACCGCCTCGAGAAGGAGATCTTGGGCAACGTCTCGATCAAGCTGGCCGAGACCGATTCGCCCGACATCATCGAAGTTGCCGGTCGAGGCGAACTGCAGTTGGCCGTGCTCATCGAATCGATGCGCCGCGAGGGTTACGAGCTCCAGGTATCGCGACCTGAAGTGATCATCCGCGAGGTCGACGGCAAGCGAGAGGAGCCGCTCGAGCGCGGTGTGTGCGACGTACCCGATGAGTACGTCGGCACCGTCACGCAGGCCCTCGCCCCCCGTAAGGGCCGCGTCACCGACATCCGCCCCGGCGACACCGGCCGAACGGTCATCACCTTCGAGTGCCCCTCTCGTGGCCTCATCGGCTTCCGTTCCGAGTTGCTCACTGCAACCCGCGGCACGGCCCTGTTGCATCAACACAACTCGGGCTGGACCCCGTGGGTGGGCGAACTGCCCCATCGCACCAACGGCGCCATGATCGCCGATCGCATGGGCGTGGTGACGCCGTATGCACTCGACAACCTGCAACAGCGCGGCACGTTGTTCGTGCAGCCCGGTGACACCGTGTACGAAGGCATGGTCATCGGAGAGTCGGCTCGCCCCGGCGACATGGTGGTGAACGCCGTGCGCGAAAAAGAGAAGACCAACATGCGCACGCACACCCACGACGACGCGGTGAAGCTGTCAGCGCCGGTGTTGCACACCCTCGAGACCGCAGTGGAGTTCATCGCTGAGGACGAGTTCGTCGAGGTGACCCCCACCGCGGTACGTATCCGCAAGCGGGTCCTCGTCGAAGGCGAACGCCGCCGCGCCAACAAGAAGGGTTGACGGCGGGGGCAAGACGGCCGGGCGGCCGATCGATCCAGCGCCGTTCGTCGCAGCGCAGCGCGCTCAGCGGCGAACGGCTGGATGTGGCAGGTAGGTCTTGCTCGGCCGGCTCTTGAGATAGCCGGCCAACATCACGAACACCTTCGACCCGACCATCTCGACGATCTCGTCGGTGAGGGTCTGCCACACCATCTTGGCGTCGATGAAGGCGTCGGGCGATTCGGTGCACCACCAGTGGAACTCGTGTCCGCCCTCGCCCCAATCGCGTCGCTTCCACTCGCGCAGCGTCGAGGTGATGTGACCGTGATCATCGGTGTGATCGATCTGCCGCAACGGCAGTTGCCAGCACACATCGGGCTTCCAGTCGAGGGGGCGTTCACGCGCTTCGAGCGCACCGACGTGCAATGCACAGCCCGGACCAGTGGCGAAACCCTCACGGTTCAAGAAGATGCACGCACCGTCGACCACCCGGGTGATGTATGTGCCATCACGCTCTTGGCGATACCAACCCTTGGCCTTGGAGCGCTTGCGCATCTGCCAGTTCTCTTTGGTGAGCCGCTCCACCGCCTTCTCGACCGTGGCCAGATCTTCCTTGTCGATGAAGTGGGCCCCGTAGCTGCAGCACCCTTGTTGCAGATCGGCCGCTGGACCAGTGAGCACCCCCTGACAGCCCCGACCGAAGATGCACGTCCACGCGCTGGTGAGGAAGGTGACATCGATGACCCACGTGCGATCCTCGTCGGGGTCTTCGAAGCTGACCCATTCGTGGAGGTCTTCGAGATCGGGTGTGGCCATGGATCGAACACTACGTTGTGAGCGATGAGCACCGCAGGACCGGCCTACACCAACGTGCTTCCACTCGCTGAAGAACTGCGTCGGGCGCTGTCGGCTGATCGGGTCGAGGATTCACCGTTGCATCTGTCGATCTACGGCCATGACGCATCGGGCGAACAAGGCAAGGCGTCGGTGGTGTGCCTCCCCATCTCCACCGGTGAGGTGCAGGCCTGCGTGCGACTGGCTCGAAAGCACGGCGTGTCGTTCGTGGCCCGCGGTTCGGGCACCGGCCTGGCCGGGGGAGCGGTGCCGCTCGATGGCGGCATGGTCATCGTGACCACGAAGATGGATCGCATCATCGAGGTGAACACCGAGGAGCGTTACGCCTGGGTGGAACCGGGCGTGTTGAACCTCGATCTCACCCGAGCTGTGACGCCTCTCGGGCTGCACTTCGCGCCTGATCCGTCGAGTCAGCAGAGTTGTTCGATCGGCGGGAACATCGCCAACAACTCCGGTGGACCCCATTGCCTTGCCTATGGGGTGACCAGCCCACACGTGTTGGCCATGGAAGTGGTGATGCCCGACGGCGAGGTGTGCGTGCTCGGCGGTCTCGACGCCGAACCCGACGGCCTCGATCTGCGCGGCGCGTTCGTCGGATCCGAAGGCATGTGCGGCATCGCAACTCGAATTGCCGTGCGGCTCACGCCGCTGCCTCCGGTCATCCGCACGTTGCTCATCGACTTCACCGATGTCGCCGATGGAGCGACCACGGTGTCGGCGATCATCGCCTCGGGCATGGTGCCCGCCGCGCTCGAGATGATGGACCAGCGATGCATCGAAGCAGTCGAAGCGTTCGTGCACGCCGGGTTCCCGACCGATGCCGCGGCGGTACTCATCGTCGAGCTCGACGGTCTGGCCGATGGTGTCGCCGCGCAGGTGGAAACGGTGCGGGAGATCGCCTTGGCCCACGGCGCGCGCACGGTTCTGGTCGCTGGTACCGAAGCACAGCGAGCGCTGTGGTGGAAGGGCCGTAAGAGCGCCTTCGGTGCAGTGGCCCGCATCAAGCCCAACTACTACCTGCACGACACTGTGGTGCCTCGGGCCAAGCTGGTCGAAGTGCTCGCCGCGGTGTACGAGATCGCCGACCGATACGAGCTGTTGGTGCTCAACGTGTTCCACGCCGGCGACGGCAACCTCCATCCGCTGCTGGTGTTCGACGCTCGCGAGCCCGGGGTGCTCGAACGTGTCCATGCTGCCGGCGCGGAGATCGTGAAGGCGTCTGTCGCCGCCGGCGGGGTGCTGTCGGGTGAGCACGGCATCGGTATCGAAAAGCGCGACTTCATGCCACTGCAGTTCTCCGAGATCGATCTCGACGCGCAATTCAGGTTGCGCAGCGCGTTCGACCCCGACAACGTCTCCAACCCCGGCAAGGTGCTGCCGTCGGGTTCAGGTTGTGGCGACTCGCATGCCATCGGTGACGGGATGTGGGTGTGAGCACTGACCGCATGCAGGCCTTCGCCGATGAGATCGGCCCCGCCGGTCCGGTCACCTGCGTTGGCGGCCGCACACAGTGGGACGTGGGCGGATCGGTCGACCCGAAGGCACGCGAGGTGTGCGCACCGGCGGGCATCATCGCCTTCGATCCCGCTGAGATGACGGTGAAGTTGTGGGCGGGCACCACGGTGGCTGAGCTCGACGCCGCGCTGGCCGGCGGTGGACAGATGGTGGCGCTGCCCGACATCGATGGCGCCACCGTCGGTGGCGTGCTCGCGGTGGGACACTCATCCATCCATCGCTTGGCCGACGGACATGTGCGCGACACCTTGCTCCAAGCGCGCGTGGTCATGGCCGACGGCAACGTGATGACCGCGGGTGGTCCGACCGTCAAGAACGTGACGGGCTTCGATCTGTGTCGCGTCCTCGTGGGCTCGCTCGGCACCTTGGGGTTCATCGGCGAGGTGATCCTGCGCACGCGGCCACGGCCCGTCGAGCGGCGATGGCTGCGCACCGAGAGCGACCCGTTCGCGCTGGCCGCCAGGCTGTTCCGACCGGCGTCCATCTTGTGGGACGGCACCAGCACCTGGGTCTGCCTCGCCGGACATCCTCTCGACGTGGCCGCACAGGCCGCACTCGTGCCCGATGCAACCCACGTTGACGGGCCGCCATGGATCCCGTCCGGTCGCGCCTCGCTGCGACCATCACAGTTGCGGACATTGCCCAGCCGTGCGAACTCTCCGTTCGTCGCCGAGGTCGGGGTCGGCATCGTGCACACCGACAGCCCAGATGAGCTGCGGCCTTCCGGCCCGGCCACCAGCGACACGTCCATCGTGGCCATCCACCATCGCCTCAGCGAGCGGTTCGACCCGACCGGCCGCTTCAATCCCGGCCGGAAGCTGCTCGAGAGCTGAAGATCGCCTGACTGCGGCCGATCCAGAGATGATGCATCGGATCCGCCTCGGCCATCGAACCTGGACCACTGCCTTGTGCTGCGCCCTGGCCGCGTCGCTGCTGGCCGCCTGTTCCGATGCAACCGATGGCACCAAGCTGTACCCGGTCGATCAATCGAACGCCCCAGCGGGCTCGGTGTCGGGTTCGGGCACCGGTGGCGTGAAAGCCCCGGTCACCGCATCTGCTGAGGCCTGTGCGTCGCTGACTGCGCTCACCGACGCCAATCGGGCCGCCCGCACCGCCAAGGTCCCGATGCCGCTGGCCGACCGACAGGCCATCGATGCCGCTGGTCAAGCGGCGCTGCGTGAACTGGGCACCAATGCTGGCGCCCTGGCCATCGAGTTCGTGTGGCTGGCCGAGGTCGAGGAGAAGTTCGACGGGGTCGTTCAGTCGGGATGGGCCGAAGACGGCTTCGGCCTGCAGCAGGCCGCCGACGAAGCCGACGCCCGCAACATCGTCGAGTTCCTGTCCGCCGACAATCCCGACGGCATCGGCTCCAAAGGCATGTTCGTGAACGGTGCCTTCATCACCGTCGACGAGTACGCCGCGCGATGGGACGGCGCCGTGACCCGACTGTGGTTCGCCTGTCATGCGCCACCAGTTGGATGGAAGGTGCTCACCGAAGATACGACTGGGCCGTCGCCGGCCGGAGCACTCATGTACACCCGACCGGGGGACGCCGGCTCGACCTTGCACCGCATGGACCTCGGCGTCCGCACCGACGAGTCGCTCGCCACGGACTCCCCAGATGTGACCTCACCGCGATTGTCGCCGGTGGGCGATCTGCTCGCGCTGGTCGAGGGCGATCGATCCGCTCCCGGAGTGCTCACCGTGAAGGCCAGCGACGGCTCACCGGCCCGAACGCTGACGGCCCCGGCGGACGAGGCCTCGTGTCCATCGTGGCGAAGCGACGGCGCGGCGATCCTGGTACGGCGCCGCACCCCGCAACCCAGTGGCGTCGGTCGATGGGAACTCGCCTCCATCGATCTCGCCAGTGGCTCGACCGTTGCCGTGACACAACCGGGACCGACCCGCCTGGTCGGATGCGGCGGCGTGCTCGCTGACGGCACCGTGATCGCGCCCGTCGTCGATCCGACGACCGCGACGAGCGTGCTCGCGGCCAATCCTGACGGCGAGTCGCAAGTTCTCGTGGCTCTGGACGACTGCAGCATCGCCACGGTGACGCCCGCGCCCGACAGCGCTCACATCGCGTTCAGCACGAACTGCGTGGATCCCTATGGGGACGGGCTGTGGATCGTGCCCGCTACCGGTGGAACGCCCACGCGCATCGCCACCGGCGAGATCCAGGGCATCGGATGGGCACCGGACTCGACCTGGCTCACCTTCGCCCATCATCCCGTCGGCGTCGACGAGCCGGACGCGCTGTGGACCATCCAGCCCGATGGCAAGTACCCGTTGAAGCTCGACCCCGGCCCCGTGGCCGACCCGACCTGGGACTTGTAAAGGGATCAGGCGTGGAGCATGGCGTTCAGCCCGCCCCATGTGCCGGTTCGGGGCAGCGCCTCGAGCGCTCCGGTACGTGAGTTCCGGCGGAACAGCAGCCCCTTGGCTCCGCTGAGCTGACGGGCCTTGACCACCTCGCCGTCGGGAAGCGTGATCAGGCTGCCCGATGTGATGTAGCAGCCGGCTTCCACCACGCAGCCGTCCCCGAGCGAGATGCCGATTCCGGCGTTGGCGCCGATGAGGCATCCCTCACCGACGCTGATGACCTCCTTGCCGCCACCCGAGAGCGTCCCCATGATCGACGCACCGCCGCCGAGGTCCGAGCCGTTGCCGACCACGACACCGGCCGAGATGCGGCCTTCGACCATGGCCGAGCCGAGCGTCCCGGCGTTGAAGTTCACGAACCCCTCGTGCATGACGGTGGTGCCCTCGGCCAGGTGCGCGCCAAGGCGTACGCGGTCGGCGTCGGCGATTCGCACCCCGCTCGGGATGACGTGATCGACCATGCGCGGGAACTTGTCGACGCTGAACACAGTCACGATGTGACCGGCGGCCATGAGCCGCGCCCGGGTCTCCTCGAACCCGGCCACCGCGCATGCACCGTGGTTGGTCCACACCACATTGGCCAACAAGCCGAATTGGCCATCCAGGTTCAACCCATGCGGCTTCACCAGGCGATGCGACAACAGATGTAGCCGCAGGTACACGTCATGGGCATCGGCCGGCGCGACGGCCAGATCGGCGATGACGACGGCAACCATCTTGCGATCGACCTGTCGTAGGGCGTCGTGACCTGCCGCCGCGCCGAGCGGATGGCTCGACGGGTCGAGCACGTGGGTCCCGGGCGAGTCGGGGAGTCCGGTGGGGTCATCGGCGCCCCACGAACCCAAGCGGACGGTCGTCGCGTGCAGCACGAGCAACGTGCCGTCGCGGTCGTAGGTGGCCAGGCCGAGTCCAACTGCAGCGATCATGGCCGACGACGCTAGACGAGCGCGACAAAATGCGTCCCGATCACGTCGACCGAATCGGTCGAACCGAACGCGAGACGTCCGGCCAGACACACCCGGCACAGACCGGAGAAGGGGGCTCCAATGTCCATGCAGAAGCCGCCGGAGGATGCTGACAAGCCACCAGCGTTCACCGAGACCAAGGAGTTCAACGCCAAGCTCATCGCCGGGCTGGTGTTCGTGCTACTCGGACTGATCTTCGTGCTGCAGAACCAGAAGAAGGTAAAGACCACCTTCTTGTTCTTCGACGTCGAGGTCCGCTTGTGGGTCGGCCTGCTGGTGTCGCTGGTGATCGGCGCAATCATCGGCCAGGCCATCGAGAGCTGGTGGGATCGATACCGGGCTCAACGCAAGAAGGACAAGCGCTGAGGCACTGCCGATCGAAATCCGGCCCGCTATGGTCGGGGCGTGGACCTCGGCATCGACAACGACGAGTTGGCCGCGTGCGTCGGTTGTGGATTGTGTCTGCCGCATTGCCCGACGTATCGGGTCACCGGTGAAGAGCTGGCATCGCCACGCGGTCGCATCGCGCTCATGCGCGAAGTGCAATGGGGTGACAGCGCCGCCGATGCCACGTTCCTCGAGTCGATGGACAGCTGCGTGCAATGCCGTGGCTGCGAGACCGCATGTCCGTCCGGGGTCCACTACGGCCACCTCATGGAGGCGACCCGCGCCACTTTGGTGAGCGCGAAGAAGTCCGTGCCGTGGTGGCAGCGCCTCGGCTATCGAGCGCTCGGTCATCATCGCCTCCTGCTCATGGGGTCCAGTGCAATTGCAGTTGCGCAGCGGCTCCATCTGGTACCCAATCGCGCCGGGCTGCCCAAGCTCGATCTTCGTCGTGCCTCGCTCACCGGACGGCTGGCCGAGATGAGCACGCAGCGCAGGGGCAGTGAACCGGTGTGGATGTTCACCGGCTGTGTCATGGACGCGTGGCAACGCGACGTCCACATCGACACCCTCGAAGTGCTCGCCGAAGCCGGCGCCGACGTGCGTCTTCCTGGTTCCGGCGGCGCATGCTGCGGAGCACTGCACACCCATGCCGGTCTCAACGATCAGGCCACCGCGCTCGCCTCCGCCGTCATGGCATCGATGCCCGGCGACGCACCCATCGTGGTGAACTCCGCCGGTTGTGGCGCCGCGCTCGTCGACTACGGCCATCTGCTCGGCACCGCTGAAGCCAAGGCGTTCAGCGCGCGAGTCGTTGTCGTGCACACCTGGTTGGCCGATCGCATCGACCGGTTGCCCGCTGCCATTGCTGACGATCGCATCACGCTCGCGGTCCAAGATCCGTGCCACCTTC
>JBFWVD010000012.1:0-89685 GCA_050246915.1 Acidimicrobiia bacterium | reverse complement strand
TTGCCGTAGGTGCCGGCGTTCATGGTGATGACGTGACCTTCGGTGAGCAGATGGCGTTGGACGGCCACGACTCGTGTCGGGTCGGCGAACTGCGTGCCATTCATGAGCCCGAGCCCGCGCACCTGGGAGATCGCTCCGCTGGGATCGTCACGTGCAATTGACGCAATCCCGTCGCGCAGCTGGCGGCCGCGCTCGTTGACGTTGTCGATGAATCCCGGAGCAGTCAGCACGTCGATGGTGGCCAACGCCGAGGCGCAACCGATGGCATTGCCTCCGTAGGTGCCCCCGTGGCTGCCCACCGGCCATCGCGCCATGAGGTCCTCACTCGCACCGAGAGCAGCGAAGGGGAACCCCGACGCGATCCCTTTGGCCATGCAGATGATGTCGGGGACCACGTCGTAGTGCTCGACGGCGAACATCTTGCCGGTGCGGGCAAAGCCCGACTGGACCTCGTCGGCCACGAACAAGATGCCGTTCGCGTGGCATCGCTCGACCACGCCAGCCATGAACCGAGCGGGCGCGGGGATGTAGCCACCTTCGCCGAGGACCGGCTCGAGGATCATGGCGGCCGTCTCACCGGGAGCAGTCTGGGACTTCAGCAGATGATCCAGTCCCCGCAACGCCGCGTCGACCTCGGCGTCAACGTCGGTTGCCAAGGGGTCTGGATAGGGGGCGACGAAGACGCCGGAGGGAAGCGGCGCGTGGCCAGCTCGATAGCCGGTCTTCGACGTGGTCATCGCCATGGTCATGTGGGTGCGACCGTGGAACGAACCGGAGAACACGATGACATGTGGTCGACCGGTGGCCTGCTTGGCCAACTTCACCGCCGCCTCGGTGATCTCTGCGCCGGAGTTCGCGTAGAAGAACTGATCGATGCCCTCGGGGGTGATCTCGAAGAGACGGGCGGCCAACGGTTCGAGCAGATCGTGGCGATACACATTGACCTGCGCGTGGACGAACCGCTCGGCCTGGCGGGCGATGGCCGCCACCACATGGGGATGGCAATGGCCCGTCGAGGTCACGGCAATTCCGGAGGAGAAGTCGAGATAGCGCTGGCCGTCGGTCGTCGTCACATAGCTTCCCTGGCCGGACGCGACCTGGAGGTCGGTCACCGAGAACCACACGGGAGCGAGATGCGAGCTGCTCATCGGCGCATGCTAAAGGCCCAAAGACTCACCAACTTCTCACTTGCCTCCAACCTCGCTCTGCCGACCGATGAGTAGAAAGCCATCTGGCTCTGTAGCGATCGGTGCACCCCCGCGTCCGAATCGTCGCCGGCCATCGAGGAGAGAACCCCTATGAACATGTTGTTCGCAATGACGATCGGCGGGGTCCCCGCTCATCCGTTGTTGGTCCACATCCCCGTCGTGTTGATCCCGTTGGTGGCCGTGGCGGCCATCGGCGCAGCGATCTTCCCATCGTGGCGTGAGCGCTACGGCAGTGCCATCGTCGCCGTCGCGTTCGTCGGGATGGTGGGAGCGGTCTTGGCCGCATCGGCCGGTGAAGACCTCAGGGAGAAGGCCAAGTACGACCACGCCGAGAAGGGCGACCTCGCCAAGGCGATGTCCATCGTGATGTTCCTGGTGCTCGCGGCTTGGCTGTACCTGCCGATCGTCATCAAGTGGTGGAATGCCCGCAAGGGATCGCACATCTCGTTGCCCAAGTGGCTCCCCAGCGTGCTCATGATCGCGAGCGTGTTGGTGTCGGTCGGCTCGGCCTACGCGGTGTACGACGCCGGGCACAGTGGCGCCAAGTCCAAGTGGGGCTCCGGCGAAGGTGGCCCCGAGTACGGGGACGACGATGAAGATGAGGACGGCCTCGGCGCCCCTGTCGTCGTCAATGTTCGTTGACACAGCAGAACCGACGAGTGGCCCCGGGCCCCGCACTCCCGTTGGCCAACGGTGTCAGTGGTGGGTGCCGGGGCCCTCTTCGACCAGTTCGATGAGCGTCCCGAACGACCCTTTCGGGTGCACGAACGCAACGGTGGTGCCCCGTGAGCCGGGTCGAGGTGCGGCATCGATGGCGGTGCCACCGGCGGCCACGATGGCGGCCAACGCTTCGGCGCAGTTGGCGACTCGATAGCCGACATGGTGGAGGCCTTCGCCGCGCTTCTCGATGGCCTTGGCGATGGGTGAATCGTCACGGCTGGCCCGGGTCAGCTGGATGTAGCTGTCGGCCACCTTGAGCAGAGCCTCCTCCACTCCGTCGCGCTCCACGATCTCGCGATGGGCCACCGTGGCCCCGAAGGCCTTCTCGTAGTAGGCCACGGCCGCCTCGAGGTCACGGACGGCAATGGCGATGTGGTCGATCTCTGTCAGCAGCATCTCGCTCATGGAAGCGAACGGTACCCGCGCGTGCCGTCCAGAGTTCAGAGAGCAGCGTCAGCTGCTCTTGGGCCGGAACATGGTGATGCGGTCCTCGCCGACCTTGGCCCGGAACTCTGGGTCGTCGATGCCGAGACCTTCGCTGGGGGCGAGGCACAGCACGCCGATCTTGCCCTCGTGCTCGTTGCGATGGACGGAGCGCGTCGCAGCGCCGACATCGTCGAGTGTGTGCACGGCGGAGAGCACCGGCTGGATCTTGCCCATCGAGATGAGCCGGTTGGCCTGCCAGGCCTCTTCGTAGTTGGCGAAGTGGCTGGAGAGCAGCCGCTTCAGCTTCATCCAGAAGTGACGGTTGTCGAACTCGACCATGTATCCGCTCGTGGCCGCGCACGTGACGACGGTGCCGCCCCGCTTCACCGCGAACACCGAGGCGCCCATGGTGGACCGGCCGGGGTGCTCGAACACGATGTCGGGATCGTCACCGACGAGATCGCGGATGTCCTTGCCGAACCGTCGCCATTCGCGCTCGTCCTGGGTGTGTTCGTCGCTCCAGAACCGATAGCCGTTGGCCTTGCGATCGATGATCGCCTCGACCCCGAGCTCGCGCAGGATCGCAGCGCGTTGCGGCGAGCTCACCACGGCCACGGGAACGCCGCCACCGTTGAGCACGTACTGCGTGGCGTAGGCGCCGATACCGCCCGACGCGCCCCAGATGAGCACGGCGTCGCCCTGCTTCATCCGGGCACCGTTGTCGCTCACCAACATCCGGTAGCTGGTGGAGTTGCAGAGCGCGTTGACCGCGGCCTCCTCCCAGCTGAGGTGCTTGGGCTTGGGCATGAGCTGGTTCGCCTTCACCACCGACAGTTCGGCCAGACCTCCGAAGTTGGTCTCGAACCCCCAGATGCGCTGGTTCGCCGCCAGCATCGAATCGTTGTGGGCGCTGTGGTCCTGATCGTCGACATGGTTGCAGTGCACGGTGACGCGATCGCCCGGCTTCCAGTTGCGCACCGCGGTACCGACCTGCAGCACCACGCCCGAGGCGTCGGAGCCGACCACGTGATAGTCGAGCGCGTGACGTTTGGACCAGCTGCTCTCCCGGCCGAGGCGGTCGAGGAAACCGAACGTGGGCAATGGCTCGAAGATCGAGGTCCACACCGTGTTGAAGTTGATGGAACTGGCCATCACTGCGAGGTACACCTCGTCGGGCGCGAGCTCCGGTGTGGCCACCTCACCGATCTTGAGGCTCAACCGCGGGTCTTTGTCCTCCGACGCAACCCCCTCGAACATGGCGACGTCCTCGCGGCGAACGTAGGTCGCCTTGTAGGACTCGGGGATGGCCAGGGCGGCGATGTCATCACCGCTCGCCCCGCTGTTGATGGCGTCGAGGATGTGGCGCATCTCGGCAAGGTAACGCGAGTCGAGCTGTACATCCCGTGTCCGAATGAGCGCGCTGTTTTGGATCGCAGGTCGGGCGGCGTAGTTTCGAGATGAACCCGTTCATCAAGGAGCACGTCAATGGCCGGTACCTACATCGTCGCTGGAGCACGAACACCGATCGGAAAGATGTCCGGGGGGCTTTCATCGTTCACTGCTGCAGACCTGGGTGGCATCGCCATCTCTGCTGCCATGGAGCGGGCCGGGGTCACGCCAGATCAGATCGACTTCGTCTACATGGGCCACGTGATCTTGGCTGCTACCGGTCAGCTCACCGCCCGGCAGGCCGCGGTGAAGGCCGGTATCGGCCTCGACAAGCCGGCCAACACCATCAACAAGGTGTGCCTCTCGGGCATGAACACCATCTACCAAGCCGACCTGATGATCAACGCCGGCGACGCCGACATCGTTGTTGCGGGCGGCATGGAGAGCATGACCAATGCTCCGTATCTGCTGCGTGGCGCGCGTGGCGGCTTCCGCTACGGCGACGTCGCCGCCGAGGACGCCATCTTGGCCGACGCCCTCACGTGTGCGTTCGAGTTGTGCACGATGGGTCTCAGCACGGAGCGCTACTCACAGGCGGCCACCATCAGTCGTGAGGCACAGGACGAGTTCGCGGCGCTCAGCCACGAGCGGGCGGCCGCCGCCATCAAGGACGGCAAGTTCGCTGACGAGATCGTCCCGGTGCCGGTCCCGCAACGCAAGGGCGATCCGATCATGTTCGACACCGATGAGGGCGTCCGTCCCGGAACCACCGTCGAGTCGCTCGGTGCTCTCAAGCCGGCGTTCGACAAGAACGGCAACGTCACCGCCGGCAACGCGTCGCAGATCTCCGACGGCGGCTCGGCGGTCATCGTGGCGTCCAAGGCAGCGGTGGATCGCCTCGGCCTCAACCCGATCGGCGAGGTGCTCAGCTACGGCCAGGTGTCGGGGCCCGACACCGTTTCGTTGCTCCACCAGCCCAGCCGCGCCATCCGTGTCGCCCTGGAGAAGAAGGGCATGAAGCTCAGCGACATCGATCTGTTCGAGATGAACGAGGCGTTCGCGGCGGTGAGCCTCGCCGCCATGGACGACCTCGGCATCGGCGCCGATATCACGGACGTGAACGGAGGGGCCATCGCCCTCGGCCATCCGGTGGGCATGAGCGGCAACCGCATCACGCTCACCTTGCTCCACGAGTTGAAGCGTCGTGGTGGCGGCATTGGAGCGGCGTCACTGTGCGGCGGCGGCGGACAGGGCGACGCCATCATCGTGCGCTCTCTCTGACCACATCCCGGCGACTCGGTCGCCAGCTCGCCACGCGGCCCAAGCTCACGCTGACCACATGAGCGGCAGAATTCGGTCCGATCGGTCAGAAAAGTGCTTGCTACGTTCTGGTTACCGTCGTAACGTAAGCGCAACATCTTCTGGGTCGTTCTCCCCCTCTCAGTTGGTGTCACATCGCTCGGGTTGTCGCCCTTCGAACCGGTTTCCGTCCGCCCGCTCCGGTTTTCGGGCGGCATCTCGAGCGTCCAAGCTGGTTGGTTGGTGGCCGGCGAGGACAAGTGGTGTCTCCCCTGACCGCCCGGGCAACCGGGCGGTCAGTGCTTTTTCACCGATGGCCTGAGCGCTTCTCGGGTGCCAGCTGGGTGCCGTCACATTCGTCATGAGATCGGCACATGCCGATCGACGAGCGACAGATGTTGTTCAGCTGGCGACGGCCCGTCGACCTTCGAGCGCTCGTCCGAGGGTCAGCTCGTCGGCGTATTCGAGGTCCCCGCCGACCGGCAACCCGCTGGCCAATCGGGTCACCAGTAGATCGGGCACGTCACGCAGAAGGCGAGCCAGGTACATGGCGGTGGTCTCGCCCTCGACGTTCGGGTTGGTGCACAAGATCACCTCGCGCACGTCCTCGGCGCCCAGGCGCTGCAGGAGCTCACGGATCTTGAGCTGCTCTTGGCCGACGCCGTCGATGGGGCTGAGCGCCCCGTGCAGCACGTGATATCGGCCGGTGAACTCCCCGGTGCGTTCGATGGCGATCACATCACGGGGATCTTCGACCACGCAGATCTTCGAGGTGTCCCGGCGCACATCGGTGCACACGAGGCACTCGGGCGTTTCGCTGAGGTTCCAGCAGCGCTCGCAGAACCGCACTTTGGTGCGGGCCTCCACGATGGCATCGGCCAGGCGCCGAGCATCGGGGGTGGGGACCTTGAGCAGATGGAACGCGATGCGCTGGGCCGACTTCGGCCCGATGCCGGGCAGTCGACCCAGTTCGTCGATGAGGCCCTGTACCGCGGTGGCGTAGGCGGCCATCAGCTGCCGAGGAGACCGCCGAAGCCCCCGAGGCCTCCGGCGAGCGGCCCCATGGCCTGCTCCTGCGCCTGTTGCTGCAATGCTGCCACCTGGTTCTGCGCGTCGCGGATGGCGGCGACGACGAGGTCCTCGAGCAGGTCGACGGTGGCCGGGTCCACGAGCTCGGGTGCGATCCGCAGCGCCACCAGTTCGCCGGCCCCCGACATGGTGGCGGTGATCTTCCCGGCGGCCGCGGTGCCCGACACGGTGCGAGCCGCTGCGTCCTGCTGAGCCTGAGCCAACTGCTGCTGCATGTTCATGGCCTGCTCGAGCAGAGAATTCAGATCGAACTGATCGCTCACGGTCGCTCCTCGTCGTCGATGATCTCGGCCCCGGGGAAGGCCGCCGCCAATCGTTCCAGGCCGGAGGCACCTGATGCTGGAGCATCGACGAGATCATCGGGATCGAACGAATGGTCCATGTGGTCCGAGTCGTCTCGATGCTCTGCCGCTGCCACTGGTGCGGACCGACCACCGTAGGCGGCAGCCTCGTCCTTGATGATGAGCCGCATGGGGATGGGGCGGCCGAAGTGCGCGGCGAGCGCCTTCTCGACATCGGGGCGGGACTGCTCGCAGCGGTCCCGGGCGAACACGTTGTCGACGGCGAAGATGGCGGTGCCGTTGTGCACGGCGACGAACTGGCCCGACTTGTACATGGCCCGGGTGAGGTTCTTCAGGTTCGCCACGACTGATGCGTTCCAGGCCGCATCGAGCATGGCGGCATCGGGGAACCCGTCGACAGAGGGAGCGTTCGGTGGCGTGGCCGAAATCGATGTTGCCGGTTGTGCAGGGGTGTGTGCTGCTGGCGCTGACGGAGCTGGGACGGGAGCTGGTCGGGACGCGGGAGCCGTAGTGGGCCGACTGGGGGTTGATGGCGCTGCTTTTGACTTCATCGCGCCGAGGGCGGCGCGTGCCTCGGCCAAACCGGTCGGGACGCGGGACCCAGTCTCGGTCCGTGTGGCCGGAGCCTCCGCCGGTACGTCGCCAGCCGGCGAGGGACGCGGACGCTCGTCGCGTTCGCCGTCGCGGTTCTCGGTCGGGTGCGGTTCGTGAGTGCGCACCTCACGGGGCGCGCCGGTCGGCACGCCGTTGCGCTCGAGACGTTCGATGCGCTCCAACAGCGCTGACGACGAGGTGTCGAGGTCGGAGTTGGTGAGGCGGACCAACGCCACCTCCAGCAGCACCCGAGGATCGGGGGCGTGTCGCAACTCGACCAGCATCTGACCGAGCACTTCCATCGACCGCACGATGGACGCCGTACCGAGGCGCTTGGCCTGATCGGTGACGCGGCTCAGCGCGAGATCGGGGAGCCGCACGAGGCTCGGTGCCTGGAGGGCGAGGAACCCGTCGCGCAGCTGGGCGACGACTGCATCGGCCAAGGTGCGCGGGTCGCGGCCGGAGTCCATGGCCTTGGCGACGGCCACCAGGGCCGGGCCGGCATCACGGGCGATGAGGGCCTCGATCAGATCGTCGATCGGGAGCTCTTCGGCGGCCACGCCACCGGCAGCCACCACCTGATCGAGCGCGCTGAGCGTGTCGCGTGCCGAGCCACCACCTTGGCGGAGCACCGCCTCGATCGCCTCGTCGGTGACGTCGAGCCCCGCATCGGCGATGACGTAACGCACATGACGTTCGAGATCGGCTGCAGAGATCAGGTGGAACTCGAAGGGCTGGCAGCGGCTGCGGATGGTGGCCGACACCTTTTGTGGATCGGTGGTGGCGAGCACGAACACCACGTGGTCCGGCGGTTCTTCGAGGGTCTTGAGCAAGGCGGCCTCGGCTGCCTTGGACAGCATGTGGACCTCGTCGAGGATGTACACCTTCGTGCGGCCGGGGCTGCCGAGCGCGGCGCGCTCGATGAGTTCTCGCATGGAGTCGACGCCGTTGTTGGACGCAGCGTCGAGCTCGTGCACGTCGAAGCTGGTGCCATCGGCGATGGAGGTGCACGTGGGGCACACGCCGCACGGTTCACCGTCGACCAGGTTGGGGCAGTTGAGGGCCTTGGCCAGGATGCGTGCGGTGGATGTCTTGCCGGTGCCCCGCGGTCCGCTGAACAGATACGCATGGCCATGGGTGCCGTGGGCCACGGCATTGCGCAATGCTCGGACAACATGCTCTTGGCCGACGAGCTCACCGAAACGCTGCGACCGGTACCGGCGATACAGCGACTGGTGGCCTTCGTTCATGGCGGCGAGCCTACCGATGCCCTGTATCGCGCTCGACCCGCTCGAGCGTGACGTCGGCCAGCGGGCGAACGGGTCGTCCCGAGAGATGTCGAGACGCGAGAGATCCCGTCATCGGAGGTAACGGCCAGGCGATCTGCGGCACACAGTCCGGACCGCTGAAGGCTGCTCCGTTCCCGGCCTGACCTGGTTCACGAAGGACCGTTGCACAGGACCCGACCGTCACCTCCGATGACGGGATGCACGAAGGGTAGCCGGACGGCTACCCTCCTTGCACCCCAGGAGGGGTGCGAGAGCGGCCGAATCGGCACGCTTGGAAAGCGTGTGAAGGGCAACCTTCCGTGGGTTCGAATCCCACCCCCTCCGCCAATTGCTCTGCTTCGGTCACCAGGTGATCGTGTAGTTGCCCGTCGGCGTGAGGCCGACGCGACAGCAGTGCGGTGCTTGGAAGTGCCCGGGCGCCAGCAGGTGTGCGGTCTCGACGCAGTGATCGAGCACGGCGCGACGTGATATCGCTGCCGTGGCCGAGTCGTGGTTGAGCCCGGGCATTCCACCGAGGTCAGGCAACAGCACATTGAGCGGCGTGTGGAACACGTCTCCAGCGAAACAGATGCCGTCGAGATCATCGGCGTAGAGCAGAGCGCAATGCCCCGCCGTGTGGCCGGGGGTGGCCATCAGCGACAACCCCGGTGCCGGCGCATACCCATGCTCGGCCATCGTGGCCAGCCCTGCGTCGATGACCGGTCGCACCGAATCGGTGAACACCCCGATGTTGAACGCCACCTCCGGATGACGATCGGGCTCGGCCTCGAACCCTTCCCAGAACGCAACTTCGGTTGACGACAGGATGTAGCGCGCATTCGGAAAGGTGGGAACCCAACGTCCATCGACGAGGCGCGTGTTCCACCCGCAGTGATCGGGGTGCAGATGGGTGCACACCACAACGTCGATGTCCTCGGGTCGTACACCAGTGGCAGCCAGACGCTCGAGCCACGGTGTATCGAGCATGTCGTACTGGGCAATGACCGGATTCGAACGGGGCTTGTCGTTGCCCACGCACGGGTCGACCAACACGTTGAGTCCGTTGGCCTGTAGCAGCCAACTGTGGTGGGACAACATCGCATTTCCGCTCGCCGGATCGATGTGATCCGGGAAGAGAGCGTCGGCATATTGCGCGGCGAACGCGAGGTCGAGCCCGTCCGAGAACACTGCGGCTGGAGTCGGTACTGCGTCGATCTCGATGATGGCTGTCAATTCGGCTTGACCGACCCTCATGGCGCTGCCTCCCGACGTCGGATGGGACGTGCTGGCCGAAACGTAGTGGGTCTGGTCCCGCGCATCGCACAGAGGCTGGATCGCTACAGTGCGCCACCGTCACGTCGACCGTAGGGGGATTGCCATGTCGTCCAGGGAGCACGAAGGCCGCGTGGCGGTCATCACTGGTGGTGGCCGAGGGTTCGGAAAGGCGTTCGGTCACGCGCTCGCAGGGCGTGGCGCGCACGTCGTGCAGGTCGACATCGAGGCGGAGGTCGGATTACAGGCGGCAGAGCAGATATGCGCTGCTGGTGGGTCCGCCAGCGCGATCGCATGTGACGTGGCAAACGAAGAACAGGTGAACGCCATGATCGCCGAGGCCGTCGCCGGGCACGGGGGAATCGACATCTTCATCAACAACGCGGGATTGCACTCGGCCGCATACAACCAGTCGGTCGAGGCGTTGGGCATCGCCAAGATCCAGCGCTTGTTCGACGTCAACATCATGGGCACGTTGCTGTGCACGCATGCCGCCCATAACGCGATGAAGGGCCGCCCCAACGCGTCGATCGTGAACATCTCGTCGTCTGCTGCGTATGGATGTCAGACCGCGTATGGCGTGTCGAAGCTGGCGGTGCAGGGTCTCACCATGATGTCGGCCCGCGAGTACGGCGCGGATGGCATCCGGGTGAATGCCATTGCCCCCGGCCTGATGTTCACCGACACCATCCGGGCCGAACTCCCGAAGGAAACGGTCGATGTGGTCATGGCTCAGCAGTGCCTCAAGGTCGAGGGACTCGAGAAGGACATCGTCGCCGCCATGCTCTATCTCGTCAGCGAAGGTGCATCGTTCGTCACCGGCGAGACGCTGCGGGTGAGCGGTGGCTTCACGCTCCAGATCTGAGCGAACCGATCACCCGGCCGGTGGCGAGGTGACTGCCATCGACTGACTGGAGATGGCAATGAGTGCGCCGGTCTCGTTCCAGATGTGGCTCGTGGCGTGGGCTATTCCGCCATCGGTGAAGTCGACCTGGGTGTCGCACAGGATCCAGTCGCTGCTGCCCGGCTCGATCGGGGCAGTGAAGCGGATGGTGTTGTCGAGGCTGGTGCAGTGCGCCTCTCGCTCGAGCGCGTCGCCCACCGCCGAGGCCATGTAGTCGGCCATGAGCGCCACGCTCGCGGCATCGAGTAGCACCTCGGGCATGCGGGCCCACAGCAACGTGTGACCGCGCCCACTCGCTCGACCTTGGGCGCTGAAGCCGAACATGCCCGAAGCGAGACGCAACTCGACATGGGTGTGCACCGAGACAACGTCTTCGTGACGTGGGACGAGATCACAGCGATGTGGCTGGGGCGCGTCGGGGCGAGGTTTGAACACGATCGCCGAGTCGGTCGGCCGGCCGGGGCGACGACCTGTAGCGCCGATGAGTGTGATGACCGACGAGTTGTCGTGCCGACCTCGAACCAACCCCTGGCTGATGGAGCGACCGTTCGCTTCGATGTCGACATGGAGGTCGAGCACCGAGCCTGATCCCAACCGGCTCAGGTACTGCGCAGTGGCCCAGATCGTCGGCCGACCCGACACGGTCTCGAGCGCGACGATCCCCGCCGCCGCGCCCACTCCGCCGAACAGCGATCGATGGCCGCCACCACCTGTGGCGTGCTCGCCCACCGGTAGCTGGAAGTGGCCGTCGCCGAGTCCGGTCAGAGCGAGGAAGTCACGCGTCGAGATCATTGCAGCGATCCTGCCAGCTGCTGCCAGACTCGCTCAGGAGCGCACGAGCCGGAGGCGTGGGGATCGATGACCGATGAACAGGCCATGGAGGTCGCACTGGCTGAGGCCGTCGCGGCGCTCGCGCACGACGACGTGCCGGTGGGAGCGGTGGTGGTGCACGGCAACGAGATCATCGCTGCACGACACAACGAACGTGAGCTCACCGGCGATCCGACGGCGCACGCCGAGATCCTGGCCCTGCGTGACGCGGCGACGAAGCTCGGCCGCTGGCGCCTCGACGACTGCACGATGGTGGTGACGCTCGAGCCGTGCGGCATGTGCGCTGGGGCACTCATCAACTCCCGCATCGGGCGGGTGGTGTACGGAGCCGCTGATCTCAAAGCCGGGTTCATGGCATCGCTCTACAACGTGGCTGCCGACCCTCGGCTCAACCACAACCCGCCCCTGCGATGGGGTGTCGCCGAGGCCGAGTGCCAGCGCCTGCTCACCGAGTTCTTCGCCGCTCGCCGCGGTTGAACCAGAACCCGTTGGGTCGACCCTCGGGCACCTTTGCTACCGTCGCGGGCGGAAGGGTGCCAGAGCGGCCGAATGGGACGGTCTCGAAAACCGTTGTGGGTGCAAGCTCACCGTGGGTTCAAATCCCACTCCTTCCGCCAGTGTGATCGTGGGACGCCTCCGGGCGTCCCACGTTCGTTTTGCCTGGAGTCTTTGGCGCTGAGCGCATTCGGGCGAGAATCACGACGTGCACACTCCGAACTGGCTCGAGCTCGACGACATGACAAACGTCCGTGATGTCGGGGGCCTCCCGACCGCCGACGGTCGCACCACCCGACACGGGATCATCATCCGCGGCGAGACACCGGACGATCTGGCAGCTGCCGACGTCGAGCATCTGGTCGAGCGGCTCCGTCTGACCCGCGCCATCGACCTGCGCATGACCAAGGAGCGCCCGAGGACGGCGACGTCGCCGTTGCGCGATGCCGGGGTCGATGTCGTGGCGTTCCCGTTGTGGGAGAACCCTGCGGTAGCCGAGGCGGTCCGCAAGGACGTGCCCGACGGCGAGGGCTATCGGGTGATGGCCAGCTTCTATCTGAAGGCCATCGACGGGTTCAGGGAACGAGCCGGTGAGTTGCTCGAACTACTCCTCACCACCAGCGGCGCCACCTTGATCCACTGCACCGGCGGAAAGGACCGCACCGGCATGATCACCGCGCTGCTGTTGGGCGCGGTGGGCGTACCCGACGAGACCATCATCGCCGACTACGGCGCCACCGAGTTGCGCCTCGAACGTCTCTACCAGCGCCTGTCGCGGTTGCACGCAATGGAGTATCCCCCGAAGTTCATCCCGACCTATGCCAACGGCGCAGACCCGCAGGTGATGCGCTTCGTCATCGCTGACCTCAAGATCGATCACGGCACCCTCCGGCAATGGTGGCGTGACGCTGGTGTCGATGAACCCATGCTCGAGGCGTGGTCCGGCCGCTTCGCGGCCTGACCCTGATAGCGGCGTGAGGAGCCGTTGGTTCAGTCCTTGCAGATCGTGCCGTCAGCTGGCGCGGTGAGCTTGATGAGGTAGCTGTCGATGGCCTTGTCGATGCAGCTGTTGCCGGAGGCATAGCTGGTGTGACCCTCCCCATCGCGCACGAGCAGCGTGCCACCCTCGAGCGCTTCGGCCATGCCCTTGGTGCTGGCGAGCGGCGTGATCGGATCGCCGGTGGATCCGACCACGAGGATGGTGCCCGCTCCTTTGCCGGTGATGTCGGGGCGTGGCACTGGCTTCACCGGCCAGTACAGGCACGGGTTCAGGTACAAGAACGCGTCGCCGAGTCGGGGCGAGGCCTTCAGCAACGTCGGCCGGATGGCATCAGCGTCGGCCACGGCGCCCGGGTCGCCATCATCGAGACATCCGATGGCGAACAGTCCCTCGATGGCATCGGTGAACGACCCCGACGGTGATCGCTCGAGATAGCTGTCGTAGAGGTCGAGCAGACCCCGACCATCGCCGGCTTGGGCTTCGGCCAACGCGTCGGTGAGGGCACTCCACGAACTGGGGACGTACATCACCTGGATCGTGGCGACGACAGCTATGCCTTGACCGACCTTGGGGCGGCCCGACGCGCCTTTGGCCACGATCGGGGTGGCGTCCAGATCGGCCATCAACTCATCGAAGGCCGCTTCGGCCTTGCCCCCGTTGTGGAACGCGCACTTCGTGTCTGCGGAGCAATCGCCGAGGATCTTGCTCAGCAACCGTTCTTGCTGCGTCGCCTGCTCGAGCAAACCGTCGTAGTACGTCAGCGTCGGGTCGATCGATGCGTCGAGCACCGCTGCGCGAACCCGATCGGGGAACATCGTTGCGTAGGTGGCACCCAGCTCGCTGCCGTAGGAGAACCCGAACCATGAGATCTGCTCCTCGCCGAGCAGCTTGCGGATCTCGTCGATGTCTCGGGCGGTGTCCTGCGTGGACACGTGAGCGAGTAGGTCGTCGCCGGCATTCTCGTGGCACTGCTCGGCCCATTGCTTCGACAACGCGAGGCCCGCTTGCTTCTCGGCCTCGTCGTCAGGCGTCGGGTCCATCGTGAAGTAGTCGTCGAGGTTCGTGAAGCAGTCCACCGGGCTGCTGGCACCGGTCCCGCGCGGATCCCAGGCAACGATGTCGAAACGACGAAGGAGATCGTCGGAGTAGATCTGGGATGCCGCCTCGGTGAGCAATGTGCCAGCGACCCCTGGTCCGCCGGGGTTGACGAGCAGCACCCCGATGCGATCCTTGGGTCGTGCGGCCGGGACGCGTTCGACGTTGAGCGAGATGGTGGGTCCGGACAGATCGTCGTAGTCGAGCGGGACGATGATCTCGGTGCACTCGAGGTCTGGGCCACAGTCATCCCAGGACAGCTGCTGATCGATGAGCGCTGTGCCCACGCCGTCGCTCGGCGGGTCCATCGTGGTTCCCGTGGAGCTATTGCTCGTCGGGCTGCTGCTTTCGATCGTGGTACTCGACTCGATGGGCTCGACCGACACCTCGCCGCCCTCGTCGGAGACGACCGAGCATGCGCCGAGGAGTAGAGCACCGGCCAACACCGCGCTCATCAACTTGGGGCGGGCGATCCGGACGCGAGACATGCGGGCTGATGGTAGGGGGACATCTCCCTCTAGCCTCGGTCACCATGCGCATGCCCCCCCACATGGCCCTCGGTCACGATCGATCGGCGGTGGCGGGCAAGCAGTTCGATCGCAGAATTGCTCGCCGGGCGTGGGCCTTCGCCAAGCCCTATCGCAAGATGATCTACGGCTTCCTGGCCACCATCGTGTTGTCGGCTCTCATCGCGCTGGCGCCGCCGTTCATCTTCGGCAAGGGGATCATCGACAACGCCATTCCCAACGCTGACCGCCGCCTCGCCGTCATCCTGGCGGTGATAGCGGTGGTGGTGAACCTGCTCGACGGCTTCTTGTCCATCGCTCAGCGCTGGTGGAGCGCCCACATCGGTGAGGGCCTCATCTACGAGCTGCGCTCCTCGCTGTTCGACAAGGTGCAGCGCCAGCCAGTCGCCTTCTTCACTCGAACTCAGACGGGCGCCCTCATCAGCCGTCTCAACAACGACGTGATCGGCGCCCAGAACGCGGTCACCGGCACGTTGGGCTCGGTGGTCTCGAACACCGTGGTGTTGGTCACCACGCTCGGCGCCATGATCTTCCTCGAGTGGCGCCTCACCTTGATCAGCCTCCTGGTGCTCCCGTTGTTCGTGATTCCGGCCAAGCGCGTGGGCATCAAGCTCCAGGAGATCAGCCGCGAGTCCATGAACCTCAACGCGCGCATGAACACCCAGATGACCGAGCGGTTCAACGTGTCGGGCGCCATGTTGGTGAAGCTGTTCGGCGCCCACGACACCGAAGCCCGTGACTTCTCCAAGCGCGCGGCTCGGGTGCGTGACATCGGCATCCGCAACGCCATGTACGGCCGGCTGTTCTTCGTCGGCCTTGGTCTCGCCGCAGTCATGGGTACCGCCGCTGTGTACGGGGTCGGGGCGCACATGGTCATCTCTGGCGACATCGAGGACGGGGTGCTTGTGACGATGGCGCTGTTGGTCACCCGGATCTACGCACCGTTGACGGCGTTGACCAACACGCGGGTCGATCTGATGACGGCGTTGGTCAGCTTCGAGCGAGTGTTCGAGGTGCTCGATGCACCGAACCCCATCGAGGACCGCCCCGGTGCCGTCGAACTCGTCGCGCCCCGAGGCGAGGTGCAATTCGATCACGTGTCGTTCCGCTATCCGGCCGCCAATGAGGTGTCGCTCATGTCGCTCGAGTCGCCCGGATCCAACGCCTTGCTCGACTCGCAAGCGGGCGTCGAGGTCCTCAAGGACATCGATCTCACCATCGCTCCGGGACAGATGGTGGCGGTGGTGGGTCCGAGCGGCGCCGGCAAGAGCACGCTCACCTCGTTGCTGCCCCGCTTGTACGACGTGACGAGCGGAGCGGTGCGTATCGACGGACACGACGTCCGGGACCTCACGCAAGAATCGTTGCGCAAGGCCATCGGCGTGGTGGCGCAGGACCCGCACATGTTCCACGAGACCGTGGCGCAGAATCTGCGCTACGCCAAGCCCGAGGCCACTCAGGAAGATCTCGAGCGGGCCTGTCGCGCCGCACAGATCCACGACGTCGTCGACGCCCTCCCCGAGAAGTACGACACCTTGGTCGGTGAGCGCGGTTACCGATTGTCGGGCGGTGAGAAGCAGCGCCTGGCCATCGCTCGCATGCTGCTGAAGGATCCGGCCGTGGTCATCTTGGACGAGGCCACCAGTCATCTCGACAGCGAGAACGAATCGTTGGTTCAGGACGCGCTGGAGGTCGCCCTTCGGGGGCGAACGTCGTTGGTCATCGCCCATCGCCTGTCGACGATCATCGATGCCGATCTGATCGTGGTGATCGACGACGGTCGCATCGTGGAGCGCGGCACACATAACGAGCTGATGGCGTCGGGTGGGCTCTACTCCGAGCTGTACCTGACCCTGACCGGCGATCGTCCCGCTGAATGAGGGTTGATCACGAGGTTGCCGCGAGTGCGGGCATCACCTTGGACGCGATGAGCTCGAGGCTCTCCCATCCGACCGCAGGGCCGACGCCGGCGACGAGGGGATGGGTCACAGCGGAACCGTTCTTGCGCACCAGCGCGACGCACTCGTCGGGGGTGACCACGGCGTAGTTGGGGCTGGCCTTGAGATCGTCAACTGTTGTTGCCTTCGTTCGCCACGACGACTTGTGCTCCGGTCCCTGCCACGACTCGTAGACGTTGGCGTCATAGAGCAGTTGGCTTCCCCATTTCGCCCAGAACGCCTCGGGATCGTTGGTGACCATGACCAGACCCGGGCCCTGACCGACGGCGGGGTAAGGGTTCTCGAAGCCCACGGCCTTGGCCTCGGCGAGGTAGATGTCGATGAGCTCCTGGTCGTACAACGCTGGGCAGTAGGGGAGGCGCAGGCGAGCGGCACGCTTCGCCGCGGCCGGTACCGAGCCGCCCATGAGGAGGTTGGGCGTGGTGGCCGGTGCCGGGCTCACCCGCACCCGTCGACCCCGATAGGTCACCTCGCCCCCCTTCCACGCGGCGAGCATCAGCTCGACCGCATCCTCGAGGTCCTTGGCCCGGGTCTTGAGGTCCTTGTCGAACATGTCGAACTCCGACGGGCGATACCCGAGCCCAGCCACGACCGAGAGACGCCCGGGGGCGAACAGCTCGATGGTGGCGATCTCCTCCGCGATACGGATCGGATCGTGCAACGGCACGAGCAACGCGCTGATGTTGCAGGCGATGTTCTTGGTGCCGCCCAGGATGGCGGCGGCGAGCGTCAACGGTGAGTGCATGAACCCATCGTCGGTGTCGTGGTGCTCCGACAACGCCACCATGGCAAAGCCGCGCTCATCACCCCACTTGGCCATCTCGAGTGCGACCTTGTACTGCTCGCCGTGCGTGAGCGACACGCCGGGTGGGACGCGGAGGTCGTAGCGGATGATGAACATGTTGTCCCCCCAAGGTTCAACCGACATCGTGGTCCTAGCACAACGGCGTTCGACCCATGAAGGTGATGTGGTCAGGGGGTTCTCGCGGCCAACAGTCGGTACGCCGCATCGAGATCGGTGGCACCGCAGGCACTGAGCCACTGCGCGGGGGAGCCGTCGAACGCCAACCGCCCGGAGTGGACCAGCAACATCCGGTCGGCGCTACGGCCGAGCAGTTGGGGCTCATGCCCGGAGGCGACCACGGTCGCACCGCTGTCGGCTCGACGCCGGAGTTCGGCGATGACATCGTCACGGATCTCCGGATCGAGTTGGTCGAGTGGTTCATCGAGCACGAGCAGTGCGGGATCGGCGAGCAGCGCCATGGCCAGTGCCACCCGTCGGCGCTCGCCACCGGAGAGCCGACGGCAACGAACGGCGGCTCGTCGATGGAGTCCCACCGCGCGCAGGGCGCGATGGGTGGCCAGGCAGCGAGCGCTGTCATCACCGATCTCCCGCAGGACAGCGGCGTAGTCGACCGCTTCACCGACCCGGAGCGCGTGGGGCACGACATCGCCTTGGGGCAAGAACCCCAAGCCCCGCCGCAACGCGACGCGCTCGGGTCCGTCAGCGCCCATGTTGCTCCCCCCGATCGTCACTGAACCGGTCGTCGGAGCCGTCACCGTGGCGACCATCTCGATCAACGTGGTCTTGCCGGCGCCGTTGGGGCCGACGAGGACGGTGAACCCTGGGGTGATCGACAGGTGAGCGATGTCGAGGGTGAAACCCGAGGACCGATGCACCTCGACGCCATGCAGCACCACTGTCGGGCCGTTGACGCGGGTCGCCGAGGTCGGTGCTGCGGTGCTCATCGCCGGGCCATCTGGTCGAGCCGGCCGCGACGAACGACCACGATCGACACCGCACACAACGCAACGATGCCGGCCGCGCTCTGTCCGACGGTGCCGTACGGTCCGAGCGCGTCGTCGGTGATCTGCGATCCGATGAGCACCAGGATCAACCAACCTGCGCCTGCGCCACCGACGGCGAAACGTGATGGCAGCCAGGTCTGCAAGGCCATGGCAGCGGTCGTCACCGCCAGTGCCGGCAACAGCCAGGCCACGCGCCACCAGCCGCTGTCGGGGACCAACAGAGCAGCCATCGTGAGCGCGGCGATGCTCACCGACACCACGGTGAGGCTGCGGATCAACAACAGTCGCAACCCCGACAGGGGAGCGGCCACCGTCATGGCGTGCGTGCGATCCACCCCGGGACCGAAGGCCAGCGCCACCCCGAGCAACGGCACCAGCGGTGCCAACGCAAGAAATGTTGACAAGCGCTCGGGGCCGGAGCCTTGGCCGGAACCGGCGGCATTCAGCGCGAACAACACCGTGACTGCCAAGGCCGCGAACCACGAGCGGCGCAGCGCGGGAGTGGCCAACACGAGCCGGGTGGTGCCTGCAGAGAAACCCACTCGCCGAAGAGCTCGTTCGATGCGCGTCGGACGGGGCGCGGCGGCGCGGGCGAGGATCATCTCGCGGTTGTGGGCCAAACGTCGCTCGAATGTCGGCCCGGTGAGGGAGTTCTCGTACCCGCTCATGGCTGGACCTCCTTCTGGTCGATGGCGTTCAGTCGGGCTCCGGCGGCCCGGGCGCGCGACAGGCGCGTCTTGACGGTGCCGTGGGGGATGCCGAGCAACACGGCTGCCTCTTTCGTCGTGAGTCCGTCCAGCGCGGTGGCCCGCAACACGTCACGCAGATCGGGATCGAGCGCGGCCAGTGCTGCGTCGGCCTCGAACCGATCGAGCGCCATGGCCATCGGGTCGGTGCCCGGATCGGGGAGTTGATCGGTGGCGGTCGGCTCGGGAGGGTGCCGCCGGCGCAGCTGATCGACGAGGCGGCGCATCGCAATCGTCCACAACCAGCCGCTCACACCCCCGCTGCCCGTGCCACCGGTTGGTCCCGACGCAGAGGGAACGAACGCCGCAGCCGAGCGCCACACCGACAGGAACGTCTCTTGTACGACCGTGTCGACAACGTCGGCGTCGTTCCATCGCCGGTGCAGGCGTTGCGTGAGCCAACGGGCATGGCGGTCGTAGAGCGCACCGAGGGCGTCCTCGTCCCCGGCACCGATGGCGACGACCAGATCGACGTCGCTGCGCTCCGTGGCCATCAACACCTCAGGCTGCCACGCCACGGTGTTTGCGCCGCGCCATGGACCACAGCGACGACAGCGCTTCGCGGACAGCCGGTAGCGGCTCGCGCAGTTGACCGATGAGTGTCGACGGCATGGGTGCGTCGATGCCATAGCGCTGCGGGCGGCGATCTGCCGGCATGTAGTAGGTCCCGAACACGATGTCCCACAGCGGCAGCAAGGTGGCGTAGTTGGTGTTCCATGCCTGCATCTCATTGGAGTGATGCCAATGATGCAGATCGGGGGTCATCACCAACTTGTGCAACGGCCGCAAGCGCCAACGGACGTTGGCGTGAGCGAAGATGCCGGTGGCGAACTGCAACGCTGCGAATGCCCCGACCATCTTCAGCGGGATGCCGGCGGCGAGCACGAACACGAACGCCGGTGCCGCGAACACGCCGTCGAGGGGATGGTTGCGGAACGCGGCCACGCCGTCGAGGTTCCGGCTCGAGTGGTGCACCGCGTGGATGCGCCAGAGCACCGGCACCTCGTGCTCGATGCGATGAGCCCAGTAGATCATGAGATCCAACATGAGCGATCCGACGATCGCCATGGGGACCGCGGGGAGGGAGGTGACGAGCGGCCGGAGCAGGAGCGCCGGCAACCACGCCAGCGATGCCACAGCGACGATGGCCGCAGCGACGAGACCGATGAACTGCAGTACCGGCTGCAGCGCGATGTAGGCAAGATCAGTTGACAGCTCGGGTCGACGGACCGGCCGGCGATGACGTCGGAAGATGTGTTCGAACGGGAAGTAGAAGGCAAAGATCACCGGCACGGCGATCACGGCGCCGTATCCGAGCACGGTGGCCACTATGCCGGGCACGATCCACATCGATCGCCAAATCCAACGATGACGTTGCCGGAACAGCGGCCGAGCAAGGACGTCGTCGGGCCGTGGCGGCCCCCAGGAGTCGATCGTGTTGTGAGCGTCGGGCGACAGGACGGTCGCTGTGAGGGGGTGTAATTCGTCGAGCACCGGTTGCATGACCGGCTATATCGAAGGCAAGCACCCCTGTGGTTCTCTTAGTTTCGTCAAATGACGCGATTCGTCGACCTGAGCCATGAGATCACCGACGGGATGGTCACCTATCCCGGCCTTCCCGCCCCTCGGATGGGAACAGTCCTGTCCCGCGAGGACAGTCGGGGCCGTTACGCCGACGGCGTCGAATTCCACATCGGCTCGGTGGAGATCTGCACCAACACCGGCACCTACCTCGACACGCCCTACCATCGCTTCGCCGACGGTCATGATCTGGCGGGCTTGGACCTGGCCCGTTGTGCCGACCTTCCGGTCACCGTGATCCGATCAGCGGGCCCGAGCATCGGTGCCGATCTGCTCGACGTCGACCTCACGGGACGGGCGGTGCTGTTCGACACCGGATGGTCGCAACACTGGGGCACCGATCGCTATCGCGACAACGATCATCCCTTCGTCGCTCCCGACGCGGTGGATGCGTTGGTGGCAGGCGGCGCGGCCCTCGTGGGCATCGACTCGCTCAACATCGACTCCACCGCCGGCTCCGATCGTCCCGCTCACACGCGTCTGCTCGCCGCCGGGATCCCGATCGTGGAGCACCTCACGAACCTGTCGAGTGTGCTGGAGCGTGGGGCGCGGTTCACCGCGGTACCGATCAAGCTGGCCGGGCTCGGCACCTTCTCGGTGCGGGCCTATGTCGTTGTGCCGCAACGACGATCGGTGTGCGAGGTGGTGTTCGACTGCCACGACGTCCGTCGTCTTGCCGAGTTCTGGGCTGCGGTGTTGAGCGGTCCGTCCGACACCACCCCGGAGCGAGTGTCGGCGCAGGTGCGCTCCGACGACTGGGCGATGGTCGTCGACACCGAGGGCGTGGCCGTGGCGCTGGCCTTCCAACGGGTGCCCGAGGGCAAGAGCGTGAAGAACCGGGTACATCTCGACATCACGTCCGACGACCTGACGCTCGACACGGCCCGATTGGTGGCGCTCGGCGCCACCACGATCGGATCTGTTGTCACCGACGAGTCAGGGGCGTTCCAAGTGCTCGCCGACCCCGAGGGCAATGAGTTCTGTCTCGTCGACTGAGGGTTCTCGATGGCGGGTGGCCAGCCAACAGCCCGAGATCACCAACACGAACCCGGCCAACGTGGCGGCGGTGATCTTCTCGTCGAGGACCGTTGCGCCGAGCACCACGGCCACGGCGGGGTTCATGAACGTGATCAGGGTGGCTCGGGCCGGGCCGATCTCGGCGATGAGCATGAAGAACACCAAGAAGGCGATGCCGGTGCACAACACCGCGAGGCCGACGATGGCCCACCACACCTTGGCGGGCGGGGCGACCTCGGGCCGGGCGAACCAGGCGAGCGGGGCGTACAGCGCGGCGACGGCCCCGAGCGAGAGGGCGATGACCCCGAGCGGAGGCACGTCCCCGAGACGCCGGTCGGCGATGAACGGCGCTGTGGCGTAGCCGACGCACACCAGCAGGATCTGGATGACGCTCCACCACGGGATGGATCCATCTGCGCCGAGGTCGCGTCCGACGATGAGGGCGACCCCACCCATGCCCAGGGCGATGCCGGCCACCGCCCGGCCGCTCACCGCACTGCGATCGCCGAGGATCGCCGAGGTGATCGCTCCGACCATCGGCACGCACGCCACCAACAACCCAGCCAATCCCGACGGCACGTGCCGCTCGGCGTTGGTGAGCAGGAACCACGGTCCCATCATCTCGATGGCGGCGAAGGCGAGCACGTAGCGCCACTTGGCCAAGGCCGGGGCAAGGGCACCGGTGTGACGGGCGATGAGCAGCAGCACGACGGCGGGCAGCGAGGTTCGACCGAACACGATGACCGGCGGTTCGACGTGCTCCACCGCCACCTTGATCAGCAGGTACGGGACGCCCCAGATGGTGCCCATCACGGCGAACAGCATCCATCCACGTCGGGTCACCGGGGTCGACACCTCGGCGACGCTAGCCAGATTGCGGTCAGATCTCGTCGGGAGTTCGGGCGACCGAGGCCGCGGCCCGCGTTGCTGGCCGGTCCGCCCCTCCAGCGTCGAAATAGCTCAAAATCAGTCCGGTCCCACCGATCGGTCCTTTCGTCAGTTTCTCGAAAGGTTGTGCTGTGTCGCTTCGGTGGAAGATGGTGGGCCTGCTCGGACTCTCGGCGCTGGTGACCGTGCCGCTGTTGATCGTGCTGCAGCGCAGTGTCCTCACCGGAGGCTTCGGCACCGTCGAACACCGGCTCGCCGACGCCCAGGCGGCGCGGCTCTCCGATGGTCTGGCCCAGGAGACCGGGGTGTTGCGCTTGCTCACCCGGCTGCAATCAGTGTGGGACGACCCCTACGAACACACCGTCGCTGGTGACGCCGATGGCCTCCTGTCCGACTACCCGCCGGCGGACATGAGCACCAACTATCGGGTGAGTGCATTGGCGGTGTTGAACTCCGACGGTGAACTGGTGGCGGGCGGCTCGACGGACGGTGACGTCTTCGGAGCGTTCCCTGGTTCACTCGCCGCGCCCGGCGCGCTGTCCGGATTGGTCGCCGGGTCGGGCGAGGACGGTTCGTGCGGCCTGTGGTCGCAAGGTGGATCGCTGCTGTCGTGGTGCGCCCATCCGATCGTGCATGGCGACGGCACCGGCCCGGCGGCGGGCACGCTCATCCAGTTCCAGCCGGTGGATCTCGGCACCCTCGGCGACCGGCTGCAATTGGAGTTGACATTGGCCGATGAGCCGGGCGTCAGTGGTGTTGTCACTCGGGCGATCGACGCAAACCACTACGAGATCGCCCTGCCTGTGGCCACCAGCAACGACTCCAGCGTCGTGTTGCGGGCCGTGACCGATCGCCCCATCGCCGCCCAAGCCCGGTCCAGCATGCGCTCGGTGCTGCTCGCCACACTGGGACTCACGTTGGTGTTGCTGGCCAGTGTTCTGGTGGGGCTGGAAGTGTTCGTGCTGCGTCGCTTGCGCCGACATCGCGACGCGATCGGGCAGATCTCGGGCGCTGAGAGCGAGGCTGTGCTCGACGATGGCGCGGGTGACGAGATCGGTGCGCTCGCCGCCGCCGTGAACGAGTTGCTGGCCCAGACCCGACGGCAGGCCGCCGAGCTGCACCATGCCGGGGCCAAACTCGCCGCGGCGCAGCATGAAGCCCGTCAGATCGTCGACGCTGCGGCGCACGGCATCGATGACGACATGAACGAGATCGCCGCGGGCGTCGAGCAGTTGCGCTCCGGCGCGATCACGATCCGCCAAGCGGCGGGCGACGCCGAACAGGTCATCGCCGAGGCCGTGGCCACCTCGCGCCGGGCTGCGGCGCTGGTGACCGAACTGCACGACAGCGGTGTGCGTATCAGCGAGGTGACCGCCCTCATCTCAGAGATCGCCGATCAGACGAACCTGCTGGCCCTCAATGCAACCATCGAGGCCGCACGGGCTGGTGAGGCTGGCCGGGGCTTCACCGTCGTGGCCGACGAGGTGAAGAACCTGGCCGGAGAGACCAGCGAGTCGACACAGCTCATCGAGACGCGCGTCTCGGAGATCGCGGTCCGCACCGAGGCAGCAGTGCAAGCGATCTCGCTCATCGACGAGGTGATGAGCAGGGTGAGCAAGCTCATGTCGCAGGTCTCCGGTGAGGTGGAGCAGCAAGACGCGCTCGCCGAGGACATGGCCGACAAGACCTCCTCGACCCGACAGCGGCTCGACGAACTCATCGGCACGAACCGCTGACCGCGACGGCATCACTCATTCGCGGCGATCGAGCTCCTCTTCGATGTCCCGCAGCCGAGCGGTCAGCTCAGCGAGCACCGACAGGTCCTTCTCGCGTTCGTAGGTCTCGGTGCCCACATCGGCTTGGTGCTGATCGGACGGAGCGAGTTCTTCGCTGGTCTCCCCGAGCACGTCGGCCCGCAACTGAGGGAGGAGCTCGCGGAGCCGATCGCGCTCGGCTCGCAAGGCGGCCGTCGGTCGCGAGTGGAGCACTCGTAGCGAACTGGTGACGTCGGACTCCGAGACCTCGTCGAATGCGTAGTGCTGGGAGACCAGGAGGTCCTGCAGGCTCGGGGTGGTGGACCGATGACGGATCACCGGGGCGCCATCACCTCGATCTTCGGGCTCTTCGTCGTCGTACCAGCTGGTCGGTTCGAGGTCGGGGGTGAGGTCGACGGAATCGAGGTCCAGGTTGAGGGCGCGGCGTTCCTCGATGTGCATCGCCTCTTCCTCGACGCTCATGTCCTCCGACTGCTCGAGCTCGTCGTCGCGGGGTAGGAACTCGAGCGCCTCTTCCTGGGAACGGTGGTGTCGGGCAATCTCCATGACCGCATCATCTCCCTGGTCGGCGAACGGGCAAAGGGCCGATGGTCGGTCAAAGCCAGTGATAGTCGTTGCCGATCGACGGTGCCTCGATGACATGCTGGCCGGTGCCCCATGTCTCGTGCTCATCGTCCTCCTCGCCGTGACGGGCGCCGTGCCGCCCGCATCGAGCTGCGCCGCGCCCGTCGGGACACTTTGCTCGAGGCACATCGGCTGATCGTTCCCGAGTCGCTCCCCATCGCCGCACGTGCCGACGAACTGATCGACCTCATCACGCAGCACCAAGTGGTGATCGTGGCGGGCGAGACCGGTTCGGGGAAGTCCACCCAACTCCCCAAGTTGTGCCTGGCCGCGGGCCGTGGCGTCGAGGGCCTGATCGGTCACACCCAGTCGCGTCGAGTGGCTGCTCGTACCATCGCCGAGCGGGTAGCCGAAGAGCTCGGCTCGGCCGTTGGTGAGGCGGTCGGCTACGCGGTGCGCTTCACCGACCGGGTCGGTGACGACTCGCTGATCAAGGTGATGACCGACGGGATCTTGCTGGCCGAGATCCAGCGCGATCGCAATCTGTCGCGATACGACACGATCATCATCGACGAGGCCCACGAGCGCAGCCTCAACATCGACTTCCTGCTCGGGTATCTCAAACAGCTGTTGCCCCGTCGCCGTGATCTCAAGGTGATCGTCACCTCGGCCACGATCGACACGGCTCGCTTCTCGGAACATTTTGATGACGCGCCGATCGTGGAGGTGACGGGACGGACCTATCCGGTCGAGGTGCGCTATCGACCGTTCGGCGTCGAGCCCGGCGACGAGCGCGATCAGGTGCAGGCGGTGTGTGACGCGGTCGAGGAGTTGGTCGGTGTGGGCAACGGCGACGTGCTGGTGTTCTTGTCCGGTGAGCGCGAGATCCACGACACCGCCGATGCGTTGCGGCGCCTGCAGCTGCGCCACACCGACGTGTTGCCGTTGTATGCGCGACTGTCGTCGGCGGAGCAGCACCGCATCTTCGAACCGCACACTGGTCGACGCATCGTGCTGTCAACGAATGTTGCGGAAACATCCTTGACGGTTCCTGGGGTGCGCTACGTGGTCGATGCCGGCTCGGCGCGCATCAGCCGCTACAGCGCACGGTTGAAGGTACAGCGCCTCCCCATCGAGGCCATCTCGCAGGCCTCGGCCGATCAGCGTGCCGGGCGCTGCGGACGCGTCGCTCCGGGCGTGTGCATCCGGCTCTACAGCGCCAACGACTTCGACGATCGACCTGCGTTCACCGAGCCGGAGATCCTGCGCACCAACTTGGCCTCGGTGATCTTGCAGATGACGGCCATCGGCCTCGGCGACGTCGATGCCTTCCCGTTCGTCGAACCACCCGATCGGCGCGCGGTGCGCGATGGCTACGCGTTGCTCCACGAGCTGGGCGCCATCACCGAACACGACGACGGCTCGCGTCGGCTGACCGAGGTTGGACGACGCCTGGCGCGCCTGCCTGTCGACCCGCGCCTGGGACGGATGATCCTCGAGGCGGAACGGCTCGGCTGCGTGCGTGAGGTGGTGATCATCGCTGCCGCGTTGTCGATCCAAGATCCGCGAGAGCGACCGTCGGATGCGCGCCCTGCAGCCGACGAGGCACATCGCCGCTTCGCCGGTGACGGTTCTGACTTCCTGGCTCTCGTGAAGCTCTGGGACCACTTGCGTGAGCGTCAACGTGAGTTGTCAACGAACCAGTTCCGCAAGCTGTGTCGCGCCGAGTACCTGAACTACCTACGCGTGCGCGAGTGGCAGGACCTGTTCAGTCAGCTGCGTCACATCTGCGCCGATCTGCACCTCACCTTGGCGCACGACCCAGGACATCCGGACCATGTGCACCAAGCACTTCTGGCCGGACAGCTGTCGCACATCGGGGTGCGCGACGGTGAGAGCCGTGAGTATCGGGGCGCCCATGGCTCGAAGTTCGCCATCGCTGGCGGATCCGCCATCGGCAAGTTGCTGCCGCGTTGGGTGATGGCCGCAGAGTTGGTCGAAACCAATCGCCTGTGGGCCCGAATGGTGGCTCCCATCGCGCCGGAGTGGGCAGAGCGCGCGGGCGGTCATCTCACCAAGCACAGCTATGGCGACCCGATGTGGGACGAGCGCAGCGGCCGAGCGGTGACCACGGAGCGGGTCACGTTGTTCGGCCTACCGGTCGTGACGTCTCGCCGCATCGGCTACGACCGCGTCGATCGTCGATTCGCGCGGGAGATGTTCATCGAACACGCGCTGGTCGAGGGCGAGTGGGCAACCCATCATCGGTTCCGTGACGCCAACCGCGATGCTCTGGCCGACGTGCGCCATCTCGAGGACCGCTATCGACGCAACGATCTCGTGGACCATAGCGCGGTGTTCGACTTCTATGACGCCCGGATCGGTGCCGATGTTGTGTCGGGTCGACACTTCGACAGTTGGTGGCGAAAGGCCCGATCGACAACGCCCGATCTGCTGACGTTGCGCCTCGAGGATCTGTTGCGACTGCACGATGGCGAACACCCGCTGAGCGACTTCCCCGACGAGTGGTGCAACGGCGAGTTGGTCCTGCCGGTCACCTACCGCTTCATGCCCGGCGCACTCAACGACGGCGTGACCGTGCACATACCCCTGTCGGTCCTGAACCGCGTCGATGACCGCGGGTTCGACTGGCAGATCCCTGCCTATCGCGAGGATCTGATCGAAGCGCTGCTCCGTTCGCTTCCCAAGGAGTATCGGCGACTGCTGACACCTGCGGCCGAGACCATCGTCGCAGTGCAAGCCGCGATGGCCCGCGTAGGGATGCGACACGGATGTCCGATCGTGGAGGCGCTGTCCGACACGCTGCGCGACACCTGTGCGGTCGACGTCCCTGCGAGCGCGTTCGATTGGCGTCGCGTCCCCGATCACCTGCGGATCACCTTCGCGGTGCACGACGAGGAGCGCGTCGCTGGGCTCGACAAGGACCTGGGTGCGCTGCGTCGAGCGCTCAGCGGTCAGCTGCGGGCGGCCATCGCCGCGGCCACACCGCTGGCCGAGCGCTCGGGCATCGTCGATTGGAGCGACCTGGGGACGATCCCGTCGATGATCGAGACCGTCCGGGACGGGCACACGGTCCGGGGATATCCAACGCTGCTCGATACCGGTGGGTCGGTGTCGTTGCGCATCGTTGCCAACCCCGAGTTGCAGGCGCGCGTCATGCCGGCCGGGATCCGGAGGTTGCTGCTGCTGAACGCATCCCCGTCGCGTAAGCAGCTCACCGGATCACTGGGCAACAGCGCACAGCTCGCGGTCGGGCGTCAACGTCGCATCGCACTGGAAGCCTTGGTGGACGACTGCATCGCCGCCGCGATCGATCAAGTCGTCGGCCAGTTCGGCAAGCCGGTCTGGGATCGGGAGACCTTCGACGAGTTGCTGTCGGTTTGCCGTGACAGCGTCTTCGATCTGGCCGCCTCGGCGCTGCGCAGCGCTGTCGAGATCCTCACGGTGGCGGGAGCGGTCGATCGCCTGCTGGCAAAGCTCGTGGCGCCCGCGGTGGCGCCGTCGGCCGATGACGCCCGTCGGCAGCTCGATCGCCTGGTGAACCCGGGGTTCGTGACACGCGCCGGCTTGGATCGGGTGGAGGACATCGTTCGCTATGTGCGAGGCGTCGAGCGACGCCTGTCGAAGGTCGCCGACGGTGTGCACCGCGATCGTGCCCGGATGGCCGAGGTCCACGCCCTCGAGGCGCGGCTGCGGCTTGTGGCTACTCGCTACGAACAGACCGTGACGCCAACGGACGTGGTGAACGCGACCTGGCTCATCGAGGAGTTGCGCATCCAACAGTTCGCCCAGATGGTGGGTACCCGTGGGTCGATCAGCCTGGCCAAGGTGTCACGAGAACTGAGTCGGCTCGAGGCGGCCGCAGCAGCGCAACCGTCGATCTAGACGTGCAATCTAGAGGTGCAGTGTCGAGCAGCTCAGACGCCGTCGACGTTGCCGTCGGCGAGGTGATCGCGCACCTGTAGGAGCAGCGCGAACGGTTGCTGGGCGGTGAGACCTCCGTCGACGACGAGCGCGTGTCCCGACACGTAGGACGACTCAGGACTCGCCAGCCACAACATCGCCGCGGCCATCTCCTCCGGTTGGGCGTTGCGACGCATCGGGGTGGTGAGCTCACTGAGCGAGCGCATGACTGGTTCGGACATGAAGGCGTCCTGCGCCGGTGTCATGGTGATCCCCGGGCAAATGCAATTGACGCGAATGCCGAGCGGGGTGAGATCGATGGCGAGGGCGCGGGTGAGGTTGATGACGGCGGCCTTCGTGGCGTTGTAGGAGATGAGATGGGTGTCGCCCATGAGGCCAGACGTCGACGCCACCGACACGATGGCCCCGCCGTTCTTCATCTGCGGGGCGGCGTACTTGGCGCCGAGGAACACCGAGGAGACGTTGGTCTTCCACACGATGTCCCAGTCCTCGACCGCCAGTTCGATGGCACCACCGGGCCGCACGGTCGCGGCGTTGTTGATGAGGATGTCGAGTTGGCCGAACTCGTCGACGGTCTTGGCCACCATCGCCTCGATGTCCTCGGGCTTGGACACGTCGACCTTCATGGAGATGGCTCGACCACCCGCGGCCGTGATCATGTCGACGGTCTCCTGGCCGCGGCGCACCGAGATCTCGCTCACCATCACCGCGGCGCCCTCGCGTGCGAAACGCAAGGCGGTGGCTCGGCCGATCCCCGACCCGGCACCGGTGACGATGGCTACCTTCCCGGCCAGGATCTGCGATCCGGTTGCTGCTGACGTATCTGGCGACTGTGACGACATGCCTGCACTCCCCGTGATGTGGCGTTCGGGGATTGTCTACCAGCGACGCCGCGGGGCCGACGGGGTCGCTAGGGTCGGCCCATGACCGAGTCGGCCCGCGTTCAGTACACGTACCAACAGCTCAACAGCTTTGATCAGCTCGATGTGGACGGCCTGTGCTCGCTGTTCAGCCTCGAGATGTCGGGCGAGGCGTTCTACAACGCGCTCGCCGAGCGGGTCAGCAACGAACAGGCGGCACAGTTGCTGCGCCGCAACGGACGTGAAGAGGCTGGTCATGCCCGCCGCCTGCAGCGGGCCATCGCCATCAAGCTCGGCACTGACTTCGAGCCGACCGCGGCGATGCTCGACATCGCTCCCATCCGAGTCCCCTCCGAGTTGAGCCCAGAGTTCCTGAAGGTGCTCATCCAAGGTGAACTCGACGGCGATGCCGGGTACCAGAAGTGGGCCGACAACGAACCCGATCCCGAGGTCGCGCGTTTGTTGCGTCTCAACGGTCGCGAGGAGACGATCCACGGCGAACGCGCTCAAGAGGTCTTGTCATTGCTGCAGAAGGGGTAAGGAATCGAGATGGCGGAGATGACAGGACTGGCCCATGTCGTGTTGCGCGTTGCCGATTGGGGGCGCAGCGCACGTTGGTATCAAGAGGTGCTCGGATTCCAACGTCACAAGGCCGATGGCTTCTCCACGTTCGTGTATCCGGGGGCGAGCTTCGCGTTGTTGTTCCGGCCGACCGATGAAGGTCACGCGCTCTCGTCAACCCCGGAGCAACGCCTCGATCACCTGGCCATGTTGGTACCGACCGTCGACGCGCTCGAACAGTGGCGTGCCGACTTGGCCGCGCGCGGCGTCGAGGTCGAGATCGAACACAACGCAACGGTCGGCTCGTCGATCACCCTTTTCGATCCGGACGGGTTGGAGATCGAGCTCTTCACCCCGTCCCCGGGAACGGTATTGGACGTCGCCTCGCTGCCGACCTGACCAGCGGAGCGGAACCGCTGGCCGGAGACGCCGTCCTGAACCATCGGCCTGACACGGCGACCTGGGACCTGCGGTCGCCCACGCCCGGCGCTAACTTCCGGCCATGACACTTCCATTGGCCGGGATCAAAGTCGTTGACCTTTCCGAACACGGTTTCGTGCCGTCCGCTGCCGCGGTGCTGGCGGATTGGGGTGCCGATGTCGTCAAGGTCGAACGCCTACAGGGCGACGCCATGCGGGGCATCATCGGCAACGGCATGGTGGCCACCGTCGACAACGTGGACTTCCTGTTCCAGTTGGTGAACCGCAACAAGCGCGGGATTGCGCTCGACATCGAGACCAAGGCTGGTCGTGAGATCTTCGACAAGCTCATCGCACGAGCCGACGTGTACATCACGAACCAACTTCCACGGGTGCGCCGAAAGCTCAAGACCGAACCCGCCGATCTGTTCGCGGTGAACCCCAAGCTGGTGTACGCCAAGGGGTCGGGCCAGGGGCAGCGAGGCGCCGACGCCGAGGCCGGTGGATTCGATGCGGTGTCGTACTGGGCGCGCGGCGGAGTGGGCCATGTCCTCTCCGATCCGGCGGCCGCCATGCCGACAGCCCAGCGACCGGCGCTGGGGGACGTGCCCACTGGGATGTTCTTCGCCGGGGGAGTCTGCGCCGCGCTGGTGCACACGATGCGAACGGGAAAAGGTGTCGTGGTCGACACGTCGCTGCTCAATGGCGCGACCTGGGCCCTCAGCCCGGACATGGCCTATGCCTCGTTGAGCGGCGAGCAGTTGCCGATGCCGACGAACCAGGTTCGCAGCCCGATCATGCAGACGTACCGCACCGCTGATGCGCGCTTCATCACACTCATGTGCATCGACGAGGCCCGATATTGGGCGCAGGCCTGTCGTGCGGTCGGCGTCGAGGAGTACATCGAGGCCTACCCCGATCCGGCGAGTCGCCGGGCGGCGTGGGAGCCGATGACGGCCCACTTCCGTGAGGTGATCGGCAACATGACGCAGTCCGAGTTGGTGGCGCGTCTGCGCGCCGAGGACTGCATCTTCTCGCTGTTCCAGACACCCCCTGAGGTCGTCGCCGACCGAGCAGTTGTCGACAACGGTTATCTCATGAGCCATCCCGATCATCCGACGTTGAAGTTGTCGGCCGCGCCCGCTCAGTTCGACGACGAGATCCCCTCGATCCGTCGCCGCGGCCCGTCCATCGGCGAGCACTCCCGTGAGATCCTCCTCGAGCTGGGCTACAGCGAGGCTGACATCGACGTGTTGTTGCACGACAACGTCACCGCCATCTCCTGAGTAAGTAGCAGTGCTCGATCGACGATGCCCGTGCGGCACCGGGCTCGCATTCGGTTCCTGTTGTGGAGCGATCCACGCCGGGACGCGTCAGGCGTTGACCGCCGAGCAGCTCATGCGATCTCGCTACAGCGCGTTCGCCGTTGGTGACGGGGCGTACCTCGAACGATCGTGGCATGCATCCACACGACCGCGACGGGTGCGGGTCGACGCCGCCGATGAATGGGTCCTGCTCGAGATCCTCAGCACTGAGGCCGGAGGTCCGCTCGACACGGTCGGCGTGGTCGAGTTCCGGGCCCATCATCGCCGAGGTGGCGTGCCGGGAGTGGTCCACGAACGCAGCTCCTTCGTCCGCGACGACGGACGATGGGTGTACGTCGGCGCAATGTGAGTTGACGCCGCTCAGCGCAGGAACAGTTGGTACACCGGGTTGGTCGACTCATCGGTGTATGGGTACGCCAGCGTTTCGAGGAACGTGGTGAACGCCTCATCGTCGCGATGGGGTACCTGCAACCCCACGAGCACGCGGCCGTAGTCGGCGCCTTGATTGCGATAGTGGAACAAGCTGATGTTCCAGTCGGTGTGCATGTTCGACAAGAACCGCATCAGCGCCCCGGGTCGCTCGGGGAACAGGAATCGGTACAGCCGCTCGTCCTGGGCCAATGGGGTTCGGCCACCGACCATGTGGCGCACATGTTCTTGCGCCAGCTCGTCGTGGGTCAGATCGACGGTGGCGAAGCCGGCGGCGACGAACTCCTGAGCGATGGTCGTCGAGTCCGCAAGGTTCAAGGTCTCGATGCCGACGAAGACGTGTGCATCGTCACGATCGGAGATGCGGTAGTTGAACTCCGTGACAGCGCGCGGTCCGATGAGCTCGGAGAATCGTCGGAACGAACCACGCTCCTCGGGGATCGTGACGGCGAACAGGGCCTCGCGTTCCTCCGCTCGTTCGGCCACGAAACGCAGACGGTCGAAGTTCATGTTGGCACCGCTCGCCACGGCCACCAGCGTCTGGTCGCGCGCCCCCGTGCGTTCGACGTATGCCTTCAGCCCCGCGACGCTCAGGGCGCCGGCCGGTTCCAAGATGCTGCGGGTGTCTTGGAACACGTCCTTGATGGCCGCGCACACCGCGTCGGTGTCCACCACGATGAACTCATCCACGAGTTGGCGCGCCAGTCGGAACGTCTCGACGCCCACCATCTTCACGGCCGTGCCATCGCAGAACAGGCCGACGTCGCTGAGCGTGACGCGGTTGCCTGCGGTCACTGACTGGGACATGGCGTCGGAGTCGATGGCCTGCACACCAACCACGCGGATCTCCGGGCGTACGGCTTTCATGTAGGCGGCGATGCCCGAGATGAGCCCGCCGCCTCCTACGGGTACGAACACTGCGTCGATGGGCCCGGCGTGCTGACGAACGATCTCCATGGCGATCGTGCCTTGTCCGGCGATGACGGCCGGATCGTCGAACGGGTGGACGAACGTGAGTCCACGCTCACGCTCGAGCTCGATCGCCCGTTCTGCCGCATCCGAGTAGGTGTCGCCGTGGAGGACGATGTGTCCGCCGAGCGCGGCGACTGCTTCGACCTTCACTCGTGGCGTGGTACTGGGCATGACGATCGTGGCATCGATGCCGAGCCGCTGCGCGCTCATGGCTACGCCTTGGGCGTGGTTGCCGGCTGACGCGCAGATGACGCCCCGACGCCGCTGGTCGTCGGTCAGGCCGACCATCTTGTTGTAGGCGCCCCGGATCTTGAAGCTGAACACGGACTGGTCGTCTTCGCGTTTGAGCAGAACGGTGTTGCCCGAGCGCTCCGACAGGCCTTCGGCGACATCGAGGGGAGTCTCGACGGCGACCTCGTACACCCGGGCGGTGAGGATCTTGCGGAGGTACTCCGCGAGCGTGAGGTCGCCAGCGTCGGAGGCGGGACCGTTGGAGAGCACGCCGCATGATACGAGCGAGGTCGGTCCCATCGTCTGGACGTGTGGCGATTGACCGTCGTGCAGCCGAGCGCCTCTAGTGTCCATGGTCGACAGGAGCGCCATCGGGGGAGCCCGATGGACGTGCTCGGGGAATCAGAGGGATGTCATGGACCTTGGGCTCAGGGGAAAGCGTGCACTGGTCACCGGCGCAACGATGGGGATCGGCGAGGCGATTGCCAAGGCACTGGCGGCCGAGGGCACAGCAGTTGCCGTCAACGGGCGCGATCGAGCGCGCGGTGAGGCGGTCGTCGAGGCCATCCGCGACGCAGGCGGAGCGGCGGTGTTGGCCCTCGGGGACGTATCGACCGACGCCGGCGCCGATGCAGTCGTGGCCCAGGCCCTCGACGGGCTCGGCGGCGTGGACATCTTGGTGAACAACGCCGGGGGCCGTGCTGGTGAGCACGGCGCAGCGAGCTTCTGGGACGTCCCGCCGGAGGACTTCGTCGCCACCTATGAGAAGAACGTGATTGCGGCGATGCGCCTGATGAGCCGATTGGTGCCGGCGATGACCGAACGTGGGTGGGGGCGGATCATTCAGATCTCGAGCGGCATCGGCACGACTCCAACCGGAACGCTTGCCGACTATGCGTCGGCGAAGGCCGGCATGACCAATCTTGCGCTCGGTGCAGCGAAGGCGTTGGCCAACACCGGTGTCACGGTCAACGCCATATCACCCGGAATGATCGACACACCCGGTGTGTCCGGCTGGCTCGACGAGGTCGGTCGACAGCAGGGGTTGGCAACCCGCGCTGAGGTGGAGCAATTCGTGTTGCGCACCTACGTGATTCAGACGGTGAACCGCATCGGTCGGGTGGAGGACGTGGCCGACCTTGTCGCCTATGTCGCCAGCACGAAGGCCGACTTCATCACTGGCGCCAATCTGCGCGTCGACGGTGGCGCGAGTCCATCCATCAATTGAAATTGACGCGTCGTTCCCCCGACGTGCCGGAACGAGTTCGAGACGAGGAGAACGTCATGAGACGAGTCATCACTGGTGTCGACGAGCAGGGACGCTCGACGGTGTTGTCAGATGGACCAGCACCGGTCGCCTTTCATGCCCGCTCGATGTCCGACGCCAGCACGATCGACGGGACCAGTGCACCCTCACCCGTTCGGGCGCGTGAGGCAGTGGTTTTCGAGCTCTGGAACCTCAACGCCCAGCCCGAGATGCTCCAGAGTGATCCAACGGTGGGCATCGTTGCTCCCGACTACGACACGCCGAGCGCTCACACCAAGTGGATCCTCACCCACATGGGGCCTGGTTTGGAGGTGCCGATGCACTCCACGCCGACGGTCGACTACGCCGTGGTGCTGTCGGGTGAGGTGGAGCTCGGTCTCGAGACCGGACCCGTGCTGCTCCGCGGGGGAGACACGATGTTGGTGAACGGTGTGAAGCACTCGTGGAAGGCCGGACCCGAGGGGTGCGCGATCGCCACCGTGCTCGTCGGCCTGCGCGCCGAGCAACGCTGACGATCCGATAGCGTCCGATCATGGCGGGCGGTGGTGGTTCAGCAGACGCGCATAGCTCGATCAATCAGGCGCGGTCTCTCGATCCGGGCACATCTCGTCGATGGCGGCGCCGGGACTGGTGCTTCTTCGTCGCAGCAGTGACACCGTTCGTCGTGCTCGCCGTTTGGGCCATGCTCGGGGCCTGAGTCGAATGCCACCAGGGAAGTAGATGATCGTGTTGCATCGTCGGGGCGAACGCTCGGTGCCGAAGAAGCGACAGTTGCGCAGGACCTGGCCCCAACGCGGGGTCATCGGTCTCAATGTGATGGTGGCGATGGCCTGCTTGAGCGGGGCCTGGGCGCTGAACTATGGGCGGGGCAAGGTCGAGAGCATCTCCCGGATCCCCAACGTGCTCGGCCATCTCGACCCGGTCACGCCGATCGATCGTTCGTCGCAGGCCTCCAACAAGGGCACGGCCGGTGCGGGCACGATCGGTGAACCGTCCGGCCAAACGTCGGATGCCGAGGAGATCGTCGTACCCGACGCGGAGAACTGGTTGCTGACCGGCACGGACAAGCGGACCAAGGCCAACTGCGGCATCGATCCGAAGAGCCAGTACGCCGGAGCGTTCGGGGACGGTCTGGGCGACGGGCGGAGCGACACGATCATGGTGCTGCGCATCGATCCGAAGACGAAGTTCGCGGCGATCTTGTCCTTCCCGCGTGATCTGCGGGTGAAGATCGCTGGGAGGAAGTCGGAGAACAGGATCAACACCGCGTACGACCCAGACGACCCCGGCGTGTTGATCGAAACGATCAAGCAGAACTTCGACCTCCCGATCAACGGGTTCGCGTCGATCGGGTTCTGTGGGTTCAAAGATCTCGTCGACGCGGTCGGTGGCGTGAAGATCCCGTTCGATGTCTATGCCAAGGACACGAATACGGGGTTTGCTGTCACTCCAGGTTGCGTCGAACTGGGCGGTACGGAGGCGTTGGCGTACGCCCGGAGCCGGCACATGAGGAGTTCCGATGACGGTAGGTCGTGGCGTGACGATCCCGGGAATGATTGGAGCCGGGTGAAGCGCCAGCAGGACCTGATCAAGCGCATCGCCCAGAAGCTGTCCAACGCTGGTATCGCCACCAACCTGCGGATGCTCGACGATGTGGTCGACGCGGTGTTCGACAACGTGGACCTACCGGAGGGAGTGGAGGTATCACGGTTCGTTGACCTGGCTCGGGCGATGCGTGGGATCGATCCGGCCGACATCCGCACCTTCACCCTCGAAGGGGTCGATGTGAACCGGACCTACATCAGGTTGCTCGACACGGAGACCAACACGAACGTCCTGAAGATCTTCCGGGGTGAGGCGGCGCCGGCAACGACCAAGACCGCCGATGAGCTGACGGGCGGACCACTGCCCGACACCGGCGACACGTCGACGGCGACGACGCTCTCGTCGGACCCGACGACGTCGGCCTCCCCATCGTCGGTGGTGAGCGATGCGACGGTGCCCGTCGTCGTCGTGGAAGAGGAAGTTCTCCAACAAGAGAAAACGGTCCTGCCGGCCGACGACCCGACCTGTCGCTGACCGATCGGCACCCGTCGATCGGTGCTGTGGCTCACCGACCATGTGGTCGTGCTGGCGTTCGAGGCCTCAAGATGCGTCAGGGACCTGACCTCTCGTGGACCAGTGGGGCTCTCGTCTGGCCAGTAGGGGGCCCTTTCCCGGTAACTTGGGCGTACCAGACGAATGTTGGCGGCCCATGGGCTGCAGAAATGGGGTGCGTCGTGTCGAACATCACGTCACCGTTGGTCATCGACGAGCGGATCGGATACGCCCTCTTCGACGCCGATCAGCACTACTACGAGCCCGAGGATGCGCTCACCCGCTATCTCCCGTCCCAGTACAAGCGCTTGGTTCGTTGGGTGGATATCGACGGTCGACGTCGCCTCATCCTCGACGGCCACGTCTTCTCCAAGATGGCCAACGCCAGCTACAACCCCATCGCCAAGCCCGGCGCCCTCAGCGAGATGTTCAAGGGGAACAACCCCGAGGGCAAGTCGGCTGCCGAGCTGCTGGGCGAAGAAGAACCCACCCGTCGTGAGTACCGCAATCGGGAGGCCCGGCTCGCCGAGCTCGATCGCCAGGGCGTCGAGGGCTGCCTGATGCTCCCGAGCTTCGGTCTCTACGTCGAGGAGCAGTTCAAGACCAACCCCGAGGCGCTCGTCGCCATCCTCACCGCCTACAACCGTTGGCTGCTCGAGGACTGGGGTTTCAACTACGAGAACCGCATCTTCACCGGCCCGCTGTTGTCGTTCATCGACCCGGAGTTCGCGGTCAGCGAGATCACGTGGGCGCATTCGAAGGGCGCCAAGTTCATCGTGTTGCGTCCGAGCCCCGTCACGGACGGTGTGCACCACTGGTCACTGGGCGATGCTCGCCACGACGTGATCTGGTCGAAGCTCACCGAGCTCGGCATGTTCGCGGTGTTCCACGCCGCCGATTCCGGCTATGACGCCGACTCGGCTCGTTGGGGCGAGAGCAAGCTCGGTTCGTTCTACTCCGGTGCGCTCATCGAGCTGATGGCCACCCAGTACGAGCGCCCGATCGAGGAGTCGATCGCCGCCCTCGTCGCCCACAACGTGTTCCACCGTCATCCCAAGCTCAAGGTCGCCACCATCGAGCTGGGCTCGAAGTGGGCGTCGTCGCTGTACGCCCGGGCCAAGTCCACCTACGCCAAGATGCCTCAGGTGTTCACCGCCGATCCGGTCGAGGTGCTGCGCGAGCACGTGTACATCTCGCCGTTCTACGAGGACAACCTGTCGACGCTGAAGGAACTGGCCGGGGCCGATCGCATCATGCTCGGCTCCGACTGGCCGCATCCCGAGGGCCTCGTGACCCCCGGTGACTACATCGAGCACCTCGCCGAGTTCAACGCCGCTGAGGTCCGCAAGGTGATGGCCGACAACTTGAAGGGCCTGCTCGGCCTCTGATCCCCGGTCACAGCACCGGCGTCAAGTCAACTTGACGCCGGTGCTGGGCCCAACAGATCCCAACGATTTCCGGCGATGTCGCGGAACACGACCACGCTGCCATACGCCTCATGACGCGGTTCGCCGATGAACTCGACGTTCGCTGCTCTCATCCGTTGGTACGTAGGGTCGAAGTCGTCAACGCGCAGGAACAGGCCGACGCGGCCAGCGAATTGCTCGCCCACCGCTCGTTGTTGCTGCTCGCCATCGGCTTGCGCGAGTAGGAGACCAGTGACGGCGCCCGGCGGCCGCACCACCACCCAACGCTTGGGTCGCCCATCGTTCGTGAGCGAGGGTGAGTCCTCGATCAGCTCGAACCCGAGGACCGAGACGAAGAACTCGATGGCGCGGTCGTAGTCGTCGACGATCAGGGCGACGTGCTGGAGGTGCATCACCACACGAGCATCAGATCGTGCACGTGCCGCAGCCCAGGCGGGAACTGCAGGTCCTCGTGCCCGGGCTTGATGGAGTACACCGGGATGCGCTTGTGCCACTCGGCCAAGGCGATGCGCAGTTCGCGCCGCGCCAGGTGTGAGCCGAGGCAGCGGTGCACGCCGCCACCGAAGGCGATGTGGCGGTTGTCGGGGCGATCGAAGTTCACCTCGAGGCCGTCGGGGAACTCCTTGGGGTCGATGTTGGCGCCGCCGTAGGACACGATCACCGCGGTGCCCTGGCTGACCGTGGCTCCGTTGGGCAGCGTGACGTCACGAGTCGCCGTGCGGGCCACGCCATAGGGAACCGGCGTCTCGAAGCGGAGCATTTCCTCGACCGCGTTGGGGATGACCGACGGGTCGTTGACGATGCGCTCGCGCTGTTCGGGGTTCGCTGCCAGATAGGCCCACATGCACGTGAGCGAGTCGCTCACGGTGTCGAGCCCGGCGATGAGGAACAAATAGCAGAGATCGAGGATCTCCTCACGGGTCATCTTGTCGCCGTCGACCTGGGCGGTGATGAAGTGGGTGAGGATGTCGTCGGTGGGCTTGGCCTCACGAGCGTCGAGCTCGGCATTGAAGTAGTCGTAGATCTTCTGTCCGGTGCTGTTCATCACCTCGAAGCGGGCCGTCGGATCGACGGCGGCCGCAGGGTTGATCTTCTCGCTGTGCAAGATGCCGTCGCGCAGGGCGAGCAGCTGATGTAGGTGCTCCCATGGGAGGCCCATGAGGCTGAGGAACACCGCGGACGGGAACAGCTCGGCGAAGTCCTCGGTGAAGTTGCACTCGCCCTTGGCGATGAACTGATCGATGAAGTAGTTCGCCCGAGCGGTGACATCGCCCTCGAGGGCGTCCATCTTCTTCGGGGCGAACAACGGGTCGAGGATCTTGCGGTACTTCGACTGCTTGGGAGGATCCACGTTGAGCGGGATGAGCGGTCGCACGTTGCCGAGCGGCATCAGGCAGTCGGAGGAGAACAGCTCGTGATGACGCAAGACGTAGTCGGTCACATCTCGGCTGAACGAGAAGGCGATGCCCTCCATCGGGCAGTGGAGCCCGCTGTCGGCGGCGATCATCTTGAGGTAGTCGTGCTGCGGACTGGCCAGGTCCACGTCCTTGCCCAACACCATCTGTGAGTACAGCGATGCGCGGATGACCGGCGGCATCTGCGACAGATCCAAGTCCATGTGTGTTCTCCCCGGGCCGTATTGCTGCCAGCCCCCGCTGACCGCAGTGCGGAAGGTACCAGGCCGTGATCGCGAAGAGTTCTCGGGTCCGTTCGTCATCGATCTCAACTGTTGAACCGCTGGGTCGCCGTTGCTCATCCGGAAACTGGCCAGTTCGAGGCGCCCGAGGCCAGTGGCCCCCGCAACGCCGGCACCGCCTCGGCGGTGAGCGCACGGGGGATGCCCAGCGACGTGGACCCGCTCCCGCCGCAGCTTCGGCGATGACGTCAATTGGAGTTGACCATCGCTGGTTGCGGTGAGTGCGAGAGCGGACGGTATGGCAGGTACGTTACGAGCAGGGGACAGGATGTTTGGAGGGGTTCCATGGGTGTGCTCGACGGCAAGGTGGCGATCGTGACGGGGGCAGGTCGGGGCATCGGTCGCGCCATCGCGGAGCAGTACGCCATCGAAGGGGCCCGAGTCGTGGTGGCCTCACGGACGGCGAGCACCGTTGACGAGGTGGTCGCCTCCATCGTCGACGCGGGCGGCACGGCGGTGGGAGCCGTGGTCGACGTGAGCGACAAGGCCCAGTTGCGTTCCATGGTCGATCGCGCGGTCGAGGCGTTCGGCGGTATCGACATCTTGGTCAACAACGCGCAGTCGTTCGGGACTCAGGCCCAGCCGACGGTCTCGTCACCGCAGACCAACGTCGAGGACGTCACCGAAGAGGAATGGGACTGGACGTTCGACACCGGTGTGCGCGCCACGTTGCTGGCCATGCAGTTCGCGTTCCCGTACCTCAAGAGCAGCGGCAGCGGACGGGTGATCAACTTCGGTTCGCGTCGCGGCATCATGTGCAATCCCGATTCCGTCGCCTACAACTGCAACAAGGAAGCGGTGCGCGCACTGAGCCGCACGGCCGCCAACGGTTGGGGCAAGTACGGCATCTGTGTGAACGTCATCAACCCGGTCATCGAAACCGACTCCGCCCGCGGCGTGTTCGCTGACGACCCTGGTCGCCGTGAGGCCACGCAGCAGATGATCCCGTTGCGACGATGGGGGCAGCCGACCGACTGTGCGCGTGTCGCCGTGTTCCTGGCCGGTCCGGATTCGGCCTATCTCACCGGCATGACCTTGATGGTCGAAGGTGGTCTCACCACGCTGCCGTGACGCCCTCGCACCGGCCGGACCGGCGAAAAGCAAGAAACCCGAACCCTGGGGGTTCGGGTTCTCTGTGATGTCTCGCGACATCAGCGAGTGCGCCGGGAGGGACTCGAACCCCCAACCTTCTGATCCGTAGTCAGATGCTCTATCCATTGAGCTACCGGCGCAGTACGTGCGGGCATGCAGTGTACGCGGCCAGGCGCCTCGGCAGAAACCCGTTCGCTATCGAGCGGCTTGGCCGCTGGTCATTGGGGTTCTGTGTCGGGTGGCGCGGCGGTGGTCGTCGTGGCCGCGGCGGTCGTCGTGGTGGCCAGTGCTTCCCTGGCGAACACGGCTCTGTTGCGTGACCCCCAGGACTGGCAGTCGGCGAGCGTGGGCATCCAGATGTCGAGGATGTTGCCCCTTATAGCGGAGCCGGTGTCGAGCGCAGTACGCCAGCCCACTCCGTCGATGTAGATCTCGGTCCACAACGGGATGACCGACTTGTCCACGGCGACCACGTTGGTCCCGGTTGGCTGCCCCGACGCCGTCCGGGTCCCACCGGAGTAACAGACCACTCGGAACGAACCGATCGACGTGAGCCCGGACGGCACATCGCCGAGGCTGGGGAACACCACTGAGCCGGCGACGGCCGGGGCAGTTGTGGTGGTGCCCCGCGTCGTGGTGGTTGCCCTTGTCGTTGTCGCGGCCTTGGTGGTCGTCGTGGCCTTAGTTGTGGTGGTCGTCTTCCTGGTGGTCGTCGTGGCTTTGGTCGTGCTCGCCGGCTTCTTGGTCGTGGTGGTCGCCTTCGTCGTCGGCGTTGCCTTTGGAGCCGGGGCGGCCGTCGTGAGTGCGGTGGTTGCCTCGGTGGTCGCTGCGATGGTGGTGGCGACGGTCGTGGGGGCGATCGTGGTCGCCACGGTTGTGGCGGCAACGGTGGTGGTCGTGGCTACCGTGGTCGCCGCCTCGGCGAGCATCGGGTTGGTAACGACGACCGCTTCTACGCGCACCTCGGAGTCAGAGCCACCGGACACGGCGTGGGTGAGCCCTGCACTGCCAGCGATGGCGACGACAGCCGCCGCAGCGATGGCCGCCAGTCGCTTCGACTGACCCCGCCCGGGTCTGGTGAAGTGGTCTGTGGGCAACGATCTTCTTCCTCGTGTCGGGTGGACTCCCCAAGATTGCGGGGTGCCCGGCGTGGGAACGTGCGCATGGTTTAGGTCAAACCGTCACGAAAATGCAACAGAGGGCTCATGAGATGACCTCACGAGCCCCCAATGGCGGAGTGGGTGGGATTTGAACCCACGGACCGGTTTACCCGGTCAACACCTTAGCAGGGTGCCCCATTCGGCCGCTCTGGCACCACTCCGCTCACAACTGTAGTGAGTCGGGGTCGTCGGTGCGCCAGCTATCACGATGCCACCGGTGCTGAGCGGGTGATCCGTGAGCCGAGATCCGGTCACAGGTAACCGAGCTTGTGCCCTTCGAACCGCAGCGTGTCGCGATGATCGGGGTGCGCGATGGCGATGAGCGCTTCTGCCCGCTCGCGTACCGTCCGTCCACGCAACTCGGCCACGCCGAACTCGGTGACCACCTTGTCGACCGTGTTCTTGTGCGTGGTCACGACGGTGCCCGGCACGAACGACGGGACGATCCGGGACACCTTCCCACCGTGCGCGGTGGAGTGGCAGACGATGAAGCCTTGGCCACCTTCGGAGTACATCGCGCCTCGGGCGAAGTCACCCTGGCCACCCGAGGAGCTCCAGTAGTGCCCGCCGATCGTCTCGGATGCGCACTGACCGAGCAGATCGATCTCGACCGTTGCGTTGATGGACACGAAATAGGGCTCACCAGCGATGCGGCGCGGGTCGTTCACGTAGCTCACTGGCCACAACTCGACTGCCGGGTTCTCGGCCAAGAAGTCGTAGAGCCGTTGGGTCCCGAGCGCGAAGGTCCCCACCGTCTTGGTGCGGTTCATCCGTTTGCGCACGCCGTTCACCACGCCGGTCTCGACCAGATCGATGAGACCGTCGGAGAGCAGTTCGGTGTGCACGCCCAGGTTCCGGTGATCGGTGAGTGACGACAAGATGGCGTTGGGGATGGCACCGATGCCGGTCTGGATGGTTGCTCCGTGGGGGATGCGTTCCGCCACGAACGATGCGATCCGCCGGTCGAGATCATCGGGCTCCACCGGGGTGATCTCCACGAGCGACTCATGGTGCTCTGTCCACCCCAGCACTTGGGACATGTGGAGTTGGTTGCGGCCGAACGTGCGAGGCATGTGCTCGTTCACCTCGACGAAGAACCGCGCTCGACCGATGAACGACGCGACGTAGTCGGCGTTGACGCCCAGCGACATGTACCCGTGTCGATCGGGCGGGGCCACCGTGGCGATCACCAACGGGTCCGGGCACCGATCTCGCAGCAACGGATACATCTCGCTGAAGTGATTCGGCACGAGCTCGACATGGCCCTCAGCGAATCGCGGGCGGGTCACGTGGGACAGGAAGTACGAGATGTGACGCAGTGACGATCCGTACGTGCCGTGCAGGTACGGACGATCGCGCAGAGCGTGCATCTGATGGACGCGCACGTCCTTCATCGATGGGGCGGCGGCCTCGATGGCATCGAGGAGCGCAACCGGCTCGCCGTTGGCGATCGGGACGATGAGATCCGTGCCGGCGTGGATGTGTTGGAGAACGTCAGAGGCGTCGCCGGCAGTGCGTTGGATCATGCAGTCAGCTTGGCAGCTCTCTTGAGGGCCTTTGCGACCACACCAGGCTCAGCGCCGGTCTTCTTGGTGGTGCTCTTCTTGGCGGCGGGCTTTTCGGTCGGTTCTCCTTTGGCCGATTTGTCCGCCTTCACCTTCTTGCCGTCCTTGGCCGCTAGCGAGGCGCCGGACACGAGGAGGATGCCGTGGAAGCCGCCGAAGCCGTTCTCTTCGTAACCGTCGGCGGCCTCGTCGTCGAAGAACTCACCGTCGGCGGCGAGGTAACGGAACGCGTACCGCCCGGCCGGCAGCACGACGGCGACCGACCGGGTGCCGTTGGTGCGCTTCGCGAGCGGGTGAGCGTGGGGATCCCAGCCGTTGAAATCGCCGACAACCGAAACGGGTTGATCGATCGTGAGTGAGAAGGTGACCTTCTCACCCGTTCGTTCATGGGTGCGCTTGAGCATGTGCGCCGTCCTCTCTGACACTGACGTCGATCGGAACGTACGCAGCGCGTGTGTCGCGCGGGGAACAAACGCGTTATCGCTGCCTGACGATTCCATGACCGACGGGGGGATCCCCACAGTACGGCCTCAACGTTCCTTGCGGGGTTCATACGCTGTCCGATGGAGCCCGACCGGCTGCAGTTGATCGGACAGCACGCCGGCAAAGGCATCGGCCACCGCCTCGATGCTGACGGCGCCCCCACGTGCGAACGGATCGATCGCACCGGGGTGAGACATGAGCGCCAGTTCACCGACGTTGATGCGAACGATCTGGCCGTGCACTTCGTTGGCCAGATCGGACAGCAGGTATACGACGGTGGGCGCGTTGGCCGCCGGTGGCGGGAGATGGTCGAGATTGAGCTTGCTCCACCCCGGGTCGTCGGCATGGAAGTCGAACATCTGCTCCACCATCCGCGTGCGCGCCAAGGGGCTGATGGCGTTGACGCGCACGCCGGTCCCGGCCAGTTCGAGAGCCCACGTGTAGGTCAGTGACGCGACCGCGCCCTTGCTCGCGCCGTAGGCGCTCACGCCGCTCATCCCCGTCCACGAACCCGACGTGACGTTCACGACCGATCCGCTGCCTTGGCGGACCATGTGCCGCATGGCGTGCACCCCGCATGCCGCGAGCCCGATCACGTTCACGTCGAGCAGGCGGCGGAACGATTCCTCGTCCTGATCGAGCGCGTACGCGGTGTGGAACAGCCCGGCATTGTTGACGAGACCGTCCAGTTGGCCGAATCGATCGAGGGTTGTGCTCACCAGCACATCGGCTGCAGCCCACGAGCCGATGTCGGCCACGTGGGCGACAGCCTCGAAGCCCGATGACGTGATGGCGTCGACAACGGCGTGAGCGGCGTCTCCGTCAACGTCGTTGACCACCACGGCAGCGCCCTCGCGGGCCGCCAACGTGGCGTAGGCCTCACCGGCGCCGCGTCCGGCGCCGGTGACGATGACGACGCGCCCGTCGAGGACCCCCATGATCGCTGGGCGCCGCGATCAGATCGTGCGGCCGAGGAACGCCGCGAGCTTGTCGGCCGCGGTGGCGGCATTGTCGGCTGACTGCTTGGCGCCGAACGGTGCCTTGCCGTCAGGACCGCGGAACCCGTCGCTGATGCTCTTCTCGGACTGGGCGAGCAGCGCGGTGGCCAGCTCTGGGTTCAGGTCGGTCGACAGTCCGAGCGCCTTGGCGAGGTCCCATCCGTGTACGAAGGTGTCGGTGGTGGCGAGTCCGAGCACGACCATGCCGGGCATCTCACCGAAGGGCATCTTCACCATCTTGCCGAGGGCTCCGTCAGCGGCGAACGCGGCGAGAGCAGCGGCGGCCGCCTCGTCGAAGGCAGCGACGAAATCGCCTTTGACGAACTCGGGGTGATCGGCCGATGGTGGTGTGCCGTTCATGCCGGCTGCGAAGAAGTGCTGCCCGCCGATGACGTGGTTGATGAGGTCGGCCACCGTCCACGACGCGCACGGCGTCGGGTCGCTCATGCGTTCGGCAGTGGCCTGGGCCAGCACCGAGCGGGTGGACGCGACGGCTTGTTCGTACGGTTGCAGGCTCATGGTGTGCACTCCTGGAAGGATCGTTCAGTTGATGTAGGTGGACGCGAACGTTTCGATGAACGACATCGTGGCACTCGGCGCGGCCGGGCGACCGGCGACGATGATGTGGGTGGCGCCCATCGCTTCGATGCTGGCGAACATGTCCTTGTGACGGGCGACGTCGACATCAGGCGTGTGGATGGTCTCGTCGATGTACGAGTACACGACGTCGAGATCCTTGGCCCGATCACCGGCCATCTCCTTGAGTTCGGCCCACTTGGCAACGACGCTGTCGAGCGCTTCGAGGTGGGGTGAGCGCGTCACGTTGAACATCTCGGCGGGGCCCAGCAGCGGCATCCAGCCTTGTGCCTTCTCGGCGACCCGTCGCAGCGTCAGCTTGGCGTTGCCGCCGATCCAGATGGGGATCGGGTTCTGCACGGGCTTGGGCAGGGCGATGATGTCGCGCGCTTCGAAGTGTTTGCCGCTGTAGTTGAACGGCTCACCGGACCAGTGCAACGGGAGCACATCGAGGGCTTCGTCGAACAGTTCGTTGCGCTCTTCGATGTCGACACCGAGGGCGCGGAACTCGGGCTTGAGGTAACCGGTACCGACGCCGAGGATGAACCTTCCATTGGAGAGCTTGTCGACGGTAGCCGCTGACTTCGCCAGGAGCGCCGGGTTCCGATACGGGACCACACACAGGTAGGTGAGGAGCCGGATGTTGGTGGTGACCGCCGCCGCGTGACCGAGAGCGACGAACGGATCGAGCGTCTGATGACCGCCGGCGTTGAGCCAACGGCTGGCGGGAGCAGGGTGCTCGGTGAAGGCGAAGGCGCTCCAGCCGGACTGGTCGAGCGCGCGGGCGACGTCGGCGACCGAGCCGCTGTCGAGCATGTCGACGTCGGGTCCGGTCGTATCGGGGTACTGATAGATGAACTTCACGATGGCCTCCGCTGCGACGTGGTCCGCTCCGCAGGACGGTTCTGCGGGGGTGGTTCGGCACCATATCCGAGCATTGATCCAGGGCATATTGTGCGTCCGACGAAGGGGGTACACATGAGTTCGGTCTCTGGTGTCGACGTGTCCGGTCCGGGTCATCCTCGGGCCGAGGTCGAAGAGGCGTTCCGCCACTACTTCATGACGGGTCCAGTGCAGGAGGACTGGATCGCGTGGTCGAAGTTGTTCACCGACGATGCCCGGTATTGGGATCACTACTGGGGGACGTTCATCGGTCCGCGGGAAATCCAGATGTTCCTGGAGGGCACGATGTCGGCGGCGCCGGGCGTGTACACCGCCATGGTCTGGTATCAGATCGAAGGCGACAGGGTGACCTGGAAGGGGCTCAACCGCGCCGACAACCCCGAGCCCGGTGGTCCCGTCATCGAGTTCCCTTCACTGCAGCTGCTCACCTACGCCGGCGATGGCAAGTGGAGCTCGGAAGAGGACTGGTGGATCGCGTTCGAGATGTTGCGGTTCGGTCGTGAGTACGGGGCGCAGTGTGCGAAATACGACCCAGATCACGGGAGCAAACTCAGCCGCAAGGACTGGGGCGAGTGGGTCGATTGGGCCCGTCCTCACGGGGACCATGCGGCAACGCCCTCGTGGCTCGGTCGCAACGACGTACTGCCGATCCACACCGTTCGTCAGATCGACTTCGGCATCCGCAATCCGAAGTAGCAGCGAAGGCGCGACGACGGGTTCAACAGCGAACCGATCTGGAAGATCGTCGATGCCATCGCCCGATGGCACTTCGCCTGTTGAACCCGTACCGAGCACTTTGACCCAAACGATGCGCGCGATGCGACCGAGTTGATCGCGCGCTCCGACCCACGACGGTCGGCGTAGCGTCGCGAGGTCCCGAGCTGACCCGGCCGGGATGTTGGATGAGCGAGAGGTGCGCGGACCGTGAGCGAATCGGACATGAGCGACCCCGCAGCCGTTCGGCTGCCGATATTGCGAGTTCGGCCCAAAGACCTGCCACCAGCAGTGCTCGTGGTGGGCGACCCCGATCGGGCCACGGCGATCGCCGGCTTGCTCGAGGGAGCCGAGGAGATCGGGCGTTATCGCGAATACGTGTCCTATCGCGCCCAACACCGCGGGTCGCCAGTGGGCATCGTGTCCCACGGGGTCGGTGCGGCTGGTGCCGGAATCTGTTTCGAGGAGTTGTGCCGGGCCGGCGTGCGAACCATCGTGCGGGCCGGCACCGCGGGAGGCATGCAGGACCACGTGACAGATGGACACGTGGTGGTGGCCTCGGCAGCGGTGCGCGACGACGGCTTCACCGAACGACTGGTGCCGCTCTCGTATCCCGCCGTTGCCTCACGTCGTCTCACCGGGCTCCTGGCCGATGGTGCTGCTGCGACGGCGCTCACCGTGCACGAAGGTGTGGTGCTGACCGGTGCACTCTTCTATCCACTCGACGTGCTGGGCGGCGATCTGGAGTTGTGGCAGCGCGCGGGCACGGTGGCGGTCGAGATGGAATGCGCCGCGTTGTTCGTGATCGCGGCTCAGCACGGTGTCGAGGCGGCGGCCATCCTCACGATCGACGGGAACCCGTTGGCCGCCAAGGACACGACGATGTCCGGATATGACCCCCACCGATCCTCGGTGCGAGCCGCGGTCGAAGCGACGGTGCGCGTCGCACTGGATGCGTTGGTGGCGTGAGCGACGAGGTCATGGAGATCGTCGAGATCGGGGACGGGGACACCACGTGGCGGTTCGATCGCCGATTCCTCGAATCGAACTGGACGTGCGTGTGGGGCAAGGGCTGCAAGGGCATCGGGGTCGACCCGGCACCGGAGCTGGCACTGGGTTGCTGTTCGATGGGCGCGGAGATGGACGGTGAGGACGAGGCGCGCCTCACCGCGGCGATGGCGGCAATGCTCGATCCAGCTCGCTTCCAACATCACATCGAGGCGGTCCGTGGTGGCATCTTCAGCGATGCGAGTAACACCAACACGCGTGTCGTCAATGGGGGTTGCATCTTCCTCAACCGGCCGGGCTTCGCCGGCGGGGCGGGTTGCGCTCTGCACTTCGCCGCGCTCGACGCCGGTGAATCGCCTGTGGACTGGAAACCGTCGGTGTGTTGGCAGCTGCCGATCAAGGTTGACCGGGTGGCCGGTCCTGGCGAGAGCGAGGTGGCCACCATGCGTCGTTGGGAACGACGTGACTGGGGCGCCGACGGCGAGACGATGGCGTGGTGTTGCACCGAAGGGACCGACGCGTATGTCGGTGATCGGTCGGTGATCGACTCGCTGGGCGCGGAGATCGAAGCCATCGTCGGCACCGAGGTGTTCGTCGAGCTCAGGCACAAGCTCGCGCGTTGAACGCCGTGGGTCCGGCTGTGAGCCCCATCGTCGCGTCCGGGGTGCCGTTTGCCCGCGTGAACGTGGTATCGAAGTGTGTGTGAACATGGTACTGAGAGGTGCATGAACGTGGTACCATGGGAGGGTGCCGGACAACTCTCACCCCTACCGCCCGCGGTTGGTCGATCCGGTGTTGGCCGACGCGCTGGCTTCGTTCGCAGCAGTCATGGTCGTAGGGCCTCGGGCGACCGGCAAGACCACGACAGCGGCGCGCGCGGTGGCGCAGGTCGATCGCTTGGATGTCCCGGACGTCGCCGCGACGTATCGGGCCGATCCGGATGCAGCGCTCGGACGGGCCGATCGTCCGTTGTTGCTCGATGAGTGGCAAGAGGTTCCCGAGGTGCTGGCGGCGGTGAAGCGGGCCGTGGATCGTGATCGCAGCCCGGGCCAGTTCATCCTCACCGGCAGCATCCGTGCCACAACCGACCTCTCGACGTGGGCGGGCACCGGTCGTGTGGTTCGCATCGCCATGCATCCCCTGACCGAGCGGGAACTGCATGGAGACATAGCGGCCGACGGCCTCATCGCTCGACTCGGTCGAGATTGGCTCGACGCGGTTCCCGCTCGGTTGCCACAGCTCACCATCGACGACTATCTCGAGCGCGCGCTGCGCGGCTCCTTCCCGAACCTCGCGTTCACCGACCGCACGGTGCGTCAACGTGAGCTGTGGCTCAACAGCTACCTCGATGATCTGGTGAGCCGTGACGTCGAATCGGTGGATGTGCCGCGCGATCCGGAGCGATTGCGTCGGTATGTGGCGGCGCTCGCTCTGAATCTTGCCGGTCAGCCCTCGGACGCCTCGCTGATCCGCGACGCCGGCATCAACGCGAGGACAGCGGCCGCGTACGAGCGGGCGTTGACCAACCTCGCTGTGCTCGATGTGATTCCGGCGTGGACATCGAGTCGATTGAAGCGATTGACGAAAGCGGGGAAGCGCTACCTCGTCGATACGGCCCTGGCGGCGTCCGCGGCCGGCGTTGCCGAGCATGACGTGATCCATGACGGCGATCTGCGTGGTCGATGGTTCGATGCGTTTGCGGTGATGCAACTGCGAGCAGAGCTGGCAATTGCATCACCGCGGACGCCGATGCATCATCTTCGTGTCGAAGGGGGGCGTCACGAGGTTGATGTCGTCGTCGATCTCGGCCGCGGTCGAGTGTTCGGCATCGAGTTCAAAGCCGGTACCGCGCCAGGTCGCGAGGATGCCCGTCATCTGATGTGGCTACGCGATGAGATGGGGAAGAGCTTCGCCGGTGGCGTAGTCCTGCACGCCGGTCAAGCCATCGCTGAGCTCGACGATCGGATCGTGGCGCTTCCCCTCAGCGCGATGTGGACGACGCCTACTGGCCGTTCCAAGAGGCAAGGACCCGGAGGCTCTGCCACGGCAGCAGGTTGAGCGAGTTGTAGTCCCCACCGAACCCGGCAGCCGGGTAGGGGTTCCCCGACGATGCCGTGGGCATCTGAGCGATGAATCCCATGCGGGACCCGCCGTTGTCGATGAGATAGGCGCCGTAGGTCTGCATCGCTCGACCGACGGCGAGCTCCGCCTTCGAGATGCCGGGGATGGCCGCGAGATCGATCGACGGATCGATCTGCACGCGGGTGCCCTCCGGTACGCAGTTGCCGCCGTTGTAGCCGTCCGTGGTGGTGGCCGGGTAACGGAACGGACCGCTCTGCGCCGGGCCACAGGCGATGTCGGTGGCGAAGACCAACGCGTGATTGATCTGACCGGCGGCGATCTCGCTGGTGGTGATGATGCCCGACAGTGACGAGATGCCCGAGCCGGTGCCACGCGACACCGGGTTCGGCCACGCGACACCGTTCTGATAGCTCGGGTTGTGGCTCGTGCCGTCGCCGTTGAGTGGGTAGACGCCACCCCATCCGGCCGACCATCCGCTGCCGCTGCGTTGCACGGTCCACAGGTCGTAGACCTTGTTGTTGGCCCGATCGATGATGACCATCTTCCCGTCATAGCCGGGTGCGGCCACTGCGTTGTCGGGGATCGGCACCATCTCGTTCATGAGGTCGTTCACACCCCAAGCGTTCGTGCCGCCGTTGCGAATGGTGACCTGATAGCGCGGCGTCGAGGCGGTGGCCTCGTACACCGGGACGCCATAGGAGGTGACGTTCACGGTGCGGATCGTCCCCGGTGCAGCGAGCGCTGCGGCGAGGGTCGAGCTCATCGGATCGAGTCGAGCACCGGATGGAACTGCGCCGTACAACCACGGGGTTCCGGCGAACCACGAGCCGCCGGTCGAGACCGGTGGTTGTGTGGTGGTCGTGGTGGGCCTTGTTGTCGTGGTGGCCGGCTGCGTGGTCGTCGTCGCAGGTGGCCTCGTCGTGGTCGTCACGCCCGGCTTGGTGGTCGTCGTCGCCGGGCGTGTTGTGGTCGTGGTGCGTGGTGTCCTGGCCGCCGCTGACGCGACAGGGTCAGGCATCGGGGCGCCGTTGCCGAACGCGTCGACGCGGTCGAATGCTCCGAGCAACAGGTATCCATCTCGATCGATCTGTAGACCGACCACGTCCTCGCCGGAATCGATGCCGACCAGACTGCCTCGGAAGAACGCATCGCCGACGGCGAATACGCCACCGTCGGCGCTGACGAGCCAGTAGCCCTGCCCCGATGCGGTTGGTGTCATCGCGGTGATCGGCGAGTTCGGCGCCACGCCGATGCCGCCGAGGTTGGCAGCATCGCCGATGGCGTAGACCTCTCCATCGATGGTGGCCATCCACAGTCCGTTGCCGGTGGGACTCACGGCGGCGTCGACGATGCGAGTGGAGGTGTAGAGGATGCCGGGGATGCGTGGTGCGGTTCCGTACGTGGACACCGTTCCGTTCGCTCCGACGACGTAGAGCCCGGTGCCATCGGGAAGTGCGGCGATGGCCGCAGCCCTTCCGCGAGTTCGCCATTTCCCGACTCGGGGAAGGGCGGCAGCATCACCGCCACGGACGATGGAACCCTTTGTGGTGATGCCCCAGTAGCCGTGCTTCGACGGTGTCGCCACCGCGTCAACCAAGGTTGCGCCCCTGGGGACCCTGCCGTTTGCAGGCTTGAACACGCCATCGGGTGCCGAGACCGAGCCATCAGCGCGAACGCGCCATGAACCCCCTTCAACCGGTACGTCGAGCACCAGTTTCGTCGTCGGTCCAGAAGCCGTGGCCTCGTGACGGTTGCTGTAGGTGACCGTTCCCGCAAGTGCGAGTAGGGCCACGAGTGTGAGCGTCAGTGGCTTGCGCATCATGCTTGCCTATCGGTGCTGGCGCGCCTGGCATGAAGCAGCCCGTCACTGGTTCGTCATATTTATGGGGTTCTTGGTAGTCGTTTTGCAATGTGAAATGGTCGGAAATGGCTCAAGGCGTGGCCGAAACCTGCCGAAAGCCGTGGCTCGCTCGAGCGGACGAGGCGGACCGCCGTCCATGGTCACACTGGCGACGCGGCGAGCAATCCGTGGTGGCGCAGGTCGGCGAGGCTCTTGTGGATGATGGCCTCGGTGAGATGCGGTAGCTCCAATGGCTGCGGCAACTGCCGCAGGCCTTCTAGGAACTGCATGTTGCCCGGCGTCGATGGGTTGGCGCGGTAGAGGGCGCGCATCGAGTCCATGACCATGTACGACGACGCGCCGCGAAGGTCTTCTGGTAGCGCCTGCAACACGGTCTCGAATCGGCGGACCCAATCGGCGTGATCGGCCACGCGATCGATCGGGTAGCCAGCGGACTCGACCCACTCGACGAAGCTGTCCATCGACACGCCGTCGTCGTGGTTGTTCACCATGTTGAAGGTGTCCACACCGCAACGGGGCAACAGTCCGATACCGGCGATGGCCGTAGCCACGAAGTCGACCGGGACGCCGTCGTAGTGGGCGCGGGCTCGTCCACCATCGGGTCCCGGCTCGTAGAAGCTCGCCGGTGCAAGGCCCGTGATGACCAGGCTGAACAACAGCCGGGCGAAGATGTCGGGCACGTTGATCTGCCCGACGTAGGTGCTGTGGGGCAGCATCATGTCGCCGCGGAAGATCGTGGATGTCAACCCGAATTGCGAATGGGCGCTGTGCAGGAGCGCCTCTCCCGCCCATTTCGATGCGCCGTAGCCCGAGCCGTAGTCGTTGCTCAGTCTCACTGTTCCCAACAGTGGAGCGTCCTCGCCCCAGCCGTGTGATCGGTCGACGAAGCGCGTTGCGGCGATGGACGAGACGAAATCGAAGTGCTTCATCCGATGATGCAGCGCGAGGCCGATGAGCTCCGCGGTGCCGGCCACGTTGGGTTCGAACAGGAACTCGTAGTCGAGGACATGGTTCACCAGTGCAGCAGGGTGCACGATGCGATCGACCTCCGTGGCAAGGCGCTCGTACTCGACGGAGCTGAGACCGAACATCGGGTCGACCACGTCGCCGGCGAGCACCTCCAGGTGTCCGTGGGAGAGGTCGTCGAATCGGGCGCGCAACGTCGGGTCGGTATCGAACGCCGCTCGCAACCGGTCGAGCGCCGAGTCGGCAGACGCTGCACGAACCAGCGCGATCACCTTGCCGTCGACGGCGGCGACACGATCGAGCCACTCCAGCAACAGGAACCGCCCGAGGAAGCCGGTGGAGCCGGTGATCAGGACGGTTCGGGTGATGTCGGGTGCCGGGGTTTGCGTGGCGTACTCAGCTCGGCCCCGATCGATGAACCGGGTGACGTCGAGGTCGGTCACATGCAGCACACGCGCACCTGATCCGTGCACGCTGGCGAACGTGGGACGGGACTTGCCCGAGCGAAGCATCTCGATGGTCTCGGCCCACTTGGGCACGTTGCCGGCGGGGCTGAGGATGCTCGACACCGGCACGGTCACATGGAAGATGCTCGACAGCAAACCGGCGAACGCCGCAGCGCCGAGCGAGTCGCCGCCGAGTTCGGCGAAGCTGTAGGTGCCGAGGGTGTCGCTGGCTTCGAGGCCGAGTGTCGACTCGAGTGCTTTGCGCACCTTGTCCTCCACGCTGAGACCGCTGTCGTCGCGATGGAGGGCGAGCAGTTCGCTCTCCTGCCGGCGTTCCAACTCGACATACAGCGCCTCCAGCGCTTCGCCGTAGCGACGTTGGAGGTTCGGTCGCATGCGCTTGTGCACGCTCGAGAGCAGCCCGTTCTCGTGGGTGAACGGTTCGAACTCGACGATGAAATCACGCGGGATCTCGAAGGACCGCATCTTCTCCGTGTCACCGACAGACTTCAGCTCGGCGCGGATCAGGGGACGGACCGATTCGATGGTGGGCTCCGCGTCGAGCATCTTGCGAGCGACGTCGAGGTTCGGCACCACGACAGCCACGAGATATGAGCGGGCTGAGTTGCCGTACACATAGATCTGTTGGATCAACTCGCTGTTGGCCTCGAAGCGGGTGCCGACCAAGCCGCACGTGACGTACTCACCTTGCGCCAACTTGAGCACGTCGTTGCGCCGGTCGATGTAGTACAGCTCGTCGGGTCCGCGCAGCTCGAGGATGTCCCCGGTGCACAAGAACCCGTCCTCATCGAAGAGTTTGGCGGTTGCTTCCGGCTTCTTGAAGTAGCCCGGCGAGTTGTGCTTCGCCTTCACGACGAACTCGCCGCGGGGGTACGGCTTGTCCGTCGTGTAGTAGCCGAGCTCGGGAACGTCGCGCAGCTTGTACTCGATGACTTCGTCCCAGTTGATGCGGTTGCGGAAGATGAGCCCGCCCCCGCCCGATTCGGTGTTGCCGTAGCCGTCCACGAACGTGACGTCGAGGCACTCCCGGATGAAGTCAGCCAGCTCCGGTGTGGTCGGTGCGCTGCCCGCTTGGAACATCACGATCCGATCGCCGAGGAAGTGGCCGCGCATCTCGGCCATGACCTGCTGGCGTGCCGTCTCCTCGTCGACACCGCTCGACATGCGTTGGGTCACTTCGCCCAGGAACGCACGATGCACCATCTCGAGCACGCGGGGGAACACCGGGACCTCGGTGGGCCGCACCAGTCGGAAGTCCTCGAACAGCGTCGACATGTCCGACATGGCCGTGAAGTAGGCGGTCCCGCCGCGGGTCAACGTCGTTTGCACCTGACTGCGCCCGAGCAAGTGGTTGAGCGGTGCGAAGCAGAGCCGGATGGTGGGGATGAGCTTCTTCGGTCGGACCCGCCACATGTTGCGAGCCGTGCGCTCGACGTAGATGGTGCCCTTCGGTGTTCCCGTGCTCCCCGAGGAGTGGATGAGCAAGGTCATCTCGTCGTCGGCGTTGGGACGGCTCGGTGGACGAACGTAGGTGTGCTGAGAACCGAACGCGATCAGATCTTCGACATCGATGAGCTCGGCCGCTGATCGAGATGCGGCGAGCCGCGTGCGTGCCGCGGCGAGCGTCTCTCGGTCGTCATCGAGCCGCTCGTCGTAGTCGAACACGATGATGCTGCGGATCGTGTCGTGGCTGATGGTGTACTTCACCGCGACCGGGAGGTCGGCGATGGTCGTGGCGACGGCAACCGGGGCGGTGTCGGTGAAGATGCCGTCGAGATCGGCGCCCGCCAACGTGGTCTGCAGCGGCACCCCAATGGCTCGGACGTAGGCCACTGCGGTGTCGATGGTGAAGTAGTCCGCGCCCGCGAATCCGAGCTCGCAGATGAACTCGCCGGCGCCGAGATGATGGATTGGATGGTTCTGCCACGCGGCGGCCACGGCACGGACTCGACGATGCAGCTCGCCGAAGCTGATGGTGGAGAACGAGGGTTTGAACTGACGCACGTGTCGCCCGGTGCTCGGGTCGCGGACCACGTCGTAGTCCCGCTCACCGAGGGCCGGGCGATCGCCATATCCGCCGAGGTGGATGTCGATGATGTCGGCCAACTCCAAGCCCGGCTCGGCGGCCAGCTCGAACAGTCGCTCATCGGACTCGAGTTGCTGGAGCTGGGGGTCGGTGGCGGTCATGTCGACGACGCGCTGCACGTACTTCGGAAGCCTTGCACTGCCTTCGGCCACGGTGTCCCCCTCGAGCCTGGTGGCGGAACGGGAGGGATTCGAACCCCCGAGACCTTTCGGCCCGGCCGCTTTCAAGGCGGCTGCAATCGTCCACTCTGCCACCGTTCCGTCGACAACCTTAGGGGGCGTCGATGCACGCGAGCCCAAACGATGCGGCGGTGCCATCGGTCGGGCGCGACGTCTGGCCGATACAGACCGCGTGGCGGTGCGAAGTGACCAAACCTCGGGGTGGGTGGGTGGGTTGGAGGGCGCGGCGTTGGGGTGGGTCAGCGCGACCGGGAAGCCACAGCCGAAGGGGACACCCATGTGTGACCGGCGGCCACCCGATCGCGCTCGCCATCCAAGGCCACCTTGCGGATCTTGCCGTTGGGCGTCTTGGGGAACTCGTCGGTCCGGGTGGAGATGAACGCCGGGAGGCAGTGGCGGGGCAGCGTCTCGCGTAGCCGCTCGTACAACGTCTGAGCCGAGAACCCCTCGACACTCACGGGTCGCACCACGAGCAGTACCTCGTGTCCGGCCACGTCGGACGCGATGCCGAGCACTGCGCACTCCACCACTTCGGGATCGGTGTTGATGACCGTCTCGAGTTGGGCCGAGGAGATGTTCTCGCCGAATCGTCGGATGGTGTCCTTGATGCGGTCGACGAACTGCACCGAGCCGTCGGCGAACATCATCACGGCGTCACCGGTTCGATACCAACCATCGACGATCGCTGACGCGGTGGCATCGGGCCGATTGAGATAGCCGGCCGTCATCATCAACCGATCGGGAGGCTTGATGTGCAGCTCACCGACCTGACCGAAGGGCACCAACGATCCTTCGGTGTCAACCACTCTTGCTTCGTATCCCGGCCGTAGCCAGCCGGCGAGGTGCGCGTTGTCGGCGTTGCAGTTGCGATTGGTGATGGGGAACCCGATCTCGGTGGAGCCGTAGTTCGAGACCACTTGCACGTCGAAGCGCTCACCGAACGCCAACGCCAACCTGCCGGTCACGCCGAACATGGCGAAACGCATTGGATTGTCGGCATCGTCGTGGCGAGGCGGCTGTGCCATCAACAATGCGGCGCTGGACACCGTCGTGCTCGTGCAATTGAAATTGCGCACATCGTCCCAGAAGTCGGTGACGGAGAAGCGCTCACGCAAGACAACCCGTCCACCCGCATCGGCCATCGAGAGCGTCGGCGTTCGCCCAGTCACGTGGAACATGGGCAGCGGCGCATACACGCCATCGTTCGACCCATACCAATGACGCGGAACGCGGCCGAGGATGCCGCCAAACTGCGCCCACCGGATGACAGCGCCTTTCGATGGCCCGGTCGTGCCCGATGTGTAGATCACGCAACTCACGTCGTCGGGTTGTGGCAGTCGTTCGAACACCGCGGGAGTCACATCGCGTACCAGCGATCCATCGCGTGGGACAGCGACAACCCGTACGTCGACCCCACTTTCCTGAGGCACATGTGCATTGTCGTCGCGGGCGAGGCACACCACGGGCGCCGAGTCGGTCAGCACATGGCGCAACATCTCACCGCGCAGTTCGGGGTTGACCGGCACCTCCCACGCGCCAATGCATCCGCATGCCAGCCACACCAGCTGCGCGTCCACCGACGCGGGGAGGAATGACGCCACGCGATCTCCGGGCTGAACTCCCAGAGCACGTAGATAGGTGGCCCAACGCCGGACCTCGTCGAACGCTTGCCCGAAGGTGAGCGATCGGCCTCCGACCTCCACGAGGAACGCACGATCGGGCTCCACGCTCGCCCAGTGCGCAACACGAGCGGGTATGACCAATGACGGATCGAGTGCGGTGTCGAGGGGATGATCGAGCGATGGATCAGGCGATGGCGACGCCGTGGGATCGATCCGACTGGACATGGACCCGCACCCTATTGCCGGCCGATCATCGGTCGGACAGGCAGGCGGTCAGTCGACGACGCGCGCCCGCAGCGATTCGACCCAATCGTCGGCCTCGGCCCATGCGGCGTCAGCGTGCGCCCGGGCGCTCTCGGCTGAATGTCCCGCGGCCGGGTAGCTCCCCAGGAACTTCACGCCGCCTTGCTTGGCCTTCAGGCTCCGCAGGCAGTCGGCCATGATCTCGTCGTTGATGTGGCCGACGGCGTCGAGCACGAAGCAGTAGTCGCCGAGTCCGCCCGACTTGGTCGGCCGGCTCTCGAGCTTGGACAGGTTGATGCGCCTCGCCGCGAACTCCTGCAGGATCGAGATGAGGGAACCCGGCACGTCGGCCTTCTGGTACACCACGACGGTGGTCTTGTCGTGGCCCGTCGGTGCAGGGATGCCGTCACGAGAGATGACGACGAACCGCGTCTGGTTGCCGTCGGCATCGGCGATGTCGGTGGCCAAGATCTCGAGCCCGTACAGCTCCGCCGCCCGCGCCGTGCCGATGGCCGCCTGTCCTTTGGCGTCGTCCTTGCCCACGCGCTCGGCTGCCTCCGCGGTCGAGTTGGCCACCTGCAATCGGGCCGACCCCAGTTCTTTGTGTAAGAACGCGGTGCACTGGCTGGTGGCCACCGGAATTGACCACACCGACGTCACGTCGGTCAGCGCCGTGCCTGCCTTCGCGAGCAAGCACAGTTGCACGTCCAATACGACCTCTCGCACGATGAGCAGATCGTGGTTGAACACCAACCCATCTTGGGTGAGGTGCACGGTGCCCTCGATGGAGTTCTCGATGGCCACGAATCCCAGATCGATCTCGCCGGCGGCGACCGCGTCGAGCACGTCGGGCATGGTTTCGTACATCACCTGCCGGGCCGCCGCGAGGTCGCTCTGGCTCCGTAGGGCCTGTTCGGTGAATGTGCCGGCGGGCCCGAGGTATCCGACGGTCAGGGCTGAGGCGGCATGAGCTGGCACGACCGGCAAGGATAACGGCGTGGACGACGACGCTCTCAGGGCTTTGCTCGACGACGTGGCCAGCGGCCACCTGTCGCCCGACGATGCCGCCCGCTCCCTGCGCCGCCTGCCCTTCGCCGACCTCGGATACGCACGGGTCGATCATCACCGCCAACTGCGCCAGGGGATGCCCGAGGCGATCTACGGGCCGGGCAAGACCCCGGAGCACTGCGTCGGGATCGTCGGCGAGTTGCTGTCGGCCGGTCGCGGCGCCCCGGTACTGCTCACCCGCGCCACGGATGCTCAGATCAAGGCGGTCCTCGCCGCTCACCCGAGTGGCACCGCGCACGGTTCGCTGGTGGTGTGGAACCCGATGGAGACCATTCGACCCGAGTCGGTGGTGGTGTGTTGCGCCGGTACGGCCGATCTCACGGTGGCATCGGAATGTGCGGCGGTCCTCACCGCCTACGGGTTTGCACCGCGTCTGCTCGCTGACGTGGGCGTTGCCGGCCTTCACCGGATCTTGCCCCACATCGACGAGATCGCTGCGGCCGATGCTGTCGTCGCTGTCGCCGGGATGGAGGCAGCGCTCGCCTCGGTGATCGGTGGTCTCACGTCCGCACCGGTCGTCGCCGTGCCCACCAGCGTCGGCTACGGCGCGGCGTTCGAAGGCGTCACCGCGTTGCTCGCCATGTTGTCGTCGTGCGCAGCGGGGATCACCGTGGTCGGCATCGACAACGGATACGGAGCGGCGTGCGCAGTGGCTCGTCTGTTGAGCAACACGCGAGCACGCGCATGAGCGATCGAAACATCGCATGGTTCGGATGCCCGAGCGGGATCGCCGGGGATATGGCGCTGGGTGCGCTCATCGACGCGGGCGCTCCCGTCGATGAGATCAGGTCGATGCTCGCTCGTCTCGCCGTCCCCGGTTGGACCCTCGCCGCCGAGCGCGTGCTGCGCGCCGGGATGTCGGCCACGCGTGCGAAGGTCGATTGCCGACACGAACACGCGCACCGCGGGCTGTCGGACATCGTCGGCATCATCCGCGCCGGCGAGTTGCCCGATCGCGTCGAGGGTCGTGCCATTGCGGTGTTCACCAAGCTTGCCGAGGTCGAGGCGCGGCTGCACGGGGTGAGCGTTGACGAGGTGCACTTCCACGAGGTCGGCGCGCTCGATGCGATCGTCGACATCGTCGGTGTGTGCTGCGCGCTCGAGATCCTCGGCATCGACGACATCGGCTGCTCGCGGATCGCCGTCGGAACCGGAACGGTGCGGGCCGCGCACGGCGTCCTACCCAACCCTGCACCAGCGGTGCCGAGACTCCTCGAAGGGTTTGCCGTCGTTGCCGTTGACGAGACGCTCGAACTCACCACCCCCACCGGAGCGGCCCTCATGGCTGCGTTGTGCAATCTGCGTGGACCCATGCCCGAGATCACCATCAGCTCGAGTGGTTATGGCGCAGGTGGCCGTGAACTGAGCGGCCGACCCAACTGCACGCAGGTGGTGATCGGCACGAGGTCGGACGCGCACTGGAAGGACAACGCCGGACAGCCAGTGGTCGTGCTGGAGACCAACGTCGACGATCTCACGGGTGAGGTGTTGGCCCACACCATCGATCGACTGATCGGCGCTGGCGCCCTCGACGCATGGGTCACGCCAATCGTGATGAAGAAGGGACGTCCCGCCCATACCGTGCACGTGCTGTCTTCACCCGCTGATCGCGATCGACTGTCGCGACTGCTGCGTGACGAGACCGGCACCTTGGGAGTGCGCTCCACCGACTCGCAGCGATGGATGGCCGAGCGGTCGTTCAGCACCGTGACCATCGAAGGCCACGCCATCGCCATCAAGCACAGCGCCGGAACCGCCAAGGCCGAGTTCGAGGACGTGCGTGCTGCGGCCGCGGCACTGGGCCGCCCCTTGCGACTGGTGCGGGACGAGGCCGAGCGGCTCGCTGCTGACCAGCGGTTCGACCCACCGGCAGCGGGGTCACGATGACAACCGGAGCATCCCCGATCGGCGCTTGCCGGTGCGTCATCATCGGAGCCTTCCGATGATCCCTCGTCGTTCTGCAGCAGACAAGCACGCTCGATCCCTCGAGCCGATCGCGCCGGCGCTCAGCAGCGCCCGGCTCGATGCGCTCATGGAGCACACCAACGATGTCGTGTTCGGACTCGACGCGTCGGGCCGTGTGGTCTTCGCTGCCGGATCGATGGAGGTGCTCGGGCTCGATCCGGCCAGCGAGGTCGGGCTGCCGGCGCCAGCGATCTTCGTCGACGAGGACATGGACCGCGTCGGCGATCTCCTGCGCTACGTCCTCGATCAACCGGGCAGCACCGGACGCGTGGAGGCACGCGTCAAGGGGTCGGACGATCAGATCCGCACCATGGATGTCATCGCCACCAACCATCTCAGTGATGCCGGTGTGGAGTGGTGCCTCATCACCTTGCGCGACATCACCACCCGCGTCGCCGGTGAGCGTCGATTGCGCGAGACCGAGGCGTTGTTCGAATCGGCATTCCGCAATGCGCCCATCGGCATGGCCGTTCAGGGCCGCGGCGGGCAGTTGCTCCAGGTGAACCGAGCCCTGTGCAACATGCTCGGTTACGACGAGGACGATCTGGTCAACGCCAATGTCGGTGACATCACCCATCCCGACGATCGGTTACGACCCATCGAAGGCGAGCGCCGTGGCGACATGTCCGGCCCCGGTGGGCTTTCCTACGAGAAGCGCTTCATCCGAAAAGACGGTGAGGTGTTGTGGGCCGCGGTCCACGTGTCACTGGTGCGCAACGATGACGGCACGCCGCGGTTCGGAGTCCTCCAGGTCGAGGACGTCACCGAGCACCGCAACCTCGCGCATCGGCTCGCTCACCAAGAGGCGCATGACGCATTGACAGGCCTGCCGAACCGCACCGCGGTGATGCACCATCTCAATGGACTGTTGGCCGACCCCGAGACCGCCGCGCGCACGGCTGTTCTCTTCTGCGACCTCGACCACTTCAAGCTCATCAACGACACACTCGGCCATCACGTCGGTGATCAACTGCTCGAGATCACCGCCGGCCGCATCCGCAACGTCTTGCGTCCCAGTGATGTGGTCGGCCGGTTCGGTGGAGATGAGTTCGTCTTGGTGTGCCAGCACATCGCGCAACGCGAAGACGCCACCGCCATCGCCAACCGCGTCATCGACACGCTCTCCATCCCCATCAACCTCGAGGGCGAAGAGTTCACCTTGTCGGCCAGCGTCGGCGTGGCCTACGCCATCGACACCGGTGCCGACGCCAACGCTCTGCTCCGCAACGCGGACTCGGCCATGTATCGAGCCAAGGACGCCGGTCGGGCCCATTTCGAGATCTACGACCGCGATCATCACGACGCACTCGTGCGGCGCGCCGAGATGGAGCGCGAGTTGCGACGCGGCATCGACGCCGGCGAACTCGTCGTCTACTACCAGCCCAGCCTCGATCTGCGCGACGGCCATCTGCATGGGTTCGAAGCCCTCGTGCGTTGGCATCATCCGACACGGGGACCCATGGGTCCGAGCGAGTTCATCCCCCTCGCCGAGGAGACCCGACTCATCGTGCCCCTCGGCGCAGCGGTGCTGGCGACGGCCTGTCAGCACCTCGCCTTGTGGCGCCAGCGCGGTGTGGTCGTGCGCGACGCGACGGTGGCGGTGAACGTGTCGGGCCGGCAGCTCGGTGACCCGTCTCTGGTGGCCACCGTGCGCGACGTCCTCGAGCGCACCGGCCTACCGCCCGCTGCGCTGTGCCTCGAGGTCACCGAGAGCGTCCTGCTCGAGTCCGGCGTCGATGCCGGCAACGCCCTCGCGGCCCTGCGTGAGCTCGGGGTGAGCCTGGCCATCGACGACTTCGGCACCGGGTACTCGTCGCTCACCCATCTCAAGGCGTACCCGTTCGACGTGCTGAAGATCGATCGCGGCTTCACCGACGGTCTCGGTACCGATCCCAACGACGAAGCCATCGTGGCCGCAGTGGTCGGCATGGCCGACGCGCTCGACCTGTGGGTGGTGGCCGAGGGCATCGAGACCGAGACACAGCTCGACGTGCTGCGCAGCTACGGCGTCGGGCTCGGTCAGGGCTATCTGTTCGCCAAGCCGATGCCGGCGCTCGAGGTCGAGTGGTGGCTCACCGATCGCCTCCCGGTCGCCGTACCGCGCTGACGTTTCCCAGCTGGGTTTTCCCGCTGGCCTCAACTCGCTCGTCTCGTTGCCGACCCACGCGTTGTGGTGCGTGCGGACATTCAACGTGATGATGACGAGGGGTTCACCCTCATCGAACTGATGGTGGTGGTCCTCGTGATCGCCATTTTGCTGGCCATCGCCATCCCGACCTTCTTGGGAGCGCGCAAGCGGGCCCAGGGTGCACAGGCACGCACCAACCTGCGCTCGGTGGCTTCTGCGGTGGCAACAGCCCGATCGGCTGATGGCGCGATGCCGTCGACGACCGGCGCGCTCAGCGCACTCGAATCGTCGGTGACCTACACAACCGCAGCGTCGAGCGGTCCGCGCGTGGTGTCGGCCGCGTTCGCCAGCGACCATGTGTCGTTCGCGGTGAAGGACAACTCGGGGCGTTGCTGGTCCTCGACAGTGAGTGACGTGGGTGTCACCGAATCACCGGTGCCGGCAGGTTGGACGTGCGTCGGCACGGTCATCGAAGGCGCCATCGGCACCGGCACGATCTCGACCTTCGGGGGCACCGGCACACAGGCGTTCGGCGGCGACGGTGGACCGGTCTCGGCCGCGTCGTTCAACAATCCGATCGGTCTGGCCACCGGCAGCGATGGCTCGGTGTACGTGGCCGACGTGGGGAACCATCGGATCCGTCGCATCGCCACTGACGGCACCATCACGACGGTGGCCGGTAACGGCACGGCCGGCTACAGCGGCGATGGCGGGGCGGCAACCGCCGCAACGTTCAACCGCCCCAACGATCTCGTGGTCGCGTCCGACGGAACGATCTACGTCGCCGACGCGAACAACAACGTGGTCCGCAAGATCGCCACCAACGGTGTGGTGACGACCTTTGCCGGCAACGGCACGGCTGCGAGCAACGGTGACGGCGGTCCGGCTACATCGGCCGCGATCAACCGCCCCCAGGGCCTGGCGCTCGACTCGTCCGGTCGTCTCGTCATCAGTGACTCCAACGCCAACAAGATCCGGCGGGTCGCTGCCGATGGGACCATCTCCACCATCGTGGGCACCGGCGCCGCCGGGAGCTCCGGGGACAACGGGTTGGCCACCAGTGCCACGCTCAACTATCCGGTCGGGATTGCCTATGGACCCAACGGCGAGTTGCTCATCGTGGACGTGAACAACAGCAAAGTGCGGGCCGTTGACATCAACGGCAAGATCCGCACCGTGGTCGGAACCGGCACGGCCGGTAGCTCGGGACTCGGTGGAGTCGGCACACAGGCACAGCTGAATGGTCCGCGTCGCGTCGCTTTCGATCTGGCCGGCAACGCCTACATCACTGAGCACACCGGCAACCGCGTCGTGAAGCTGACCGTTGGTGGTCTGCTCGTCGGTCTGACCGGCAATGGCATCGGATCCACCACCGGCAACGGGGGGCCAGCATCGTCGGCGACCGTGAACGGTGCGGTCGGGCTCACCTTCGATTGGTCCGGCAGCTTGCTGGTGTCGGAGTACGCCGGTCAGGTGCTCCGCAAGATCGCAGTGTGACCCTCGACGTCAGGTGACGCTTTGGTCGAGGAACAACTTCAGGTCGCTCGGGGCGACCTCCCCACTGACGCGACGCGCAACGGTGCCATCTGTGTTGATCAACACGAAGTACGGGAAGCCGGTGAGGCCATAGGCGGCGGCAGCGTCATAGGTCTCGCTGTCGGCCATCACCTCGACTGGCCACTTCTCGTCCTTGAGCCAGTTGGACGGTGGGAAGTTCGGACGAGTGTTGGTGGAACTGGTAGCGACGGCCACCACCCGCGTGTCGGCTGGTGCACGTCCGGTCGTCATCCACTCCACCAGCAGCGGCACCTCCGCGCGGCAGTGGGGGCACCAGTGGGCGAGGAACACGACCATCAACTTCTTGCCGTCCGACCCCGGTGTGATCGACAGTGGCGATCCGTCGAACGAGAAGCCGCTGAGCGCGGGGGCGGGTTTGCCGATGGCGGCGTCAGTGCCACCATCGGGCATCTGCACCAACGCGTCGCCGGTGATGCTCACCGGTTGGTATTCGCCCTTGGCTCGTTTGGCTCCGGCAACGGTGGTTGCTGAGGCCGCTGTCGTGCCCCCGGCGGCCGTGGTCCCCGATGCATCGGTCGACGATGCGTCGCTCGTCGCGCCACCGTCGTCACCACCACATGCGGCAAGGACAATTGCGCCGCCGGCGAGTGCCAGCAACGAACGGCGGGTGAGAACTCGATCGGGTTGTGTGCTCACGCTGGTCTCCGAGCAGGAAGGGCCAGTGCGCTGGCCACGAGTAGGAACGAACTGAGTGCCATGTAGGCGAGGGTGATGAATCCGAACTCCGTGAACCACACGTCGGCACACGATGCGCCGACCTTGCACGATTCGGTGGGGTTGAGGATCGAGTTCTCGATGAGGAGGTGGTACACCGAGATGGTGGCGCCGATGAGGGCCAGGGGGATCACGTACACACGGATCGAGAGATCACGGCGGAACGTGGCGATGCCGAGCAGGATCGCTGACGGATACGCGGCACAGCGTTGGAACCAACACAGAGGACACGGAACCATGTGCGGCGGAGCCAGCGCGATCTCGCTGAAGTAGAGGCTTCCCGACATCGTCACCGCAGCCACCACGAACGTGAACGGCAGTACGTAGGGCTCGACCAGTGTGCGGAGCCTGGCCAGGGGCGCCACGTTGGACGACATGAGGCGCGTGGCGACCAAGATCACCGTGGCGATGTTGGACGCGATCGCCAACACGGCGAAGAGGACTTGGAAGCTTTCAGTGGACATCAAAGATCAAGACGACGGGGGAGCGAGATGGGTTCCCGCCAATTGCAGGCCAGAGACGAAAGGTTAGCGCCCTAGGGTCCGGTCACCATGAGCGCTTCGACCTCGCCCCTTTCCCCTCGCCCTGGACTGCCCGTGTTCGTCGACGCGACCTGGGTGGTCGACAGGCGCGCTGAGCTGGTCGTTGTCGACGTCCGCTCGTACCTCGACGGCCGATCGGGTCGGGAGGCGTACCTGGCCGGGCACATCGCCGGGGCCGTGTTCGTGGACCTGGAATCCGACCTGGCCGGCCCCCTCGACGATCCCCGGGCCGGGCGGCATCCGCTCCCGACACCCGAGCACTTCGCAGCGGCGATGTCCCGCCTCGGCATCGGCGCCCATGATCTCGTGGTCGCTTACGACGACACCGGCGGGATGACCGCGGGCCGATTGGTGGTGATGCTGCGATCCATCGGTTGCTCGGCTGCCCTGCTCGACGGTGGCATAGCGGCGTGGCCGGAGCCACTGGAGACGGGGCCGGTCGAGCGTCCGAGCATCTCGTTCGAACCTCGCCGATGGCCGGACCGGTTCATCACCTCCGCCGATGCGCTGGTCGACGCCCAGGCAGCCGGCGCGCTCGTGGTCGACGCTCGTGCCGCGGACCGCTACCGCGGCGAACCCAACCCCCTCGACAAGCGCCTCGGTCACATCCCCGGCGCGGTGAACCTGCCGTGGGGTGATGTCGTCGTCGGCGGGCGCCTGCGGCCCGCCGACGAGTTGCGCGCACTCGCCTCGGAGCGAGGCATCGGCGCTGACACCGAGGTGATCGCTTCGTGCGGGTCGGGCGTGTCGGCCTGCCTCGATCTCCTCGCCCTCGAGGCGGCCGGTCTGCCTCCCGGCCGGCTCTTCGTACCCAGTTGGTCGGGATGGGCGGCCGATGGCGACCGCATCGCCGCCATGGGAGCCGAACCCGCAGGGCAGTAGCGTCGCAGCCGCGGTGAATCACGACGACGACCTTCCCCAGCGGCCCGAGACCGACCATTCCGGTGATGTGCACGCGACCCTCCTCGGCGACGGCAACGGTGCCCGCGTCATCAGCGCCCGCTCGTCGGTCGACGCCTCGTTCGACGCGCCGGCCGTGTTGGCCGAGTTGCGCAAGGCTCGCCGCAAGCAACGACTCGCCGACATCGACTGGATCGACGCCGCGTATCGGGTCTATCTGACCGGCCTCATCGGCATCGTGGCCACGTTGTTCGTGGCGAGCGCGGTCGGTGATGTCCGGCTCACGGTGTCGCAACTGGCCAGCATCGATGATCACGGCGCCGCGGTCGTCGGTCTGGTGGTGGCATCGCTGATCGCACTCGGGCTCCGCTCGGGAAGTCGCGGCGGGCCGATCGCCATGGAGGCCGCCGAGGTCCGTCACGTGCTGCTCGCTCCCGTCGATCGGGGCGCGGCCCTGCGGTCTGCTGCGCTGCGTCAATTGCGCTTTGCCGCGTTCCTCGGCGTCATCGTGGGGGCGGTGGGTGGCGACCTGGCGTCCAAGCGCTTCCACGCCAACGCTCTGGCGTGGGCGAGCAGTGGAGCGTTGTGCGGGTTGTTGGCGATGTTGACGATGGTCGGCGTTGCGCTCACCACCTCCGGCAATCGCGTCCGGCGACCGGTGGCAACCTTGCTTGCGCTCGCGGTTGTGGTGTGGGCCGGAGCCGATGTGATGTGGCAGGTGTGGTCACCGATGCGAACGTTCGGCCTCATCGCCTTGTGGCCGCGCACCTTCGACGCGGTCGGTCTCATTGCCATCGTCATCGCTGTCGGTGCGGTTGTCGCGGGCATGGCATCGGTGGGCGGGTTGCTGCTCGAGTTGGCCGAACGTCGGACCGGTCTGGTCGGGCAGATGCGCTTCGCCGTCACGATGCAAGACCTGCGAACCGTCATCATCCTGCGACGTCAACTGGCGCAGGACACACCGAGGGACCGCCCGTGGTTGCCGAGCAAGCGATCGTCGAAGCGTTTCGTGGTGTTCCGCCGCGGCATTCGCGCCGTGTTGCGATTCCCCGCCGGGCGCCTGGCGCGCCTGGTGGTGCTGGCGGTGCTCGCTGGCGTGGCGCTGCGCGCCGCATGGCACGGCACGAGTCCGCTCATCGTCGCTGGTGCGCTCGCGCTCTACATCGCTGCGCTCGACGTCGTCGAGCCCATGGCCCAACAGGTCGATCAGGTCGATCTCACCGATGTCCTGCCGGTGGAGCAAGGCGACTTGCTCCTTCGTCACCTGGTGGTGCCGACGTTGTTGATGCTCCTGCTCGGGGCGATCGGCTGTGGGGTCGTCGTCGCTCTCGAAGGCGACAGCCATGCCATCGCCATGGCGGCCTTGCTCACGGTGCCTGCGGTCCTTGCGGCATTGGCCGGAGCAGTGTCCAGTGTGGTGATGGGGGCGCCCGAACCACCGACGGAGTTGGGTCAGCTCATGCCGCCGGAAGCTGCCGGGATGAAGATCGCCATTCGCACCGGATGGCCATTGGTGATGGCCACCGCCGGATCGCTTCCCGTGGTGATGGCATCGAAGGCGCTCGGTGATGGCAAGGACGCCTACGCCGCGGCCACCAACACCATGAGCTTCGTGTTCATGGCCATCGCCCTCACCGTGGCGTGGGTGCGGTATCGCATCGCCATGAAGTTGTGGTGGCGGCGGTCCATGGAGGAGAGCCAGCAGGCGGCCCGTGATCGCCAACGAGCGAAGGCTGCCTGATCATGATGATGTTGACGGTGAAGACGAACCCGGTGCTCGCGCCCAGTGATGTCGACGGTGATGTCGAAGGAGATGTCGGTGGCTGATCGTTCCCCTTCCAAATCCAAGCCGCGCAAGCCAGGGACGGCGGCGGTGGCGCCCAAGCCCAAGCCCAAGCCGGACAGGCCAACAACCGACGCGCAGACAGGCGCATCTGCGTCGACGTCGTTCAAGCCGCGCCCGGCCAAGACCCCTGCTCTCGATGTGAAGGGCGTGTCCAAGACCTATGGCGCGCTCACCGCGCTCGCTCCACTCGATCTGTTCATCGAACAAGGCGAAGCGACCGTGCTCATCGGTCACAACGGATCGGGCAAGACAACGTTCCTGCGCATGGCGGCCGGCCTGCTCGAGGCGTCGGACGGAGCGATCGAGGTCGGCGGCCACCCGGCCGGGTCATTGCCCGCTCGCGCCGCGCTGAGCTATCTGTCGGACACCCCTTTGTTCTACGACGACCTCAGCGTTTGGGAGCACCTCGAGTTCACGGCGCGGCTGCACGGACGCGTCGATTGGGAGCAAGACGCGGCCGATGTGCTCGACCATCTCGGCATATATCACCGCGCCGACGATTTGCCGGCGCGGTTCTCGAGAGGGTTGAAGCAGAAGGCTGCCATCGCGATCGGGCTCATACGCCCGATGGACATCCTGCTCGTGGACGAGCCATTCGTCGGACTCGATGCTGCAGGCAAGCAAGCGTTGCTCGAGTTGCTCGACGACGTGCATCGCCAGGGTGTCGCGCTCGTCGTGGCGACCCATGAACTCGAGTTCGTGAAGCGTGTTCAACGATGCATCGCGCTGCGCGACGGTGAGCTGGTGCACGACGGTCCCATCGGCGATACGGACGTGTTGCAGCTCGTCCACGGATGAGCAATTGCTCGCGCATCACGGAGAACTCGCGCGATAGGGACCTCGTACCGTCGCATGCAACCCTCATTGCGAGCTACGGTTCCCGCCATGTCCGAGTACACCTCGATCCGGACGTCCTCGTGGGACGTCGATGCCATGGTGACCAAACTCAACGAGCATGCCAAGCAAGGCTGGTCGCTCGTATCCGTCGTCAACACCGGGGCTGATCTCGCTGCCATTCTCACCCGCGGCGGTGCTTCGCCAGATTCGTCGGCATCGTCGGCTGCAACCGCGTCGTCGGCTGCAACCGCCGCCGAGGTCGTGGCGGCGCGCGTGGCGCCCGAGCCAGTTGTCGTCGAGACGACGCCGGTCGAGGTCGTCCCTGTCGCTGAGACGCCGGTGTCCACACCCGTAGCCGAACCGGCCGGTTGGGGTTCCGCTGTCGAGTCGGCGCCCGAGGTCGCACCGATGGTCATCGAGCCGATGCCCAGCAGCGACAACTCCTCGAGCTCGGCCAGTGCTGCGGTCGAAGCGGCCGTCACGCCGATCGAGACCGTTGCTGCGGCCGCTGTCACCTCGACGCCCGCTGGTTGGTATCCCGATCCGTCCGGGCGGTTCGAGATGCGGTACTGGGACGGTTCAGCATGGACCGAGCACGTCGCACGTGGCGGTCAGCAGTACACCGATCCGCCCATCGCGTGATCGCACGCTGAGGACCTTGGTCACAGCACCGCGCGACAAACCGAACTGACTGCCACGACCCGCGAGACTGGCGGGCGTGAACGTCACCGTCATCGGTCATGCCGGTCTCCTCATCGAGACCGAGTTCGGATCCATCACTTGCGACCCATGGTTCGAGCCCGCGTTCTTGGGCTCGTGGTTCGTCTTCCCGCGCAACGATCAACTCGCGCCGGATCTGATGGATCGCATCACGCACCCGCGGTTCCTCTACATCTCGCACCTGCACGGTGATCATCTCGACGAGTCGTTCCTCGTCGAGAAGATGAGCAAGGACGTCACCGTCTTGCTGCCGGGCTTCCCGACCGACGAGCTCGAGCGCGAGCTCCGTCGTCTCGGTTTCACCAGGTTCGAGCATCTCCCCAACGGCGAGGCCGTTGATTTCGATGGCCTCGAGGTGATGGTCTGCGTCGAGACCGCGGTGGCCGATGGCCCCCAGGGCGACTCGCTCATCGTGGTGAGCGACGGCGCGAATCGCATCGTGAACCAGAACGATTGCCGTCCCCACAGCTTCGACCTGATCGCGCAGCTGGGGCCGGTGGATGTGCAGTTCCTCCAGTACTCCGGCGCCATCTGGTACCCCATGGTCTACGAGGTGTCGCCCGAGGAGATGACCCGCCTCAGCCGCCTCAAGCGCGAGGCACAGCTGGCACGTGCGATGCAGTACGTGAAGTTGGTGGACGCGAGAGCCGTCGTGCCCTTTGCTGGTCCGCCGGCCTTCCTCGATCCAGATCTGTTCGCGGTCAACGATCTGGGCAATCCCAACAGCATCTTCCCCGACCAGACGGTCTTCCTGGAGTTGCTCGAACAGGCCTCGGCTCGCGGGTTGTTCACGGTGCCCGGCTCGGTGGTGCACATCGCGCCGGGCGCCATCACCGTCACCCACTCGATGAGCGAGGAAGAGGCTCGATGGCCCTATGAGCACAAGGCCGATGCGCTTGCCGCCTATGCCGCGGATTGGGGGCCGTGGCTGGCCGCCGAACGGGCCTCGTGGACGCCGCCGCAACCCGACCTGGTGGGCCGCCTGGCCGCGTGGTGGGAGCCGCTGCTCCAGTCCGCTCCCCATCTGCGCGCCGGTGTCGGCGCCAACGTCCTGATCCGGTCCGGCGACAGCGACGTGCTCATCGACTTCCCGGCTGGCGAGGTGCGGGCCTGGGAAGGCGAGGACCATGCCTTCCGCTTCACCATCGGGCGCGAGGTGCTCGAGACGGTCGTGGGTCGTCGTGCGGTCGATTGGTCGAACGCGTTGTTCCTGTCGTGCCGCTTCTCGGCGTGGCGTGGTGGCGCCTACAACGAGTACGTCTACAACTTCTTCAAGTCGCTGTCGCCCGAGCGCATGGCCCGGGCCGAGCGCGAAGCGGCGGCGGCGCTGCAGAACGATCCGAGCCATATCGACGAGTTCCGCTGTGGCGACTTCTTCGTGGATCGGTTCTGTCCGCATCGCCAGGCCGATCTCACGACCTTCGGCGAGGTCGACGGCACGATCCTCACCTGCACGTTGCACGGCTGGCAGTTCGACCTGGAGACGGGCACCTGCCTCACGTCGGCCGACCGGGCCATCCGTAGCCGCCGCGCCGACGCCGACTGACGATTCACCCGCTCCGGGCGGGCCTCCCCGGGCGATGATGAAGTGACGTTCGTCACAACTAGTTGTCGTGCTGTCTCCACTCCTGTTTAGTGCTAAACACAACCCGGGAGGCTTGGTGACATGAGCGTCGAGATGATCGATGAAGCGCACACCACCGCAGAGGACGTCACGTGGGCGGAGCGGGCCCTGTGCAAGGGACAGCAGGACCTGTTCTTCCCGCCCTTCGCCGAGCGTCCGCAGACCCGGGTGAAGCGTGAGGCCAAAGCCCGCGCCATCTGCGCCCAATGCCCCGTCATGGAACCGTGTCGAGCGTTCGGTCGACTCCATCACGAGTACGGCATGTGGGGAGGCGAGAACGAGGAGGAGCGGGTGCTCGCCGGTTACGCGCTCCACGCACCCATCGGGACTCGTCATCTCGCCGCCATCCGGCGCGAGGCGCAACACGCTGCAGGCCCTCAGATCGCGCCAGCCCCGCTCATCGCCACGCCCCACGCCGAGGCCAGCTGAGCCTCGAAACGCCAAACGTCAATGATGATTGACGTGCAGGGAACGTGACGTCACGCGCTCAGCCGATCGTTGCGCCGGGTATCGAGCACCAGATCGTCAACCCGTACTTCGTGCCCCGCGTGACCGGGGTGGAGCGATGAGGATGGGTCACCAGCGACGGCCACATGGTGAGATGCCCGACGGGCACAGCGCCGTTGTCGACCCGTTGCCGAGGAAACTCCAGGACGCCGCCGTCGTAGTCGTCGTTGAGCTTCAACGATGCCGAGACCTGACCCACGTCGTGGTGCAGGGGCAACTCTGGACGTTCGACGGCGTCGTAGCGGATGATGAACGCATCGTGCACGCCCACGAACTCGGCGGTCTCCCAGTGCTCCTGCACCAGTGGCCACAGCTCGCACAGATGGTCCTCGACGTGTGCGAACAAGCGAGGGCTGATCGACATGAGCGACACCTCGTTGCCGGGAACCGGATCATCGGGATCGGGCTGCCAAGCACCCACCGCTTCGGCGGCGCGGATCACCGTGTCGCACATGGCCGGCGTCCAGAACGGGATCGTCAGCAAGTCCGGTCCGATGGGCTCGATTGTGTCGATCGGCAGCGCCGCGTCCTGATAGCCGAGCAGTCGTTCCACATCTCCGGTGTCCACGAGGCCGAGACGCTACCGGGGGCGCGTCACACCGGTGTCAATCGACGTTGAACGGGACCTCGAGCATCGTGGTCCCGCCGGACGTGTAGTACGTGACCTTCATGAGGTAAGTCCCATCGTCCAACTCGGTGGTGTCGAGCGCCTGTGGGGACGATCCACACGATGTCTCGCCGAAGAGCAGGAACGGGGCGCATCGATCGTCGGAGTGCTCGAGTTGGTGATCGTCGTCGTCGACGAGCTTGAACTTGGCTCTCGTCACCCCGGTGGCCGAGCCGAGGAAGATGTAGATGTCCCCGTCGACGGTCGATGCGCTGAGCGGGCTCGCGCCGCTGAGGTCTGCACTGCGGCTGAACTGCACCATGGGGAGTGCAGTTGGCGCACTCGTCGTTGTCGTCGTCGGGGCGGTGGTGGTGGTGAGTCGGGTGGTGGTGGTTGCCCGCGTGGTGGTCGCCTGCGAGGTGGTGGTGTCGTGGGTCGTGGTGGACGGCGCGGGAGCGTCTGCGTTCGCATGGCCCGGAGCGGTGGCTGCTGTCTCGGACCTCGTGAGCGATGTCGTGGTCGCCGACACCGGAGCGGTCGTCGACGTACTCGTCGTTGTGCTGGTCGGGCCCTCCTCGCGGCGAGCCTCCGGTGAACCGGCTGATTGCGCGGCGGTCGCGGGGCTCGCGGCCGTGGAGACCGTGATCACCGTGGTGGTGGGTTCAGCGAGGTCTGGAGCAACCTGTGCGTCGAAGACCTCGGCCGCGTGGCTGGCCTGATCGTCCTTGGTCGGGATGGCGAACGCCGAGATGTCGGATGTGGTGGCGGCGGCAACCATGCCCATCGACAGGCTCGCGCCCGCAGCCATGGTGACCGCAGGGCTCGATGCGCTGGCCGCACCGAAGCTCACCAGGTTCACGAGCGGAGCGAACATCCCGGCCAATGGGCGGCGACGCCCCATGGACAGGTTGAGCATGGCCCGCACGACGGTGGGGTCGAACTGGGTTCCCGCGCACTTGGCCAGCTCGGCGCGAGCGGCGGCGTCGCTCATCGGCTTCTTGTACGAGCGGGCCGCGGTCATGACCGCGTACGAGTCGGCCACGGCCACGATTCGGGCTGCCCAGCCGATCTCGGTGCCCTTGAGCCCGCGCGGATAGCCCGTGCCATCCCACTTCTCATGATGCTGGCCGGTCGCGGTGAGCGCGTCGCCCAGGAACTTGCTGAGCGGCTCGACCAGGTGCTCGCCGAGGATGGGATGGCCCTTGATCACGTTCCACTCGGCGTCGGACGGTCGCCCGGCCTTGTTGAGAATGGACGCCGGCACATAGAGCTTGCCCACATCGTGGAGCAGAGCGGCCCATCGGAGACGTTCGATGCGGTCGTCCGAGAGGCCCATCTCGATGGCGATCATCTCGGTGTAGGCCCGGACGCGCTCGCTGTGGCCGCGTGTGCCGCGATCATGCTCGTTCACCGCAGTGGCGAGCTCGAGGACCTGCATGGCCCGTTCCCCGATGTCGGTGGGGATCTCTCCGCTCTTGAACGCTTCGACGGTCTTCTCGAGGTGCTTGGTGTTGCCCGATCGCAGCGCCATCGAGAAGCGTGACGGTGCCTCGTCGGGAAAGATCAACGTCAGCTTCAGCAACGAGGCCAACGGAAGGAATCGACGGGTGACGCGCTCGATGAGGTAGTACACCCCGGTCGACAGCCCACACAGAACGACCCACCAGCCAGCCTTGGCAGGCCCTGAGGGCTGGACCCAGATGCGACCGACCACCAAGATCACGAGGATCGAGCTGATCAGTGGCACCACGGCGATGGCGACGCGCACGGCGGCGGCCAGGACGCGGCGCGATTCCCACGGGGTACCGGAGCTGGTTTGTTGGGTATCCGGCGCGGTGGTGCCCATGGTCGTGACTCTCTGTCGGGATCGGGGCATGTGGCCTGAACCTGAGCGGTTGTCCGATTCCTTGATGACAGATTGATGCCGACCGGTAACCGACCTTGTCGGTTCCCCACCCGAGCGCGCTGGGCCGTCATGGATGTGGCAGCGTTGTGGCCGATGTCAGGTCCGTTGCTTTCCCCCACCACCTCGCCGGTCACGCTGCCCAGCGATGTCGAGCCGGAGCGGGAAGACCATCTCGCCCACATCGCCCCGGCCGACAAGATCACCGAGGGCTACATCAATGGGACGCCGGTCGAGGCGTTGTGTGGTGCGGTGTTCGTGCCGTCGCGGGACCCCAAGAACCGTCCGGTGTGCCAGGCCTGCAAGGAGATCTACGAGGGGTTCATCTTGCCCTCTCGCTCCGATGGCTCCATCCGTGATGACGTCTGATCCGTTCGTCGTGATCGGTGGCTGAGCCGCGTCGATCTCCACGGCTCGTTGTCGCTCGCGGCCGGGAGAAGTCGATCCTGCGACGTCATCCGTGGGTCTTCTCGGGCGCGGTCGAGCGCGTCGAGGGCGATCCGCGACCCGGTGACACCGTCGACATCGTCGATGGTCGGGGGAGGTTCCTGGCCCGTGGCGCGTTCAGCCCGTCGTCGCAACTGCGTGCCAGGGTCTGGACCTTCGACGAGGACGAGCCGGTGGACGAGGCCTTCATCGCCGCGAGGGTGCTGGCGGCCGCCGCTCGCCGTGACTGGTTGCGCGATCGCAGCGACGGCCTTCGTCTGGTGTTCGCGGAGAGCGACGGCCTGCCGGGTGTGATCGTCGATCGGTACGGGCCGGTGGCGGTGTGTGAACCGACGAGTACTGGGGCCGATCGATGGCGGCATGTCATCGCTGACGCGCTGATGCAGATCGACGGGATCGAGTCGGTGATGGAGCGGGCCGATGCTCCGGTGCGGGCCAAGGAGGGACTGATGAGCCGAACCGGGCTGCTGACTGGGAAGGCCCCACCACCGTTCGTGGCGATCACCGAGCGCTTCGCCGGCGGAGGTTCGATCACCCTCGGTGTCGATGTCGCCGAGGGACACAAGACCGGTTGCTATCTCGATCAGCGTGAGAACCGGGCCATCGTGGCCTCGGTGTGTGCCGATCGCCGCGTGCTCGATGTGTGCTCGTACACCGGTGGGTTCTCGGTCGCCGCGTCGGCCGGTGGCGCCCGTTCGGTGACCCTGGTCGATTCGTCCGGACCGGCGTTGTCCACTGCGGCCGGCAACCTCGAGCGCAACGGCATTCGAGGTGCGGAGGTCATCGAAGCCGATGCGTTCACCGAGCTTCGACGCCTGCGCGAGAGCGGCCGCGGCTTCGATGTGGTCGTGCTCGATCCTCCCAAGCTCGCCGGGTCGGCTCGTCATGTCGATCGTGCCAGCCGCGCCTACAAGGACCTGAACCTCAACGCCTTGAAGCTCATCGAGCCCGGAGGCTGGCTGGCCACGTTCTCGTGCAGCGGTGCGATCAGCGAGGACCTGTTTTCCAAGATCGTGTTCGGCGCAGCACTCGACGCTGGCCGTGACGTGCAGGTGGTGCAGTACTTGAGTCAGGCCGCCGATCATCCGGTGCTGCTCACCTTCCCCGAAGCTCGATACCTGAAGGGTCTGCTCTGCCGGGTGGAGTGACTTGTAGGGTTCGAAGCGGCAGTCGAGGAGGGCCGGTGAAACAGCGTCGGAGAACCACCACCTCCAACTTCGGGGTCAGCGTGCGTGAGAGCCACGACGCCACGCCCTTCTACGACCGATTCCGCGCTCCGGAGGTGTCGAGCGACGATCACGTGCTGGCCCCGGTCGCCGTGGCCGAACCGTTCGTGTGCGGCGATGCCCGACACATGGACCGCATCGCTGATGGATCCGTGGCGTTGGTGGTCACGTCGCCGCCGTACTTCGCCGGCAAGCAGTACGAGGAAGAACTGGAAGCAGATGGTGTGCCGTCGAGCTATCTCGAATACCTCGAGATGCTCACCGACGTGTTCGCCGAGTGCGTGCGCAAGCTGGAGCCCGGGGGGCGCATCGCGGTCAACGTGGCGAACCTCGGTCGCAAGCCGTATCGCAGCTTGTCGGCTGACGTGATCCGCATCTTGGAGCACGACCTCGGGTTGTTGCTGCGCGGCGAGCTCATCTGGCAGAAGGCCGAAGGCGCCAGCGGCTCGTGTGCGTGGGGGTCCTATCGCAGCGCGGCCAACCCGGTGCTGCGCGACATCACCGAGCGCGTCATCGTGGCCAGCAAGGGTCGCTTCGATCGGGCTCGCACGGTCAAGCAGCGCAAGGCCGAGGGACTGCCGCATCTCAACACCGTCACCACCGACGACTTCCTGTCGTTGACATTGGACGTGTGGTCGATCCCGCCCGAGAGTGCCCGTCGGGTCAACCATCCGGCGCCGTTCCCGGTCGAGCTCCCCGAACAGCTCATCCGGCTCTACACCTACGTCGACGATCTGGTGCTCGATCCGTTCATGGGTAGCGGATCGGCATTGGTCGCTGCGGCGCGGCTCGATCGTCGTTACATCGGCTACGACCTCGATCCGGCATACGTCGACATCGCTCGGGCGCGGGTGGCTGATGCCCTTGCGTCAAGTCAGATTGACAGTGAGCGATCGTCGATGGTGGCCGAGGGTCGGTCTGCTCCGAAGCTCGCCGAGCAACTGTTGACCGAGGCGGGCTTCACCGTGACCGGTCGCGGGGTGAAGCTCCGTGGCACCGGGGTGGCCGTGCCACTACTCGCCAGCGACGGTGACGGAGGTGAATGGTGCTTCGACGTCGCGGGGGGATTCACCAGCCATCGCGGCGGGCTGTTGCGCAACGAGGCGGTGTGGCGATCGTTGGGACGGGCCGCGGCAGTGCGTCAGATGCGGGCCGACCGCCCATGGGTGGTGCTGACCACCCATCTGCCTCGTCGTCCGGGCGAGGGCGACGCGGCCATCCGTGCTGCCGGACCGGGGCTGGTGTTCGACGTCGTGGACCTCTTGTCTTCAGAAGGTCTGGAACGGTTGCGTCGCTACGGCAAGGGCGGCAGCCGCGCCGTACCCGAACCGGGCTTCTGGCCACCTGCCCGTTGACGGCTCAGCCACGGGCCGCTCGGTCTGGGCCCGTCTTGTCTGGGCTCGTCTTGTCGTCCCGCCACGCGTTGCGCAGCGCGGAGTAGGCCGCACCACCGGCCTCGGCTCGACTCGGTGCCGCCGCCACGATCGCGGGCAGGCGGTCGCGGAGGTCGGCGATGGTGATGGCCCGGTCCAGTTGCATCGTCCCACCGATGGTCCATCCCTGGAAGTGACCGACCACACCGCCGCGCACATGGAACACCTCGCCGGTGATCGGGCACGACGGCGTCGACAGGTAGGCGACCAGCGGTGCGATGTTGCGGGGATGCCAGTTGTCGAAGGCCTGTGGGTCATCGGGTGCCTTCATGAACTGACCGATCACCGGGCTCGATGCCATGGCCACCTCGGTGCGTGCTGCTGGGGCAACGGCGTTCACCCGTATGCCGGTACCACTCAATTCAGTGGCGGCGATGACGGTGAACGCGGCCACGCCGGCCTTGGCTGCGCCGTAGGCCGATTGGCCGGCGTTACCGAGCAGGCCGGCACCCGAGGTGGTGTTGACGATCGAGGCGCTGACGCTGCGTCCCTCGGCGCGTCGTTGTTGCCAGTATCCGAGAGCGGCGCGTGACGGGCAGAACATCCCCTTCAGGTTCAGCGCGATCTCATGGTCCCACGCCTCTTCGGTCAGGTCGGCGGCCAGTGCTTGCGCGCCTCCACCGGCGTTGTTGACCAACGCGTGGAGATCTCCGAACGTGTCCACTGCGCAGGCGATCGCCCCATGCGCGCCGGTCCACGTCGAGATGTCACCGGTGAAGCCAACGGCGCGACCGCCAGCCGCGATGAGCTCGTCGACCAGAGCGCTGGTGTCGCAGATGTCGTTGACCACCACCGCGGCGCCCTGCGCGGTGAACAACCTTGCGTGTTCGCGTCCGATGCCGCCGGCCGCTCCGGTGATGACCGCCACGACTCCATCGAGCTCTCCCATGACGTCCCCCCTCGTCGGCCCTTGACCCCACGTCGGCCGGTCACCGCCGACTCTGCCACGCCCGTGGCGAGGAGTCAGGCGATCGGGGCCGGCCCGATCCGGTTCTCAATCATCCAGGTTCCTGCGAAGTCGACGATGTCGCGCACGGTGCAGCGCCGCCCGATGCCATTGCCAATAGGTCCGGTGCGTTCCATGTCGGTCCGGGCGAACGCTTCGCCAATGCGATCGAAGTCGCTCTCGTCGAGTTCGAGGTCCTCGTATTCGACCCAACGCCGCTGTCCATCGACGAGCACCGGGGCGCCCTCGGTCACCGTTGCCCGGCCTGACCGGACCGCCCGGTACTCCGCAAGATGAATTGACGTGTTGCTCCGGTGTCCCACGCCGAGGAGCGCAACGATGGCGTCGAGGTCGTAGAGGCGTCGCAGCGGGGACGTCTCGCCGAGTGCCGGGGTCAACGGATGGCTCGCGACGATGGCGTCGGCCATCGGTCCGTTGGCCGCCACCGACAACAGCGGATGATTGCTGCGAACGGTGGTCGCTAGAGCGCGGAAGCATTCGACCACTTGGCCCATGCCGCGGGTCGGGGTGAGGCGCACGTCGAAGGCCGGGAGTTGGTCGCGCACGATGGGGATCCACGAGCCGGGTACCGGCGGGTTTCGCCAACCGGCGGGATCGCTCAGTTGTCCCGACTGGGTGGGCATGACGATCGTGCCCGCTGGGCCGACCGCGGCCAGGAGTGCCTCGACGACCGCCTGGGCTCCGCCCGCGACCCACCCGAGCGCTGACAGCGACGAGTGCACCATGACGATCGCTCCCTCGTGCACCCCGAGTGAGTGGAGATCGTTGGTGAGTGAAGCAACGGTGACCGGCTCTCGGCTGGCGTCGATGGCGTCGGCTTCGGTGGACATCGTCCCAATCAGACGGGATCGGTGGCGATGCCAGGGAAGTCTTGGTCGGGGATGATCGCTTGGTGGAGGTGGACGGCGGGTGTGCGTCGCTTGTTGCGAGCCGCCATCTTGATGTTGAGGATCTCGACGAGGACCGAGAACGCGATCGCCGCGTAGATGTAACCCTTCGGGATCTTCTGCCCCATGCCTTCAGCGACGAGGGTGACACCGATGAGCAGCAGGAAGGACAACGCGAGCATCTTGACCGTGGGATGGGCATTGACGAACTCGTAGATACTCTTGGACGCGACGAGCATGATGCCTACCGACGTCATGACTGCGGCGATCATGACGCCGACGTAGTCGGTCATGCCGACGGCCGTGATGACCGAGTCGATCGAGAACACAGCGTCGAGCAAGAGGACCTGACCGATGACCGAAGCGAACGTCGGTGCCCCCTTGTCGCTGGCGTGATGTTCGGCGCCCTCGAGTTTTGCGTGTATCTCCTTGGTCGCTTTGTAGATGAGGAAGACGCCTCCGGCCAGCAATATGAGGTCCTTGCCCGAGATGCTCTCGTCGAACACCTCGAACAGCTCTGACTTGAGGCTCACGACCCAACCGACGCCGAGGAGCAGTAGGACCCGCATGCCCCCGGCGGCGAGCAAGCCGGTCTGGCGGGCCTTGCTCTGCTGCTCTGCTGGCAGCTTGGACGCCAGGATCGATATGAAGATCACATTGTCGACGCCGAGAACCACTTCGAGCAGCAGCAGGGCCGCGAGCGCACTCCACACTTCTGGGTTGGTCAGCCAGTCCATGGGCACGGCATCGTAAAGGCGCCGCAGGCTGATCTCTCGGCGGGGCGCTGGTTCTCTCGGGGAGGCAGGTCGATGCCCTGCGCTGGAGCTGCCACGGTCTTCGTTCCTGGGCGGACGAGTAAATAGCTTAGGGTCAGCCCGCCGACCGACCTCAGGAAGCCCAATGACTGCGAAGATCATCTACACGCACACTGACGAGGCGCCCGCTCTCGCCACGTATTCCCTGCTGCCCATCATCCAGACCTTTGCCAAGGCCTGCGGGGTCGAGGTGGAGACCCGTGACATCTCGCTCTCGGGGCGCATCATCGCCAACTTCCCCGAGTTCCTCACCGAGGCGCAGCGCATCAATGACGATCTCGCCTACCTCGGCGAGTTGGCGCTCCTGCCCGAGGCCAACATCATCAAGCTCCCCAACGTGTCGGCTTCCGTGCCGCAGTTGAAGGCGGCCATCGTCGAGCTGCAGGGGAAGGGCTACGCACTGCCCGACTTCCCCGATGATCCGTCCACCGACGCCGAGCGCGACATCCGCAGCCGCTACGACAAGGTGAAGGGCTCGGCCGTGAACCCGGTCCTGCGCGAAGGCAACTCCGATCGTCGTGCCCCGCTGTCGGTGAAGGCATATGCCCGCACCCATCCCCATTCGATGGGCGCGTGGTCACCCGATTCCAAGACCCACGTTTCCCACATGACCTCTGGTGACTTCCGTTCCAACGAGAAGTCGCTGACCATGTCGAAGGCCGACACGCTCCGCATCGAGCTGCGTCGGGCCGATGGCGGCGTGGACGTGCTGAAGCCGGTGCTCAAGGTCCTCGAGGGCGAAGTCATCGACGGCACGTTCATGTCGGTCAAGGCGCTGGTGGCGTTCCTGGAGAAGGAAGTGGCCGACGCCAAGGCCAAGGGTGTGCTGTTCTCCGTGCACCTCAAGGCCACGATGATGAAGGTCTCCGACCCGATCATGTTCGGCCATGTGGTGAAGGTGTTCTTCGCCGACGTGTTCGCCAAGCACGGCGCCACGTTCGACCGCATCGGCGTCAACGTCAATGATGGTTTCGCGGCGGTGCTCAGCGCGCTCGACAAGCTGAGCCCCGAGGAGCGTGCTCCCATCGACGCCGACATCGCTGCGGCGTATGCGAATGGCCCGAGCTTGGCCATGGTCGATTCCGACAAGGGCATCACCAACCTGCACGTGCCCAGCGACATCATCGTGGACGCGTCGATGCCGGCGATGATCCGCACGTCCGGCCGCATGTGGAACGCCGAGGGCAAGGAGCAGGACGCGAAGGCCGTCATTCCCGACTCCAGCTACGCCGGTGTGTACGACGAGACCATCAAGTTCCACATCGCCAATGGGGCGTTCGATCCCCGCACCATGGGTTCGGTTCCGAACGTCGGGCTCATGGCGCAAGCGGCCGAGGAGTACGGCTCCCACGACAAGACCTTCGAGATCGCGGCCGACGGTGTGGTCGCCGTGGTCAACTCGGCCGGCGAGACGATCATGACCCACAACGTCGAGGCCGGCGACATCTGGCGCATGTGCCAGGCCAAGGATGCTCCCATCCGCGACTGGGTGAAGCTCGCCGTGACCCGCTCGCGTGCCACCGGCGCGCCGGCGGTGTTCTGGCTGGACGAGACACGAGCCCACGATGCGCAACTCATCACCAAGGTGCGTGAGTACTTGAAGGATCACGACACGAGCGGTCTCGACATCTCGATCATGTCCCCGGAGAAGGCCGTGCGCCTCAGCCTCGAGCGAGCCAAGGCGGGCCAGGACACCATCTCGGTGACCGGCAACGTGCTGCGTGACTATCTCACCGATCTCTTCCCCATCTTGGAGTTGGGCACCAGCGCCAAGATGCTGTCGATCGTGCCGCTCATGAACGGTGGTGGTCTGTTCGAGACGGGTGCCGGCGGATCGGCTCCCAAGCACGTGCAGCAGCTGGTGAAGGAGAACTACCTGCGTTGGGACTCGCTCGGTGAGTTCTTGGCCTTGGCGGCGTCGTTCGAGCATCTGTCGAACGCGTTCGGCAACCCGGGCGCCAAGGTGCTGGCGGCAACGCTCGATGAGGCGACCGGCAAGATCCTCGAGTTCGAGAAGTCACCGGCCCGCAAGGTCGGCCAGATCGACAACCGCGGGAGCCACGCCGCGCTGGCGATCTACTGGGCGCAAGCGCTCGCCGAGCAGACCGACGATCCCGAACTGGCCAAGCGTTTTGCTCCGTTCGCGGCCGAGTTGGCCGCGGCCGACGAGACGATCCAGAACGAGTTGTTGGCAGTGCAGGGCAAGCCGGCCGACATCGGTGGCTACTACGCCCCCGATTCGGAGAAGGTGAACAGCGTGATGCGCGCGAGCGCCACGCTGAACAAGATCCTCGCCAGCTTCTGAGCTGAAGCAACGATCTGGCGGCATCCGGTCCCTCGGCCCCGAGCTTTGGCTCGTGCGGTCGAGGGATCGTGCCGTTTTCGGCCGGTGTCGCATGCGGTTGCGTCCACACGCACCCGATCCGTCATCGATACTGGGGTCATGAGCGCTGCTACCTCTGCCCGTGTGCTGGTCGAGGAGATCTCGTCCCGACTCGCTCCGCTCGAGCAAGAGATGAACCTGGCCTGGTGGGCGGCGAGCACCTCGGTCACCGAGGCCAAAGAACACCGACGTGTGGCTGCGGAGATCGCCATGTCGGAGGCCCTGGCCGATCGAGAGCAGTTCGCCCGCATCTTGGGGGCATTCGCCGCGGTCGACCCGGGCACCGACGCGTTGCTGCATCGTCAATTGGAATTGCTGCGCGACAGCTGCGCGCCGCATCAGATCGACGACGAGCTTCGAGAGCAGATCATCACACTGTCGGTGGAGGTGTCGTCGACGTTCGACGGGTTCCGTCCGCGCCTCGGCGATAGTTCCGTCGACGACAACGAGATCGCATCGATCTTGCGAACCGCCGACGACGTCACGGAGCGCAAGGCGGCGTGGGAGGCCTCGAAGCAGATCGGAGCGGTCGTGGCCGAACGCATCCGGGAGCTGGCACATCTGCGCAACCGAGCGGCGCGGGAGTTGGGATATCGCGACTACTTCGCGATGGCCCTGGCGACGCAGGAGTTGGACGAGGCCTGGCTCCTGGCGCTGTTCGACGACATCGACTCGGCGACCCGACGGCCGTTCACGGAGTGGAAGAACGAGTTGGATGGGCAACTGGCGCAACGCTTCGGAGTACATCTCGGTGAGCTGAGGCCGTGGCACTACGACAACGTGTTCTTCCAAGCGCCGCCCGCTTCGGCCAGCGTCGATCTGGACCCGTACTTCGTGGGTCGCGACTTGGAAGGTCTGACACGTCGCACCTTCGACGGGATCGGCATCGACATCACGTCGGCGTTGGCGGCGTCGGATCTGACGCCGCGTGATGGCAAGAACCAGCACGCCTACTCGGTGAGCATCGACCGGGGTCGTGATGTACGGGTGTTGTGCAACAACGTGGCGTCGGAGCAATGGGCCGAGACGATGCTGCACGAGTTCGGCCACTGCGCCTATTCGCTCGGGGTGGATAGGTCGTTGCCCTGGTTGCTGCGCACCGAGCACCCTTCGGTGACCGAGGGTGTTGCCATCTTCTTCGGACATCTCTCCAACGATCCGGTGTGGTTGGAGACGATCGTGGGTGTGGACGCTGGTGACATCGCTGCGCTCCGACCGGAGCTGGACCGGGCGCTGCGGGGGACGCTGCTGACGGTGACGCGTTGGGTGCTCGTGATGACCAACTTCGAGCGTGCGTTGTACGCCGATCCCGACGGTGATCTCGACACCATCTGGTGGGATCTGGTCGAGCGCTATCAACTGTTGCGACGGCCCGATGGACGCCATGCGCCCGATTGGGCAGCCAAGATCCACTTCACCGCGTCGCCCGTCTACTACCAGAACTACCTGTTGGGGGATCTGGTGGCCCTGCAGTTGCGCGACACCGTCGAGTCCCGGTTCGGTGGCCTGGTTGATAGAGCCGACGTCGGGCGATTCCTCTCCGAGGAGGTGTTCCGCGTCGGCGCGTCGCTGCGATGGGACGAGTTGATCGAACGGGCGACCGGGCATCGCCTCAGTGCCGATCATCTGGCCGACGCGCTGGCGCTGTGACACCGCTGTCCAGTCAACCGTGGGCAGCGGGGCACGGGCCGCAGGTCACGGGTGCAGTGCCGCAATTGGCGTTGACTCGGCTGGTCGACGGGCGGATGCTGACAGTGACCTCAGAACGATTCGAGCCTCGCTCGGCTCTGGGTCACCGAGGTGGTCGAGGCTCGTTGCGACCAAGGAGGACCTGATGTCCTCGACAGCTGATGCGGCGAAGTCCAGCCCCCGCCTGCCGCCCCGGTGGTTCATACGCACCTTCTGGTTCGCCCATCGACGGGTGTATCGACTCACGAAAGGCCGCCTGGGCCTGTGGCGACCGAAGAAGGACGCGAAGAAGGACAAATGGGGTGCGATGCGGGTGACGACCATCGGTCGGCGTACCGGTCGCGAGCACAGTGTCATCGTCGGCTACTTCGAAGACGGACCGAACCTCGTGACCATGGCCATGAACGGCTGGGGCGACGGTGAACCGGCATGGTGGTTGAACCTGCAGGCCCATCCCGATGTCCGCGTCGACACCAAGGACGGTCCTCGTCTGATGACCGGCCGTGCCGCTCTCGGCGAGGAGCGCGACCGCCTGTGGGCCCGATGGGGTGAGATCGACAAGGACCTCGACGCCTATGCGGCGCGTCGCTCGATGCAGACCGCGGTCGTGGTGTTCGAGCCTCGGGCGTGAATCACTGGTGGACGACTTGGCGCGAGACTTCACCCGATGCTCGTGGTACGAGGAACGAAGAAGCTCCGGGACCGGGTCAAGGCCCCAATGGCAGGTACGGACGAGTCGTCATCGACGGTGCTCGGCGATTGGTTCGCCACGGCGCTGTTCTGGCGGCCCCAGGTCGCGCTACTCGTGAACGAGCGGACGATGTTGCCGGTGTTCATGCCGTTAGCACCTGCGGCCACTCTGCTGCACCGAATCCCCACTGCGATCGCATCAGCGCTTCGCCAGCATGGAGCGAACGACGTCTTCATCGGCGCGGAACTCGCGGCGATGCAAGAGGTACGGATCGCACCGACGAACAATCGCAGCCTCGTCGGTGTGATGAACGAACTGGCGTTCCACGGCGAGCTCCACTGGAACGACGGCCTCACCGACCTCGAAGCGCTGTCGTATCGCCTCTCCTCCCTCCTGCTCGGGCCGCTCGATCGTCGAGGCGGCTCGCCTGATCGAGCGCTGGCCGCAGAACTGGGTGCTGTGCTGCACGGTGGCTCGCTCAACGAACCCAGCAACGTCATCGAGTTCCCTCGTCGCTCCTCTGGCCCGACGCCACAGCCCAACGCGGCAGCGCCGGTGTATCAGCTCAAGGTGACCCTGGTCGGTACCAAGCCGCCCGTGTGGCGGCGCTTGCTCGTCCCGGCGTCAATCTCCCTTGACAAGCTCCATGAAGTGATCCAAGCGGCCTTCGGTTGGTGGAACTATCACCTGTACGAGTTCGAGGTGGGCAAGACGCGATACGCCGTCGCTGACCCCGATTGGGATTTCGGTCCACCGCCACGCAGCGTTCACCGGACCCGCCTGCACAACATCGTCGACGTGGGGGGCACCATCAAGTACACGTACGACTTCGGTGACGACTGGGTCCACAAGATCACCGTCGAGAAGTCACTGCCTCGTGCTGCCGACGTTGCGGTGCCGGCGTGCATCGACGGCCGCCGTGCCGCGCCACCGGAGGACTGTGGCGGCGTTTGGGGGTACGAGGAGCTGCTGGCCATCCTCGCTGACCCGTCCCATCCCGAGTACGAGGAGCGCGCGATGTGGGCGGGCGACTGGGGTCGCGGAACCCTCGACCCCGAAGCCTTCGACCCATCAGAGTTCGCGGTCAATCTCGAGACGCTCCGCCTCGCCGCGCTGGACTGATTGGACGTTCGGCGCGGCCTTGGTGGCCCGGGACACGAAGTGAGTGTTGCTCGATGCCGCGCCGTCTATGACGCCTTCCGGAAGTCCTCGTAGCGCAGCTCGAGCCGCTCTCGGTCAGGCTGGTCCGCAACCGAGCGAGGCACGAGCAGCTTGCCGCCGTGGTGTGCTTGCAACCCGTGCTTGAGCATCGGACCGTCGACCTCGGTCAAGACGTCGCTTCGGATCTCCACGACGTAGTCCGGTCGCACGCCGAGGATGTTCGCGTCGAACGCTGCGTGATGCATCTTGCAGAGCGAGAGCCCGTTTGTGACGATCGGGTCACCGCGCTCGTGGCCGTCGGCGAGGATATGTGCGGCATCGAGCAGCTCTACGTGGCGGAGATTGCACACCGAGCATCGCTCTCGGTAGGCCCGAAGCACCCGCTGACGAAACGCCGTCTGGTGCAACCGCTGAACGGCGAGACGAGTGACGTACCGGCGTCGCACATCATCAACGACCGTCGATGCAAGGTCGGTTCGGAGCAGTTGCACGTCCTCGCATGCGACGGTGAACGTCTGGCTGACAGGATCGTCTGCGACGATGACCGCAGGCCAGAGCGCGCTGTACAGGCCTTTTGCGAGACCGAGGAAGTAGATCAACGGCTTCGCTTCGTGCATCGCGCGACGTAGCCCCTCGTTGTCGTACGACCGCGACGCACTGCCTTGGTACTTGTAGCTCAGGAGGCCGTCAGCGCCGATCGTGTCCCCGTACGGATTCTTGGGACTGGTGGTGATCGAGATCGGGGTGTCCAGTGCGTGCGGTTTCCAGATTCCGGCGGCTCCGATCAACGGAATCGGACGACCTTGGAACGAGAAACCTGAAACGAGTGCGCTCCAGGGGAGCGCATCACCGTGCAGCGACTGCAGCCGATCGAGGTACTGAAAGGCGGCAAGCCGGACGTGATGGTCGTCGACGGTGTCGCCCATTCGTTCATTGTTACCTTCTCGCGTGACGTCCGGCCCGGAATGCCGGTACCTGTGAACGGGGGGCTTCGGGAGAAGATGAGCCCCACAACGACGAAGGCCCCAGCGTGAGCTGGGGCCTCCGGTCGAACCTTGTGGGCGAGGGGGGACTTGAACCCCCACATCCTTTCGGACACAGGAACCTGAATCCTGCGCGTCTGCCTATTCCGCCACTCGCCCGAGTGAACGGTTGTCGAAGCTAGCACGGGCCTTTCGAACGGCCCAACGGCGATGCGGACCCGACGAGGACCCGACGAGGGCCTGCCGTCCCGCCCATCGTCCCGCGAGGTTTGGCCGATCTTTGCTGGCGGGCGATACAAAGTGACCAAACGTCGGGCGGGGACGTAGCCGCCGTGACGCCAACGACCCCCAACGGGTCACTAGCCTGCGCCCATGAAATTCTCGGGCGAAGATCGATAGCTGAACAATGGGATTGCAGTCACTCGAACGGTCGCTGGAGCGTATGGTCGAAGGCGTGTTCGCTCGCGCCTTTCGATCCAAGCTCCGGCCCATCGAACTGGGTCGGCGCATGGTCCGTGACATGGACGCCAACCGCACCGTCGACGTGCAGGGTCGTCTGGTCGTCCCCAACAGCTTCGCCTTCGCCCTCAGCCCCGACGATCATCAGCAGTTCACCGAGATCCGTGAGGCGCTCATCCGTGAACTGGCTGACGCCGCCCGGGAGTACGCCCGCGATGAGGGCTACACGTTCATGGGCCCGGTCGACATCACGTTGTCGTCCGACGACTCGCTCAAGGCCGGCCGCTTCATCCTGACGTCCAAGATGCACGAGCGCTCCGGCAACGGCGGCGCCGGTCGCTTGGTGTTGGCCGACGGCGAGCGCAAGCCGCTCGGCAACGAGACCGTCTCGATCGGTCGCCTTCCCGACTGCGGTGTGGTGGTGGCCGACCCCAACGTCTCGCGGGTCCACGCCGAGATCCGTCCGTCGGGGACCGGCTTCGTCATCGAGGACAAGGGATCCACCAACGGCACCAAGGTGAACGGTGTGGCGGTCAGCATCCATCGACTCGTCGACGGCGACGTGATCACCATCGGCACTGCGAGGATCCGCTTCGAGGCCTCCTGAGGCCCGAGCTGGCGGCAACATGCCTGACGGCCTCTTGGGAGTCCTCAAACTCTGTCTCTTGGCACTGCTGTACCTGTTCTTCGCCCGCGTTCTGTGGGCGGTGGGCGCCGAGCTGCGCGGACCTCGAAAGGCCGTCGCTCCCCCCATGGCCGGGCCGGTCCCTTCGCCCGCTCCGCAACGCCAGCCGCGCCCCAAGCGCGCTGATCGCAAGGCAACGCAGGCCATGCCGAGCGAGTTGTTCATCGTGGCCGGCACCGCCCGCAACGGGCCGAGCTTCCCGTTCGATACAGAGGTCACCGTCGGTCGAGCGGCCGGATGCGCCATCTGCATCGAGGACGGCTTCGCGTCACAGCTGCACGCACGGGTGTATCGCACTGAGCAGCGCGTCATGATCGAAGACCTCGGCTCCACCAACGGCACCTTGGTCAACGGTGCTCGCATCACGACCCCCACACCGCTGGTGCGTTCGGATGTCATCACCATCGGCGGCACGTCGCTGGAGGTTCGGTGATGCCCGAGCTGAGAGCTGGCTATCGCACCGACACCGGCCGCGTGCGCGTGGTCAATCAGGACAACTTCATCGCTGTGCGGTCGCTCTTCGCGGTGGCCGACGGCATGGGTGGCCACGCCGGCGGCGAAGTGGCCAGCCGCATCGCCGTCGAGGCAGTGGGCAGCGCCTCGCTCGCCACCGTCGGCGATCTCATCGAGGCGGTGCAACTGGCCAACGCCGAGATCTACCACCAGAGCGTCACCAACAATGAGCTGCACGGCATGGGCACCACGTTCTGCGGTCTGGCCTTGTTGCGCGACGGCGACCACGAGGAGATGGTCGTGGTCAACGTGGGTGACTCGCGCGTCTATGTGCTCCAGGACGGCAAGCTCCTGCAGATCACCCGTGATCACTCGTTCGTGGAAGATCTGGTGGCGGCGGGCGAGATCACCCACGAAGAGGCCCGTCATCATCCCCGGCGACACATCGTGACCCGCGTGCTCGGCATCGAGCCCGA
>JBFWVD010000011.1:0-89702 GCA_050246915.1 Acidimicrobiia bacterium | reverse complement strand
CCCGTCCTGCGACACGTCATCAACGAGACCGTGGCGGCCCGGGGCCGAGGGAACGCCACAACCCGACAAGACACCGTCCTCACTGGAGGCACGCGATGAACACCGTCCCCCGACTCCAATCGCCCGTCCTTCGGTCGAACGAGACGAAAGTGATCGAGGAGTCCGGCACCGTGCTGATCTCGGTTCCCGCCCGCATAGCAGTCTCCGACACCTTCTACGCGCGGCGCGGCAAGCGTGTGTTCGACATCTTCGCGTCGATCACTGCGATCGTCTTGCTCACGCCGATCCTGCTCGTGGTGGCGGTCGGGGAGCTCATGTTGCTGGGGCGACCCGTGCTGTATCGCCAGGTCCGTCTCGGCCGTTCCGCGCGACCGTTCGTGATGCTGAAGTTCCGATCGATGCGGCACGACCGGCGCGAAGCGGCCTTGCCGGTCCCTCACCCTGAACGGCGTCGTACCCACAAGTCCCCCGATGATCCCCGACACACACCGTTCGGGACGATCATCCGGCGCACCAGCATCGACGAGCTGCCGCAGCTGTTCAATGTGCTGCGCGGCGACATGAGCATCGTGGGGCCGAGGCCGGAGCTTCCCCGGATCGCCGAGCAGTACGGCATCGTCGACCACGTCCGGCACCTCGTGCGCCCGGGCCTGACGGGTCTGTGGCAGATCTCGGCCGATCGGCCGGGGTTCGTCCATGAGAACGTCCGCTACGACGAGCAGTACGTGGGACAAGTAACGCTGCGAGGTGATCTGGCGATCATCGTGCGAACGATCCCGGTTCTCCTCCGTGGCAGCGGGGTCTGAACGATGTCCAACTATCGACCGAACGTCGCTCGTCACCTGCGTCAAACGCTTCGGGATCTCGGACCGCTCGAGAGCCTTCTCGATTTCGGGGCCGGGAACGGGTGGATGCTCAATCAGATGCTGACCGAGGACGTGTCGATCGGGCAGGCAACGGCAGTTGACGTGCAGACGAGGGCCGACTACTACCTTCCGGTCGAACTCTATGACGGTGAGCGACTGCCCTTCGACGACAGGGCCTTCGACGCGACGATGGCCGTTGATGTGTTCCATCACTGTCACGATCCGAAAGCTGCACTTCGAGATGCTGCGCGGGTCACACGTCGCTTCGTCATCGTGAAGGATCACACCTATCGGTCGAGCGTCGGATTCGCCACCTTGTCGGTGTTGGACGAGCTGGGAAACCGCAAGTTCGGCATCCCCAGTCGGTACCGCTACCAGTCGAAGTTCACGTGGGACGATGTGATGTCGGACGAGGGATTCCGCCTTCGCCATCGGTCCCACCCGGTGCCGTGTCACGATGGTCCCTTGTCGATCACCGACCGGCTCCAGTGCCTCACCGTGTACGAGCGGGTCGCGGCGTGACGACGTTGGAGACCCAGCCCGTCACCATCGTGTGGCGGGACATGTCTGCAACTCAGCGGACCCGACGACTTCCCTCTCCGAAGGTCGTCGTGTTCGCGACGATGGCCGTCCGATTGGCGTGGCTGCTGACGTTCCACCTCCATTCCCACCTGGTGGGGGAGCACGGGTTCAACGCCTTCCCGTATGGGGGGCAAGACGACGGTCGCTATTACTACGAGACCGCCGCGAAGCTCGCCGATGGAACCCAGCCCGATTATGTGCTGAACGCCTTTCCGAGAGTCCTCGCCCTGTTGATGGACCTTGGCATCCGTAACCTGTTGGCGCTCAAGCTCATCAGCTATGTGGTGAGCATGATCTCGGTGGTGCTGGCGGTGACGCTCGTGCTCCAGCTGACCAAGCACCTCGATGAGATGGCCCGACGTTGGGCGGTCATCGTTGTCTCGCTCGTCGGTGGCCTCTTCCCGAGCAGCATCTTCTGGTCGATGAACTCGATCATGCGCGACGGGTGGATCTTGTCGTTCGTGTTGATCTTCCTCTGGAGCACCTCGTCGGCGGCACCTCACCTCCGTACCTGGGTGAGGATCCCCATCGGTCTGGTCGCCTTGGCAGCGGCCGGCGCGTTCCGGTTCTACGTCGTCCCCGTGGCGTTGGCCGCGCTCGTGTCGTCGAGGATCGACCTGGCCAATCCGATGCGGCGGGTGAAGGCGCGCGCCATCCCGGTCCTGCGCCGACTGGTGATCGTTTGCGTCGGATTCATCCTCTTGTGCTTGGTGGCTGCGCCGTCGATCGAGAAGTACGCGGGCCGCAACATCCTTGGTTGGCGCTCACGTCCGGAGTTCGCATCGACGGGGAGCGCGTTGGGATACGTGTTCGATGGTGAGAACCCCCTCGTGGTCGTCGGCCTCTATCTCGTGAGCTTCGTGTCGAACGCCGTTGGACCATTGCCCTGGCAGATCACCAGCGCGAACCAGCTCTTGGCGCTGTCGGAGATCCCGTTCTTCATCATCATCGGCGCCGCCCTCTTCGCCGCCGACTGGCGAGCACCGTTGGCTCGCATCTGCGGGTTGTTCGGGCTCTACTGGCTGCTGTTGCTCGGGCTGTGGAACGACGTCCTCGGCAATGCCGCTCGCAATCGGATCAACGCGTGGCCGGTGCTCGCCATCGTGGCGGCCGTTGCGCTCGCGCAGTCCTGGTCGGACGTGTCCACCAGTGAGGCTCCGGTTCGATGGGGATTGCGGCAGTTGCTGCCCCCGCGGTCACGGCGCCGCGTCCCCGTCAGCGAGTAGTCGCAGCTGTGGCTACCGTCCTGACCCGACCGGGATCAGCGCGTCTGTCATCGACGGCGCTCGCCAACGTGCTCAATGCGGCGGGAAACACCGTCTCGGTCTTCGCCATCTCGGTGGCGGCTGCGGACGCGGCGTCCTTCGACTATCTGGCGGCGTGTCTGGGCGTCCTGGTGCTCGTGTTCGGCGTCAACCGAGCGGTGATCGGCGAGACATTGACGCTCCAGCGGCATGTCACGGTCGGCGTCGGTGGCTTCGTGGCGGCATCCGCGATCGTCGCCGCAGCGCTGAGCGCCTGCGCCGTCGTCACGCTCGTGTTCGCCTCGGGGACACGATCGTTGGCAGCACTGACGGGAATGGCGATCTTCTGCTTCCTGCTCAACGATGCGTTCCGCTATTGGGGATTTCGAGCAGGTGACACCACGGCCGTGGCGCTGAGCGACGGCGTCTGGCTCCTGGCGTCCGGAGGGTTGTACGTCATGGCGGTCCTCGACGTCATGGGACCTCGGATGGTGTTCGCCTCGTGGGCTGCGTCGGGTGTGCTCGTTGCGGTGCCACTGTTGCGCCGCTCGGCGGCCGACAAGATGGCGCCCAACCAGGGGCCTGTCGAGTGGTTGCTGTCGCAGCGTTCGCTTTCCTTGCGGCTCGCCGCGGAAGCGCTGGCCGCGACGGCAGCCGTGACGCTGCCCCTGATCGCAGCGCCGCACATCGCCGAAGACGACGGGGCCGGTGGTGCCGTCAGACTGTTGCAGGCCTTCTTCGGATTCCAGCAGGTCGCGTTCTTCAGCGCACTCGTCGCTTTCGGGCGTGGCTCGCAGCAGTCCCGCAAACACTGTGGGCGTGCTGCCGCCGCACTGATGATCGGCGGAATCGCAGCAAGCATGATCGTCGGTGCGACGGTCTCACTCCTTCCTCGTTCGCTCCTGGAATCGGTGCTCGGCGAGGCGGCACTCGAGGCGCGTCGGTCCATCTGGAGCTTCGTGGGCCTTCAAGTCGTGATGTCGGTGACCTACGGCGTGCTCCTCGGGCTCCGTTTGGCCGGGCGAGCAGCGGACGCCACGAGACCCCGTGTCCTCGGGGCGATCGTGGCCACGCTGTTGGCGACGGTCCTGATCTCACGCGGTGTCGCGGGATACAGCGTCGGCTCGGCCATCGGGGCGCTGGTGTTCCTGGTGTTGTCCTCCCGGGCGTTCAGGGCTGTGGTTTCGACGACGAATCGGTCAGGAACCGTCGCGATCAGCCGATGAGACCTGGTGACCGGTGCCGCTTCGACCGCAGACCCGTTTCGCACTCGCCGTGTCGTGCTGCACGTGGCCGAGTCGTTCAGCTCCGGGGTGGCCTCGGCGATCGAGGCGTACCTCGATGCGCAGCCACCTGACACCACGGCAGTGGTGTGCGGCTATCGCATCCCTGGAGTGCAGTTGTCGCCGCAGGTGCACCTCCCCGTGCCGTTCCACGAGTTGCCCGCCGGGAAGGTCCGTCAGCTGCTGGCGATCAGACGGGAGATCGCACGAGTGCGACCGGATGTGATCCACATCCATTCGTCGTGGGCCGGCCTCATGACCCGGGTGCTGCCGCTGCCGCGTGGAACCCGTGTCGTGCACACGCCGCACTGTTACGGGTTCGAGCGACGTGATCTGTCGCGACCCGTGCGACGAGTGCTCCTGCTGGCCGAGCAGATCCTGGGTCGCAGGACCGACGTCGTGCTGGCCTGTGCCATCCACGAGGCAGATCTCGCGCGCCGTCATCGCATCGGCCGGACAGTTCTGCACTTCCCTCAGCAACTGCCGGCGCAGCTGCGCACCGTCCTCGGCGAGCTCGCCAGCCAGCGCCGCGGCGCCAGCGACCGACTGGTCGTGGGGATGTCGGGGCGAATCTGCGCGCAAAAAGGTGCGTCCTACTTCGCCGCGGTGGCGCGAGGACTGCGCGCCACCGCCGAAGGTCGGGACCGCTTCTGTCTTCGTTGGATCGGTGGCGGCGGGCCGGGCTCCGATGAGGAACTACGGGCCGCCGGCGTCGAGGTCACTGGGTGGCTCACCCAGTACGACTCGGTGAAGCAGCTGGCCGACTGCGACGTCTACCTCCACAGCGGAGCGTGGGAAGGGTTGCCGATGACGGTCCTCGAGGCGCAGGAGCTGGGTCTCGTGGTGCTGGCCCGCGCTATTGCCCCCCTCGTCGCCGAACCCCGCGGCGCTCGGCTGGTCGAGGACCCGCGTGACGCCATCGAGGCGTTGCTCGACGTGGCTCGACGTTGGCCGGTCGGCGTCGACAAGGCGTCCCAGATGCCGCTCTCGCAGCGTCGGGCGATCATGACAGCGGCGTACGCGGCCGAGTGATCGATCGCCAGGGTCCTTGCCGCATATGGTCTGCGGTATGGGGGACGCTTACAGCGCACGGTCGCTGCTCGAGGGGTTCATCGACAACGCGCGCCGTGATCGTTCGGCGCCGCTGGTGCGCTACTTCGATTGCACCTTGTCGATCGGGGATGTGGACGATCTCAGCGACGCGCTGGCCTGTGGGCTCGCTGCAGCAGGGTTCGCTCGGGGCGACCGAATCGCCATCTATCTGCAGAACGTCCCGCAGTATCTGATCGCGCTCCTTGCGGTGTGGAAGGCGGGTGGCATCGCTGTTGCGGTGAACCCGATGTACCGCCAGCGGGAGGTGCAACATCTGTTGACAGATTCTGGGGCCGTCGGCATCGTGGCTCTGGAGTCGCTGTATGCCGACGTGGTGACTGATGTGCTGCGGGAAGTCGATATCCCCATCGTGATCACGACCAGTGAGCTCGACTTGGTGACCGATCCAACGGCACATGCGGTGTTGGCCGGCAGTAGTCGAATCGATGTCGACGACACGATCGACCTGTTGTCCCTCGTCGAGCGCCATCGCGGTCAGCGTCCAGCGCTCACGTTGCCGGAGCCCGACGACGTGGCGTGCTTGGTCTACACGTCGGGGACAACCGGTCCGGCCAAGGGTGCGATGAACACCCACGGCGCCCTGGCCTTCAGCGCCGGCGTCTACCGCCGGTGTCTCGAGGTGACGCCTGACGATGTCGTACTCGCTGTGGCACCGCTGTTCCACATCACTGGGCTGACGGCGCACATCGCCATCTCCGTGATGGACGCGATCCCCATGGTGCTCATGTATCGGTTCGATCCGGCGCTGGTGCTGGAGATGATCGAGCGTCATCGCGCCACGTTCACCGTCGCCTCGATCACGGTGTTCCAGGCGTTGATGGACCACCCCGAGTCCCGCAGCCGCGATCTGTCCTCCATGCGTTGCGCGTACTCCGGTGGTCAAGCGGTCGCGCCGGCGACGGTCGATGCCTATCGGGCGCACATGGGGCTGTACATCCGCGTGGCGTATGGGCTCACCGAGACGACCGGACCGACCCACATGGTGCCCCTCGACGGACCCAACCGGATCGATCCGGCAACCGGTGCGATGTCGGTGGGTCGCACCGGCATCGGCCTGACGTGCCGCATCGTCGACGAGGCAGGTGGCGAGGTCCCCGTCGGCGCGATCGGTGAGGTCGTCGTTCAAGGTGATCAGATAGTCCCCGGCTATTGGCGCAAGGAGGCCGAGACGGCCAACGCCATGCGCAACGGCTGGTTCCACACCGGCGACGTCGGCTACGTCGACGCCGACGGCTGGCTGTTCCTGGTGGATCGCAAGAAGGACCAGATCAACGCCGGTGGCTACAAGATCTGGCCGCGGGAGGTGGAAGACGTTCTCTACGAGCACTCGGCCGTTCGCGAGGCTGCGGTGGTCGGTGTCCCCGATACCTATCGCGGCGAGACGGTGAAGGCCTTCGTCAGCCTGCGTCGCGGCGCCGAGGCGAGCGTCGAAGAACTCATCGCCCATTGCCGCGAACGGCTGGCTGCGTTCAAGGCGCCACGCCAGATCGAGATCCTCGACGATCTGCCCAAGACCGCCTCGGGCAAGATCCTCCGACGTTCGCTGCGCTGATCTCGCCTTGTAGGTTTGACGCTGAAATCGACTGCGAGGGGGCCCGCATGGGAACGCATCGTTATTCAGGTCCAGTGTTCGACGCCGACAATCATTTCTACGAGACGAAGGATGCGCTGACCCGGCATCTACCGAGGCGATATGCCAACGCCATCCGTTTCGTGGAGGTGGACGGCCGCACCAAGGTGGCGGTGAACGGGCTCATCAGCGACTACATCCCGAACCCGACCTTCGACGTGGTGGCCCGACCTGGCACGCACCTCGACTTCTTCAAGGGGAACAACCCCGAGGGTCTGTCGTTGCGGGCGATGACCGGTGAGCCCATGCGATGTGTGGACGCGTTCCGGTCTCCTGAGCCACGGCTGGCCATGCTCGACTCCCTCGGCATCGATGCGACGCTCATGTTCCCGACGCTGGCGAGTCTGGTCGAAGAGCGGATGCGTCATGATCCGGCCATGACCCACGCCGTCATCCATGCGCTCAACGAGTGGATGTACGAGACGTGGACGTTCAACTACCAGGACCGCATCTTCGCCACGCCGGTGATCACGCTGCCGATCGTCGAACGCGCCATCGCCGAGCTCGAGTGGGTCCTCGAGCGCGGCGCGAAGGCGATTCTCATCCGTCCGGCACCGGTTCCTGGGTACGAGGGCAGCCGTTCGTTCGGTCTGCCGGAGTTCGATCCGTTCTGGGCACGTGTGCAGGAGTCGGGGATCTTGGTGTGCCTGCACGGCTCCGATTCCGGGTTCGATCGCTATCTCGATACGTGGGAAGGGGGCCAGGAGTACCTCCCGTTCAAGCCCAACCCATTCCGTGACGCGTGCCGGGGCAAGCGAGCGATCGAAGACGCGGTCATCGCCCTGTTGTGTCACGGCGCCCCGGCCAGGTTCCCGAAGGTGCGATTCGCGCTCGTGGAGAACGGCTCGATGTGGGTCCCGTATGTGATGAAGCAGATGGACCTCACGTATCGACGCATGTCCAAGGAGTTCCTCGAGCATCCGCGCGACACGTTCGAGCGCTCCTTCTGGATCAACCCGTTCGGGGAGGACGACGTGAACGAGTTGTTGCAGTACGTCCCTGCCGAGCGGATCTTGTTCGGCTCCGATTACCCCCATCCCGAAGGGTTGGAAGATCCGGTGTCGTTCGCCGATCAGCTGATCGACGTCTCCGATGAGCAAGTGCGAGCCATCATGGGCGGCAACTTGGCCGGTCTGATGGGCGTCAAGCTCGGAAAGGCGAGTTGACGCGGACGCGAATGATCAGCGGCGGGACCTCATCGGCCGGACTGACGCAGGAGCGCTCGGGCCGTGGCTTCACCGCCGTGGCCGAGCACCTCGTCGAACCGGGCGCGCTTCAAGAAGCGGTGCATGCCGGCCTCCCACGTGAAGCCGATGCCGCCGTGCAGTTGGATCATCTTCCCGCACACCGACACCGCGCCGCTCGTGGCGTGCAGTCCAGCCGCGAGCGCTTGAGCGGGGTCGCTGTCGATCTCGGACGCGGCGCGAAACGCCAATGACTGGGCCAGCTTCAGGTCGATGAACGCAGACGAGCACTGGTGTTTGTAGGCCTGGAACGAACCGATCTGTCGACCGAACTGTCGTCGCTCGAGCGAGTAGCGGAGCGTTCGGTCGAGAGCCGAGCGCGCTGCTCCCGCCGCATCGAGCGCGGCAATGGTGCATGAACGGACCCGCCAGCGGTCGAAGAGTGTCGCGTCGTTCACCAACGGCTCGATGTCGGCGTCGGTGACCGTGACCCGCACCAGGTTCCTACTGATGTCGATGCTCGGCACCAGTTCGACTCGGGCGCTCTCACCGACGGAGACCAGGCCCAGGGCAGGGGTACCGCGTCGACGGATGGGGATCGCCAGCAAGCCGTCGGCCGGCCCGTGAGCCAGGAACGAGCCGGACCAGCGATCGTTGCGCACGACGAGCTGAGAAGCGACTGCTGTGGGATCACCGATCGGCACGGCGATCGACAGCTCACCACCCAACAGCGAGGTCAGCGTCGGTGAGGTACCGGCAGCGGCCAGGATCGGTGCGATCACCCCTGTGGCCCACGGCATCGATGTCGCCGCCAGTGATGCGCCGGCCTGCTCGGCGATGATGGCGAGATCGGTGAACGATCCACCAGCGCCGCCGACGTCCTCGCCGATGGCGATGGAGAACCAGCCCTCTCGAGCTCCGGCGCGTGGATCGTCGGGGTGCGAGTCGAGCAGGTTCGCGGCTACCGCGGCGAGAGCCTGGCGATCCTCGTCGAGGAGCCCATAGGACGTGGCGGTGGCCGTCATGCTTTGCGCTCCCGGGGAAGGCCGAGAACACGCTCAGCGATGATGTTGCGTTGGATCTCGTTGGTACCTGCGGCGATCGTCCAGCCCCAGGACCCGATCCAATCGAGTGCCCAGTCGCCGGTGACGAAGCCGCCGAAGTGGGCCTGGCCGGGATCGATCAGCGATTGCTGGTCGTCGATGTGGGAGAGCCACTTCATGAGGTCCTGGAGCAGCTCCGTGAACGACACCTTCATCAGCGAAGCGAGGCTTCCGGAGCTGTCGGCATCGGCCTCCATCAGGTCCACGATGTCGTACGCGAGCGACGCCACCGCGGCGAGTCGGCCTCGGAAGTGAGCGAGGTCGCGATGTATCGACGACAGTGGTCCATCGGCAGCCGGTGGGTTGTAGCGGTCGGTGATGATGCCCGCAGCGCGATCGAGCTGCACCGCCATGCGTTCGATGAGTTCGAGCCCGAGGATCCCTCGCTCCGCCTGCAACGTCGATTGCGCCACACGCCAGCCGTCGTTGACCGCCCCGATCACGCAGTCGTGTCCGACGTGCACGTCGTCGAGGAAGATCTCGCAGAACTCGCTGTGGCCGGTGTTCTGCTTGATCGGGCGTATCTCCACCCCGGGCGATTGCAGATCGAGCACGAAATAGGTGATGCCGCTGTGGGTGGGCGCGTCCGGATCGGTGCGGGCCAGCAGCAGGCAGTAGCGAGCATCGTCGGCGTGGCTGGACCAGATCTTCTGCCCGGTGATCCTGAACCCGTCGTCAACTGCAATTGCGCGCGTCCGGAGACCGGCGAGGTCGGAGCCAGCCTCGGGTTCGGAGAAGCCTTGGCACCAGATCTCGCCATCGAGAGCCGGTCGGATGAACCGGGCCTGCTGCTCGGGTGTGCCAGCGGCGGCGAAGGTGCTCGGGGCGTGGTACAGCGAGATCTCGAACATGTCGAGCGGCGGCCCGTCGTGACGGGCCCACTCCTTCATGATCACCACTTGCTCGCGTGGGGTGTACCCGCCGCCACCCCATTGCTTGGAAACGTGGGCGGCGCCGTAGCCGCGGGTGTTCAACAGCCGCAGCCAGCCACGCGAGAACTCGACGTACTCGGCATGGGACATCTGGTTGACGCTGCGGCGCCAACCCATCGGCGTGTTCGCGGCGAACCACGCAGCGACCTCAGCGCGAAAGGCATCGAGCGTGCGGTCCATCACCCCATCCGCTTGATGATGCGCTCGGCTTCGATGAAGTTGTCGGCGACCAGGAAGTGGAAGAACTCGCCGGTCTCCTTGGACAAGATGCCCGCTTGCGATTGGGCCACCTTGTACTCGAGGAGGCAGCCGGCTTTGAACAGCGCGAGCAGCAGGTAGTAATCGAAGTTCGAGACGTCCCGGCCGGTGCCCGCTGCGTAGTACCGGGCCAGTTCTTGGCGGGTCGGCATGTTCTCCACGTTGTAGAGCGCGCGGGGCTGCACTACGTCGGGTTCGCGTTCGTCACGTAGCGCGGTGCACATCCAACCGAGGTCGAGGAGCGGATCGCCGATGGTCGACAGCTCCCAGTCGATGAGTGCTTCGAGACGGCACGGCGCCTCGTAGGAGAACAGCGCGTTGGGTGATCCCATGTCGCCGTGGATGACGCCGGTGACCGACGTGGCGGGGGTGTTGGCCCGCAGCCAGGCCTCGGTGAGGTCGTAGCCGGGAAGCTCACGACCCTTGTAGCCGTACAGTTTCCCGTAGCTGGCGAGTTGGCTTGCCCAACGGTCGACCTGTCGTTCGAGGAAGTTGTCGGGCTTGCCATAGTCGGACAGTCCCACGGCCTTGTAGTCGACGTTGGCAAGGGCGACGATGCCATCGACCATGGCGTACTGCACGCCGTACTCATAGGGAGCTTTGTCGAAGGGCGTCGGGTGGAGGATCTTGTTGCCGACGATCTCGCCGGACCAACCGTCCACCAGATCCATGACGTAGAACGGCGCCCCGATGATCGAGGTGTCCTCGCAGATGCCATGGCAGTAGGGATGGGGAACCTTGGTGCCATTGAGTGCGGAGAGCACACGCGCCTCGCGCATGATCGCCTTCTCGCTGTTGGGTGGTGGCACCGCCGGGGGACGGCGCAGCACCATCGTCGGCCCGCCGCGATCGAGCGACAAGATCACGTTGCTCGTACCACCGTGGATCATCTTCGTGGCAAGGGGTCCATCGCCGAGCGACGGGATGTGCTCATCGAGCCACGCGCTGAGCCTGGCGTTGTCGACGAGTGCGTTGGTGGCGGCCTCGGTCATGGGTCGGTCCTCGGGGTCTGTTGGTCGGCGGTCAGCTGTTGGCGGAGGAGATCAGTTCGAGGATCTCGGAGGGACCCATCGGGAAGGTCGTCGGCGCGATGCCGAGCGGCGCCAATGCGTCGGCGATGGCGTTGGCCACCGCGGCTGGTGAGCCGATGGCGCCGCCTTCGCCCATTCCCTTGAACCCGCCGGGGTTGTCGAGGGCCGGTGTCTCCACGTGACCGATCTCGATCATCGGCACTTCGGCCGAAGTGGGGATGAGGTAGTCGAGGAACGACGTGGCGAGCGGGTTGCCGTCGGCGTCGTACACCATGTTCTCGTAGAGCACGCCGCTGAGGCCTTGCACCACACCACCGGACACCTGACCGTCGACGATCATCGGATTGATCATGTTGCCGCAGTCCTCGCTCACGACGTAGCGCAAGATGGTCACCGTGCCGAGGCTCGGATCGACCTCGACGGTGCATATATGGGCTGCGTTCGACCACGTGAACGGGAGCTGGGTCGATGTGGCGAAGCGGACAGTTGCCTCGAGGCCGGCTTCCATGCCGGGCGGCAGCATTTCCGGAGCCAGATAGGCGAGACCGGCGATCTGCGCGAACGGCACCGCCTTGGTCGGTGACCCCTTCACCGACACGACGCTGTTGGCCACCTCGAGATCCTCCACGGCCGCTTCGAGCATGGTCGACGCCAGGGCCAGGACCTTGTCACGTATCTGCAGGGCGCCCTTGGTGGCAGCGCCTCCGACGAACACTGCGGTGCGGCTTCCGCCGGTGCCGTTGGAGTGCGGTGTGCCCATCGTGTCGCCTTGGTGGATGGTGACCGACTCGATGGTGCAGCCGAGGTGCTCGGCCACCACCTGGGCAATGGTCGTCTCGATGGACTGCCCATGATTGCCGGTGCCCACGTACACGTCGACGTCGCCGGACGGGGCGACGCGAACGGTGGCTCCCTCACTGGCCATCACACCGAACCCGACGGCTGAGGGCTCGACGAACAACGAGATACCGAGCCCGAGATAGCGGCCCTCGGCCAAGGCGGCACGCTGCTGAGCGCGGAAACCGTCGTAGTCGATCATCTCGACTGCCTGCTCCAAGGTCTTGTCCACACTGAGCTGATCGAAGACGAGCATCGAGGGGAGGACCCACGGCAGGTCTGCCGCGGTGACGAGGTTGCGACGGCGGAGTTCGAGCGGATCGATCGCCAACTCGCGCGCGATGTGATCCATGATCTGCTCGCGAATCGTCGACTCCATCATCCACGGTCCGCGATAGGCGCCGCGGCCGACGGTGTTGGTGTACGCCGTCGAGCACGTGTACTCGGCCTTGGGGATCTTGTAGCCGCCGGTCACGACCATGGCGGAGAGCGATGCGGAACTGCCGACACTCGGTGCGGGGCTCACCCCGACGTCCTCCACCTGGTGGACCCGCAGCGCCAGCACCCTGCCATCGGCAGCGACGGCGGCGGAGATGGTCGCGATCTCGAGCCGTGACTGGTTGGCGCACATGAGGTTCTCGCGTCGGTCCTCGATCCACTTGATCGGGCGACCGAACAGATAGCCGGCAATGATCAGTGCTGCTTCGTCGCGCAGCGCGTACATCTTCTGACCGAAGCCGCCGCCCACGTCCTGCTGGCTGACGCGAACCTTGTTCTCGTTGATGCCCAGCAATCGTGCTGCGAAGGCGCGGTACTCGTGCGGGTTCTGACTCGAGATGACGATGCGCATTTCGCCCGAGTGATGATCGTGGTCGACGATGAGCCCGCGGGTCTCCATCGGAACGTTGGTGGCGCGCGCCTGACGGAAGGTGCGGGTGATGACATGCGCTGCAGTCTCGAACAGTGCGTCGAGCTCCGGGTCAGGGGCCGCAGGGAGGTACGCAGCCAGGTTGCTCTCCGTCTCGCGGTGGACGACGGGGGCTCCATCGGCCAGCGCGGCCTCGGGGTCCGTCACCGGCGTCGACGGCTCGATCTCGACCTCCACGAGATCGACAGCGTCCTCCGCGATGTAGCGGCTGTCGGCCACCACCACGGCGATCGGCTCCCCGACGTAGCGAACATCGCCGTCGGCGAGCAACAACATGGGTGGGTACGGCGCAAGTTCCGACGGCGGGCCCATGAAGGTCTGCCACATTGCCCTGGCGTGTGGGTTCAGGTCCGCTGCGGTGTAGATGGCCCGCACACCTGGCAGCGCCCGGGCGGCATCGAGGTCGATACGGGTGATCATTCCCTTGGCCACCTCTGAGCGGACGAACGCCGCGTGAACCAGGCCGCGCATGGTGACATCGTCGACGTAGCGGCCATGACCGGTGAGGAGCCTGCGGTCCTCGACCCGCTTCACCGATTGCCCAACGAACCGACCAGCCGGAGCTGCGCTCATCTGTTTCCCCTCTGCGTCATGGTGACCTCGCGACAGATGCGCTGGCTCATACCCCGATAGGCGAACGGCAGTTTCGTTGGTGGGGAGCGATGGGTCAATCACAGCGGTGCCGTCACCAGGGCGGTAACCAACGTGTTACGGTTTGATCGTGGCGGCAGCGGGCGCGTCTCGATCAGTGCGAACTCGGCAGAAGACATTCGCGTCGACCTCGGCGGCCCTCGATGCGTTCGGCGACCCGAACCGACGAGCCATCATCGAGCTCCTGGCGGCGGCGCCCTCGTCGGTGCAGTCCATCGCTGATCGCCTGCCCATCAGCCGCCCGGCGGTGTCGCGCCATCTGCGACTGCTGAAGGAAGCGCATCTCGTTTCGGACGAGGCCGATGGCGCACGGCGCGTCTATCGACTCGAAGCCGCCGGTGTCGACGAGTTGCGGCGCTACTTCGAAGACCTGTGGGCTGAGGCGACACGGCGTTTCCAGATCGTGGCCGAGAACACGACACCTTCGGACCTCTCGCGACTGCGGCAGAGTCGATGATCCCACCCCTCGTGGTCGAGTTCACGGTGGCGGCGGAGCCGGCGCATGCGTTCGAGACGTGGACGGCCCGCGGCGAGTTGTGGTGGCCGAAGGGTCACACGGTCACCGCCGATCCGGCTGCCATCGTGTTCGAGCCCAGAGCCGGTGGTGAGATCTTCGAGACCGGCGTCGATGGCAGTCGTCATGCGTGGGGTGAGGTGCTCGTGTGGGAACCACCGCATCGCGTCGAGTACCTGTGGCACCTGTTCTTCCCCCCGCACCGAGGCGACCAAGGTGTCGCTCACGTTCACAGCGCTCGAACACGGCACACGGGTGCGCCTGGAGCAGACCGGTTGGGACGAACTCGGCCCCGATGGCGCCACACGACGGGAGCGGACCATTGCCGGCTGGAGCGCCGTGAGCGGCGCCTATCGAGCCATGCTCACCGACGACGAGGGTCAGACGCGTTCGGTCAACTGATCTGGCGACGGATCGCAAACACAAGGGAGACAATGATGGGCGAAACATCGATCAGCAGCGGGAGCGGTACGGCCAGCGATCCGTGGGTCCTCAAGACACCGCCATTGAGCTCGGACTACACGATGCACCGCGATGTGCGCGACGGCAAGGATGTCATCGTCTGCACCGTCGGCAAGACCGTGTTGCTCTACGACGCCCGGTGCCTCGACGATCTCCACGCCATGTTGCGGGCGCATGGTGACTGGATGGAGCTGGGCTCGGCCGATGAGCAGAAGCCGGCCAAAGAGGGCACGGTCGAGGCGTGGGGACGCTCGCCGTCCAACGCTGTCGGCGGCTGGTACGGGCTCAAGAAGGGTCTGCGCGGCCGCTTCGGCATGTACGTCCCGCCGTTGATGGAACACCTCGGTCTGGCCGAGGTGGAGCACAACGCCCGCGGGAATCGGATGAGAGCGATATAGGGCGGCGGTTCAAGCGAGGCGAGCGAAGGCTTCTGCCGCGCTCGTCTCGCCGGCAATGAGCAGTATGTCGCCCCGGGCCAACATCGTGTCGACGGTCGCGTCGGCGAACGTGCCGCCCATTGGCTTCACACAAACGATCGTGACGTTGTGCTTCTCGCGAACGCCGACATCGGCGAGCCGCTTGCCGATGAGCGCAGCTGGCACCGCGGTCTCGACGAGTGCAAACCGTTCATCGAGCTGGAACCAGTCGAGGATGCGCCCTCCGATCATGTGAGCGACCTGATGACCCATGTCGTGCTCGGGGTAGACGACGTGATGGGCGCCAACTCGCTGGAGTATCCGGCCGTGTTGTTTGGTGACTGCTTTCGCCCAAATGTTGTCTATCCCGAGCTCGTCGAGCGCTGCGGTCGCCAAGATGCTGGCCTCGAGATCGGATCCGACGGCCACAATGGCGTGGTTCACCTCATCCACACCGAGTTGTCGCAAGGCGTCGGTGCTGGTGATGTCGGCCTGGACAACGTGTGTGATGGTCGGCGCGTAGTACTGCACCGCGGTCTCGCGATGATCCACACCCAGCACGTCGTAGCCGAGACGGACCAACTCCGATGCCACGGCTCCGCCGAATCGGCCGAGTCCGAGCACTGCGATCGACTCGCCGGTCGGGGCCCGCCCGGAAGGTTGGCCTTGACCAAAGGTCCGTTGTCTTGCTGATCGTTCAGCCAATGATGATCCTTTCCTCGGGATGGCGATAGAGCCGATCTCTGTCACGAAGCACCAGCGCCGCGAACAAGGTCGGCGGCCCGATGCGTCCGAGGAACATCAAAGCAGCCACCACCCATTGGGCCAGGACTGGGAGTGCTGGCGTGATTCCGGTGGTGAGCCCGACTGTGCCGAGCGCCGACACCGACTCGAACGCCACATCCTCGAGTTCGAAGTGGGTGATCGACAACAACAGCATCGTCGAAGCGGCGACGACGCCTACCGCCGCCAGGGCGACAGTGAGGGCTTGACGCTGCACATCGGTGGGTACTCGGCGTCTGAACACGCTCACGTCCTTCTCACCGCGGACCTCGGCCCACATCACGAAACCGAGAAGAGCGAACGTGGTGACCTTGATCCCACCAGCGGTCGATCCACTACCGCCACCGATGAACATCAGGAGGATGGTCATGAGATGCGAGGTGTCGTTCATCGCGCCGATGTCGATCGAGTTGAAGCCGGCGGTCCGGGTGGTGACGCTCTGGAAGAACCCGTTCACCACCGAGTCTGTGGTCGAGAGGGGACCAAGCGTGGCTGGATTGGTCCACTCGAACCACATGAACGCGACCCAGCCCGTGGCGAGTAGCCCCACCGTCGTGAGCATCGTGATCTTCGTGTGCAGATCCCAGAGCTTCGGCGATCGTGGGTGCGCCAGGATCTGGCGCCACACCGGGAACCCCAGCCCGCCGACGATGACTGCTACACCGATCACTATCAAGATGATCGGATCATTCTGGAAGGACACCAGGTTGTCGGAGTAGAGCGCGAACCCGGCGTTGTTGAATGCTGACACCGCGTGGAATCCAGCCAGCGCCCACGAGCGGGCGAACGAGTTGTCGTGGGTGAGCCACAGGCGCAAGAACAGCACCACAGCGGTGGCCATCTCCGCGACCATCGTCATCTTCACCACGGACAGCAACAGTGCCCGGACGTCGCCGAGTCGCAACGTCCCCGTCTCGGCTGCAGCGATGATCCGCTGACGGAGTCCGAGACGACGGCTCAGCACGATCATGAGTAGAGACGACAAGGTCATGATCCCGAGACCGCCAACCTGGACGAGCGCCACGACGACGACCTGCCCGAATCCGCTCCAGTAGGTGGGTGTGTCGACCACAGCGTGTCCTGTCACGCACGTGGCTGACGTGGCGGTGAAGAGCGCTGTGGTGATCGGGGCGGCGCCTGGTCCTCGTCGCGCCATCGGCAGGCTCAGCAGCAGCGTGCCAAGCAGCGTGGTACCGAAGAAGGTGAGAGCGATGTATTGCGCTGGGTGGCGAAGAACACGCCCCTTCCCGCCGAACGCGCCCGCCGCCATTGTCCCACGGTCTATCGCATTTCAGGTTCGAGCGCGATCTACTTCCGTGTCGATCTGAAGCATGTTCTCACTTCGTCGATGAAGATCTCGGGCTGCTCGAACGCCGCGAAGTGCCCGCCTTTGTCCACGCTGTTCCAGTGGTTGATGTTGCTGAAGCGGTTCTCGGCCCATCGACGGCTCATGTTGGCCACCTCCTTGGGGAAGTGGGTGACCCCGGTGGGCACGCGAACCGGCCCTCCGGCCGTGCCGAACTGCTCGAAGCTCTCCCAGTACAGGCGTGCCGATGATGCACCAGAGGCGGTGAACCAATAGAGGGAGACGTTGTCGAGGAGATCATCGCGATGCAACGCGTTCTCGGGATGTCCATCGCAATCGGTCCAGGCCCAGAACTTCTCGAGGATCCAGGCAGCCTGTCCCGTCGGCGAGTCCACCAGGCTGTAGCCGATGGTCTGGGGTCGGGTCATCTGCTCCTGCGAATACCCGGTGCCCCATCGCTGGTGCGTTGCCATCTTCTGCAGTTCGACCATCTCTTCAGGTGTGGGAGAGGCCAGCTGCTCCTCGTTGGGGAAGGAGGGAACGATGTTCACGTGGATGGCTCTGCAGTGCGCGGGGTCGAGCGCACCGATGCATGCGGTGACACCAGCGCCCCAATCGCCTCCCTGAGCGACATATGAGTCGTAGCCCAAGTCGCTCATGAGCGTCGCCCATGCTGCTCCGATCTTCTCGAGGCCCCAACCGTTGCGCTTGGGCTTGTCGCTGAAGGCGTATCCCGGCAGCGATGGGCACACGACGTGGAACGCGTCGGCGGGATCGCCACCGTGGGCACGGGGATCGGACAGCGGTCCGATCACCTTCAAGAACTCCACGACGGTGCCCGGCCAACCATGGGTCATGATCAACGGGACGGCGTCGGGCTCGGGTGATCGGGCGTGGATGTAGTGGATGCCGAGGCCGTCGAGCTCACGACGGAACTGCGGGAACTGGTTCAGCCGCTGTGCGAACGCGGCGAAGTCGAAGTCATCTCGCCAGTACTCGCACATGTCTTGGAGCCATTCGAGCGGAACGCCCTGCGACCAATCCTCGACGGCCTCTCGCTCCGGCCATCGAGTGCGACCGAGTCGGTCCCGCAGGTCGGCCACTGCGGCTGGTTCGAGTGTGAACGTGAACGGTGTCTCCCCCATGCGCGGAGCGTACTGCCGTGGCGATTGGTCCTTGTCCGACTGGGTTGCCCGTCCACGGCAGGGCAGCGGGGCACAATGGTGGGGTGACCACGCCGCAGGACCCGCAGAGCAATCGCGACGAATGGGGGCCCTGGCTCGATCGGTTGGCCGCGGCCAAAGCTCGTGCTGGCGAGATGGGTGGCGCCGAGCGGGTCGAACGGGTCATGCATGCTCAGGGCAAGCTCGACGTGCGTCAGCGCATCGATGCATTGTTCGACCCGGGGACCTTCCGGGAGATCGGTGCCCTCGTGGGGAACAAGGAGGACATCCCGGCTGACGGGTTCGTGTGCGGAACCGGTCGCATCAACGGGCGGCCGGTGATGGCCGGTGCCGAGGACTTCACCATCAAGGCCGGTTCGGTCGGCACGCTCGGTAGCTACAAGCGCTATCGCACTGCGGAGTTGGCCATCCAAGAAGGCATGCCGCTGGTGTGGATGAAAGAAGGTGCGGGGGCCCGGTTGGGCGTGCGGACCGGAACGCCGGCCCGTGTGCCGAACGATCTCGAACCCATGGCCGATGCCAAAGGGGAGGTGCCGGTGGTGTGTCTGGTGCTCGGCGCCTCGGCTGGGCATGGCGCACTGGCGGCACCCATGGCTGACTTCGTCGTGATGACCAAGGCGGCTTCGCTCTTCACCGGCGGGCCGGCGCTGGTGAAAGCCGCCACTGGCGAGGACATCACCAACGAGGAGCTGGGCGGGTGGCGGGTGTGCGTGCAGCAGGCCGGCACGGCGCACAACGTGGCCGACACCGATGCCGAGGCAATTGCCCTTGCGCGCGCCTACCTCGAGTACTTCCCATCGAACGTGCACGAGCCGGCGCCGTGGCGCGACAGCGGCGACACCGGACCACGGTTGGTGCCCGAACTGCTCGACATCATCCCTCCCAACGCACGGCGTCCCTACGACGTGCGCAAGGTCATCGAAGCAATGGTCGACGACAACGACTACTTCGAAGTGCAACCGATGTACGGCATGGCGATGAGCGTCGGGTTCGCGTTCCTCGGCGGGCAGGCCGTCGGCTTCGTGGCCAACAACCCTGCGGTGCAGGCTGGGGCGCTCGATGCTGCAGCGGCCATCAAGGCCATGGACTTCATCACGCTGTGTGACACGTTCGGTCAGCCGGTCATCTTCCTACTCGACAACCCCGGAGTGTTGGCCGGGTCGAAGGCGGAGCGCGACGGTGTGCTCAAGTGGGGTGGTCGCATGTATCTGGCCGAACGCCGGTTGCGCACGCCGAAGATCAGCGTGCTCATGCGCAAGGGCTTCGGGTTCGGTCTGGTGACCATGGCCCACATGCCCCATGATCGCCAGACACTGAACCTGGCGTTGCCATCCGCGAACATCGCGTCGATGCCAGCCCAAAGTGGCGGCATGACGGCGAACCTCGACGACGAGACGCGACAGAAGATGGAGAAGGCGCAGCGCGGCGGACCGTATGGGCTGGCCGATCGCCTCGGTGTCGATGACGTGGTCGATCCGCGCGAGCTTCGCAACGCGCTCATCGACGGATTGGCGATGGCCGAGCACCGCGTCAACCGGCGCCCGAAACCGGGGTTGTGATCCTCAACGTCACTCGCCCCAAACTCGGGAGAGTTGACGGCACTCTGTGTGGCGAGTTGTCGTCAGTTCGCTCAGATGAGGCGGCGCTGATTGGCCCAGGCTGTCAGCTGATGGCGATTCGACAGCTGCAGTTTGCGGAGCACGGCCGATACGTGGGTCTCGATCGTCTTCACCGACAAGTGCATGCGTGCCCCGATCTCTTTGTACGTGTACCCACGGGCGATGAGGCGTAGCACTTCGTCCTCGCGTGGGGTGAGCAGATCGAGCTCGGGGTCGTTGGGGGTCGGCAGCTCGCCCGAGAACGTGTCGAGCACGAAGCCGGCCAGGCGAGGAGAGAAGACCGCGTCCCCGTCGTGAACCCGGAGCACAGCGTCGAGCAGATCGGCGGCGGTGATCGTCTTGGTCACATACCCGCGTGCACCGGCGCGTACGACGGCGATCACATCATCGGCCGCGTCCGAGACCGACAGGGCCAAGAAGCGCGGCGCGCCGGGTATCTCACGGACGGATCGAATGACCTGCTGCCCTCCGCCGCCAGGGAGGTGAACGTCGAGCAGCACCACGTCAGCTGGAACGGCTGCGATCGTGGCCACTGCCTCGTCGACGTCGTTCGCCTCACCCACGACCACGACGCGCGGATCGTTGTCGTCCCGGCACAGCTCGTTGAGCTCGGTCCGTACACCGGCGCGAAACAGCGCGTGGTCCTCGACGAGGATGACTCGCACGCTCATGACGTGCTCGGCCGTCGGCGGGGTATACGAAGCTCGACCTCTGTGCCGACGCCGACGCTCGTGGTCAACACTGCGGTGCCCCCTGCCCGTCGGACCCGCCCGATGATGGAATCACGCACGCCACGGCGATCCTCGGGCACGACGGCTGGATCGAAGCCTGTACCGGTGTCTCGCACGAAACCTGACAACTCCGCGTCGTCGGCGTCGATGAACACATCGATACGAGCGACACCGGCGTGGCGAGCGGCGTTCACGATCGCCTCTCGGAGCGAAGCGATCAAGACGCGTGCCGAGTCGTCGAGCGGTTGGTCACCCACGACGACGGCCTCCACTCGAACGTCGTGGTCACGCTCGATCTCGACGATGAGGGCATCGACTGCTTGGTGCAGTGATGTCGGCTCGCCGACCGGGACAGACCCGTAGAGCCAGGCGCGCAGCTCGCGCTCCTCGCGCCGCGCAAGGTTGGCCATGCGGCGCGGATCGTCGGTTCGCTGGATCATCACCAACGACTGGAGCACCGAGTCGTGCAGGTGGGCCGCGACGACAGAACGCTCGTCCTCGCGAATGCGCATGGAACGTTCATCGTCGAGCGTGCGCAACACACGACCGAATGCCGGAGCGGCAAACATCGCGAGGCCACCAATGACAACGGCAATTGCGCTCGCCGACGCGCCGACACTGGCTAGACCCCCGGTCCGACTGGCCAGCGACAACACGCCAGCGGCGAGGAGCCCCACCCCGGCGACGATGCGCACCACTTGCCAGGCCCATCCATGCGAGGCAAGCAAGGTTGACGGCGCTGCACTGCGAGACCAGGCGACTGCGATGCCTGCGGCAGCCGCCGCTGCGGGAATCATCACGCCGTCGCCAGGCCACAGCCCAACTGCCCGTAAGGCGATCGCCAATGCTGCGGTCATACAAGCGATGGCGGCCCCCCGCCGGTGACGGTCGCTGCGGGGCATTGCAGCGGGCAGTGCTGGTCGCGCAGCAGGCTCGGACAGCAGCGCACCGATGGCGTACATGCCGACCCCGACGCCGCCGGCCAACGTGAGCAGGCCGATCGAGGCCCGCACCACGGTCGGCTCGACACCCCAGCGATCGGCCCAACCTCCAGCGACCCCTGCGACGAGGCGATCGTTGCTGCGATGAACCCGTGGAAGACGGGAGCGATCTCTCCAGCGTGGCGCGTTCACCGGATGATCGTCGCACACACCTGCGACGACGCCCATGGGGGATGTTCCGGTTCTGACCAGGGAACGATCAGGGTCATCCCCGATGGTGCCTCGGACGAGGCGATCGTATGGTCGTCACTGTGGACCAAGACGACGACGCCAACCCCTCGCCGATTGCCGTGGCCGACGCGGCGATGCCCGGAGACGAGACCCCGCCTCCCCGGCAGTTCGCAGCGCCGAACCGCTCGGATGATCGAGTGCTCGGAGGTGTGTGCGAGGTCATCGGACACCAACTCGGCATCGATCCGCTCTGGGTCCGGTTGGCGTTCGTCACGACGGCGTTGGCCGGTGGTGTTGGCCTCGTGGTGTATCTCGGGCTGTGGTTGGCGATGCGAGCCCATGGTCGACCGTTCGCGTGGGTCGGCCACTTGGTAGCCGGGGTGACGCTGATCGCCATCGTGCCGATTCTCATCGTGAACAGTGGCGGCAATCTCGTCGACGGACCAGTGGCGATCATCGCCTTGTTGAGCGGACTGGCATTCGCGTTGTGGAAGCCCCGAGGGGGATCTCATGCGGAGGTCGATCGGAGCGCCACCGTGCCCACCAGGGCCCGACCGCCTGTGGCCGGCCGGCCATCGACGAACGAGCGACGCCCGCGATCACCGTTGGGCCAGCTGGTCCTTGCCGGGGCCACTGTCGTTGCCGCCGTCGGTGCGATGATCGATCAGGGCAACGGCGGTCGGCTCCATCCCGAGGAGTGGCTGGGAACCGCCGCGGCGATCTGTGGTGTCGGACTCGTCGTCGGAGCATTCGCCGGGCGAGCACGGTGGTTGATCGTGCCGGCGGCGGGGTTCGCCGTCGTCGGGTTCGTGAGCGGTCAGATGGCCCGCCTCGACATTCCGCTGTCGAACCTGGCGGGCGATCGCTATCTCACCATTTCCGGCTTGTCGAGCGGCACGGATCATCTGATCCGCCGCGGCTTCGGTGCAGCGAACGTCTACATCCAAGACGACGTCGTCGGCGATCATCATGTGCGCGCGGCCCTTTTCGCCGGGTCGATCAACATCAACATTCCCGACGATGTGCGTGTGGAGGTCAATGCCGATGTCGACCACGGCAGCGTGTCGCTGGACGGCGTTGAGCAATCCGGTGACGACGTTCGAGTCGGTCCGTCGGGCGGACGGGTCGTTGTTGTAGACGCGTCGATCGTGTTCGGCGACATCCACATCTGGCGGTACTCGAATGACCCTCCAGTCGTCGAAGCCGCCGCAACAGCGAATCTCGGCGCGCTCACAGCGGTCTCTGACGGTGTTGCGGTCACCAGCGACGGATTCATCGTGCTCGGCAGCGGTGAGGCGGTCATCGACCCCAACGACAACGTCACGGCCGGCTACGCCGGGCCGAGCGACCGCTCGGCCGGAGCCAGAATCATCGCGACAAGCTTTGGCGAGTACACGTTGCTGCCGAGAAGCCTGCTGCTCGATCCGTTCGGAGCCGTGCTGGACCTGCAGGCGATCCGGAATGCCCAGAAGGCGCCGGCCGTGATGACCCCACCGATCGTGCCGACCCTACCGACGGTGCCGCCGGCCGTGACGACGTCGCCATCGGTGCTCACCACGCTGGCTCCACCAACCACGGAGGCCAACGCATGACACGCCATCGGTTCGATCTGGTATCCGCTGTACTCGCGGTGTTTGCCGTCGCCGGAGGGGTTGCCGTCATGACCGGCGAGTCGGACTGGCCCGGAGCGAGCGCCGGCTGGTGGGTATCGGCGGCAGCCTTGATCATCGGCCTGGCGATGATTCCTCGCCGCTCAACCCAACTCGGGAGCGCTGACCACACAACCCCGCCAACTCGGGAGAGGTGACGACACCATGTGTAGTGCAACGTCGTCAGTTCGCTCTCACGCGCCGGGCTTGAGGCGCTCGATCTCGTAGGTGAGCATCTCGTCGATGGTACGCGCCGGTGGCTTGGGCAGTGTGACCGCACCGTGCTCGCGGCTCGGCAACAGCACCACGGCCTTGCCGGGGCTGGTGACCACACCGCGCTGGTTGGTGACGCGGATGGCGAGGTGCACCTCGCTGCGGATGCCGTCGGCCGTCTCGGTCTGCTTCTTGTCCACGACCTCGCCGGTGAGCCACGACGTATCGCCGATGAAGTTGAACCGGCGATGCTGGCATTCGAACTTCCACAGCCAGGCGTCGTCGCCCATCCAGTCGCTCACCAAGTGACACAGCCAGGTCTCCCGGAGTCCGCCGTAGTCGTACGAGGTGGGCAGACCCAGTTCTTGGGCGCGTGCTGGTTCCCAGTGGAGGCGCTGCACGGTGTCGGGAATGTTCAGATCGTTGGGCGGGAACAGCCCGGGCGCCTTCTTGCGGATGAGGTACGAGAGCCGGAAGCTCCCCGGGGGCGTGAGCTGCATGCCCCACCCCAGATGCCACACCACGATGTCGGTGGTGCGCAACGGACCTTTCACCTTGCGGTCGACGACGTCGCCGATCTCGACGTCCTCGAAGTACCGGGGCACGTTGCCGCGGCGGGTCTCGGACTCGTAGCAGGCGTCGATCTCGGCAAGTTGCTCGGCGGTGTACGGCTCGGGGACCTCTTGTTCCTTCTTGCGTTCCTTGGAGGTGTGGCGCTCCGCGTTGATCCACGTACCGCGCTGGATGGCGTGCAGCTCACCGCGCTGGTTGGCGAAGATGAAGTCGTGCGTGATGTGCGCGGTGCGTCCTCCGAAGTCGGAGCGCTTGTCGGCCACGCCGACCTGTGAACGCAAGCACTTCAGTTCGTCGCCGAGGAACAGCGGGTTCCACCACTCGAACTCCATGACCGCTTGATAGGAACCGAGGCCGGCGAACGGATCGCCTTTGAGCAGCGCCTTGTTCTCGGCCGGCACCGGACGCGGCGAGGCGTCCTCGCCCATCGTGTACAGGAACGTCGGCGGGTTGATGACCCCGCCCCACCGTGTGGTCTTGCCGTACTCCGGGTCGCAGTACAGCGGGTTGTCGTCGCCGTATCCGTACGCGAAGTGGCGCAGCCCGTCGCGTGACACCTCGAGGTTGTGCGGCGCGTTGGGCAACGGCTGCGGAACCCCGATGCGCAGCCGGGAGCGTTCGAACGACTCGTCGGTGAGGATGCCGTAGTTCGGGTCGTGAACGTTGGTCATGGGGTTCCTTTCGAACCGACGAGGCCCACGATGGCGCTCGAGTAGTGCTTGAGTCGTTTGGGCGAGACCATGAACGACGGCGGCGAGTGGAAGCGCATGTCGGGCAGGCGCTTGCGTGCTGCGATCCGATCGATGCCGTCGGCGGTGGTGCCATAGATGGCGATGTCGTCGAGCATGTCCTGTGGGACGGCGGCAGCCATGCCATCGATGTCGTTGCGACGGAACGCGGCGCGGATCTCCTCTACCGCTGCGGTCCACCCGTGGAGCGACGTGAGCGTGTCGTAGGTCTTCACCGTGACGTAGAAGGCGATCATGAGACGGGCATCGCGCTCGGCACGGGCCGGATCGTTGTCGTCGATGGCGGTGATGACCCATCCCCAACGACGCAGGGTGGCCGGATCCCGGCCCGATGCCGCCGCGCCCTCGGCCAGATTCGGCTCGATGGTCTCGTTCCACCAACGGTCGGTGAAGATGCCGTGGCCGATGATCCCGTCAGCGACGCGACCCGCCACCTTCAACATCCCGGCGTTGAAGGCACCGAGGACGATGGGCACGTCCAGCGGTCCGAGAACCGGCGCCATGATGGCGGCGTCGAGGGGATAGAACTCGCCCACGTATCGGACCGGCTTCATGTTCTCGGCGGTGAGGTAGGCGCGGATCGCGCCGACCATGTCGGCCATGCGTCCCAGGGGCCGGTCGGCGGGGACGGCGAACCATCCCTCGTTCATGCGGCGGGTGCCCGAGCCAAGGCCCAGGAACACGCGACCGGGGGCGATCGAGTCGATCTGGCGGATGGCTGAGGCGTGTACGAACGGCGATCGGGCGAAGGCGTAGGCGACCCCGGTGCCGATCTTGGCGGTGGTGGTGGCCATGGCCATCTGCGTCAGAGTCACATACGCGTTGCGGTCGGCGAACTCACCGGTGCAGAACGCTTGGGCCCCTGCTTCCTCGGCCTCGCGTGCGATCTCGGGACCGGGCCACGGCATCGCCCATCCACGTTCGATTGTCACCGATGGTCCCCCCTGCTGGCCTCACGCTCTGATGCGGTCGAAAAGAGGTTAACAGTTTCGGTGTGTCAGCCTGGGGGCGGTGTCCATCTTGGGGGAGGAGCCGCCGTGATGCTGGAGCGAACGTTGGTGGCTCGCAACCACGCGGCGCAGTCGGAGAACAAGATCCATGACGACGCCGAAGCCCGTCGCTACGGGTTCAGCGGAGGACTGGTCCCCGGTCGGGATGTCGCGGCGTACATGGCACACCTCCCAACGTCCCAGTGGGGCATGGCATGGCTACGCGATGGGACGTTCACGGTCGAGTTGCGCAAGCCGGTGTATGACGGGGAGACGGTCACCATCGTGGGTGAGGAGACGTCGGCCGGCGAGATGGCCCTCGAAGTGCGCAATCCGATGGGTGTGGTGTGTGGTCGCGGTGTGGCCCGGTTGGCATCGATGGCCTCAGCTGTTCCGTGGCCGGAGGACGTACCTTCCGCGCCGGGCCGCTCGAATCGGCCAGTGGCGAGCCCCGCGGCGTTCGAGCCGGGGACGGTCTTCGGCACCCACTACGAGGTGCTCACCGAGGAGGTCGGCGCGGCCTACCTGGATCAAGTGGGGGAGTCGCTGACGTTGTTCCGTCACCCCATCATCGCCCATCCGGGATGGCTACTCGCCCAGGCGAATCGAGCGTTGATGGAGAACGTGGTGCTCGGACCGTGGATCCATGTGTCGAGCGATCTGCGCAACGTCGGCGTCGTGCGAGCCGGCGATGTCCTGGCCACGCGTGTGCGGGTCGCCGAGGAGTTCGAGCGCTCGGGCCATCGCTTTGCGCGCCTGACCGTTCGCTGCTGTGTGGACGATCGGTTGGCGACGGCCATCGATCACATGGTGATCTATCAGCCTGCCGTCAAGAGAGCTTGACGGCCACGATCGAACTCACGGAGCGCTGAGTGATCACTCGGCGATCACCCGCACATCACTGAGTCGGGGGCCCGATGTGATGACTCGGAAGCGGCGTGGGGCATGCTCGTAGTAGCGCGGAGCCCAGGAGCCATCGACGTACTCGCCTTCCATCGGGAGACGCCACGAGGTCACCTTGGCCCCGTCAAGGGGAATTGACACTAGCGCCCGGGGTTCGTCGTGGGTGATGAGCCGATAGGCCGCGTCGTAGCTCCACTCGGCGCCGGGATGATCATCGGTAGGGGCGGTGGTGGTGTGATCGGCGAGCGGGAGCCGCAGATCGCGCCACTCGTCGTCCCGGCCCGGCTCGAACAAGATCTCGGCGTTGCCGGTGATGGTCACCTTGCGGAGCGGATAGCGGCTCTCGTCGACACAGATGCACACCTTGGGATCGCGTCGGATGTTGGCCAGCCACGCCACCTTGGCGCGGGCGGTGAGTAGTACGCGCCGCTCGCGATAGAGATAGGCGACAGGGACCAGGAGGGGGAAGCCGTCAGCGCCGTTGGTGGCGACGCGCACCAGACCGCCCCGGCGCAGGACATCATCGATCTCATCGTCGTCGAGCTTGGGCATGGCTCATCGCCTCCAGATGGCAACGTTCTCGGACACCAGGTAGTACTCCATGGTCCGCTCGGTCTCGGTATCCATGAAGTTGGGGTGGTCGGCCATGACCTGGGCCATGGTGGGATGCGCGGCCATGGCCACACGAGCGGCATGGTCCTCGAACCAGAACTCGACCATCCAGTCGAAGAGGGGGTCGACGAGGCGTGGCTCGGTGCCGTTGAAGTCGAACGTGACCGGCTTGGTGACCCGGCTCTGGACGTAGCGAAGGGCGCCCGGGATCTCCATCAGCAGGCCCGTCACCAGGGGCACGTGGATGCCGAGGTAGTGGGCGTCGGCGTCCTCGGCGGGGCGATGCGGGGTGCGCTTGAAGGTGGAGACGACTTTGATCATGGGACCCCCCGGTCGAGGTCGCCCCGGCGACCCCGAGCGAGGTTATGGCACGAGCGAGCGGATGTTGTTCGGGCCAAGAGGTGCGCTGCACTGCGTTCGTTGCAAACGGTTGGTTCCATCGTCGACGCGCGACACCCCTTGCGATCGACAAGCAACCGTGAATCTGGCATCGTGGCCTCGTGGGCGACATCCCGGAGCGGGGAGCAAGTGCGTTGGCGAATCGGGCGCTGACGAGGTCGGAAGAAGGTGGGTAAGGCCGCGCGTGGTGACTCGTTTGCTGTGCTGGTACTCGAGCCCGCAACTGAGCCCGAATGGGTGACCCCGCTTGTCTGGGCGTGGACAAGGGCTCTCTTCCTGGCTGTCGGAGCGGAGACCGTTACACGCTGGCTGGGTGCCTCGAACGACGTCGAGTACGGCGTCGGTGCATCGGTTGCTGTGGCGAGTTCGGCTGTGCTGTTTGTTGTACGTCGCCGTGCTGGACGCGTCGAACAGCGCCCGCACAAGATCCTCGGCACCGTGTACCTCGTGTCGCTCCTGGGCGTAGGAGCCGTGGCCTGGCTGATGTTCGGCTCCGACTGGGCCTTCGCGTATCTGGTGTTCTCCACGATCGTGTTCCATGTGGTGGAGTGGATCCTCGGCCGACGAAGGGACCGAGCCGATGCGAACGTCGAACTGAGTGGCCGGGGCTGATGGGTTCGCTAGCGCTCAATCACTGATGCCACCGACCTCAGTTGTGGTCACGCGCCGTCGATGGCGTCTGTCGATCGCGACCGACCTGCCAGAACCAGATGCGGCGCAGCGAATCCGCCGCGCTCGTATTCGCAGATCGCGGTTGACCAAGTCCACGGTGAGCGGCGGCAATGTGGGGTGCACCTTCGAGTTCATACGAGGACGGCCCTTTCGCATGGAGCCGAAGCAGTTCCCGCAACGGATCCGGATGCAGGGTGCGGTACGAGCGACGCCGACCGGCTCCGAGGTATCGGCTTCCTTCCGGCCAACCGTCGGCACCGTGGCAACCACCGTCATGATTGCTTGCGTCGCCATGGGGGCCGTTGTCCTTCTGCTCGCGTCGCTCGGGAGCGGCCCAGGGCCGGTGGTGACCTACTTGCTGTGCACGGCGATCTCCCTGCCAGTGATGGTTTGGCATCTTCGTGTGCTGGTCACTGTCAAACAGGAACTGGAGTCGGCGCTGATCGACTGCCTGAGCGAATGAGCCAGACCGGCCGTGTCTACCCGACGACGTGAGCGAGACCTGAGGAGGAGCGAGTGAGCGACGGAACACCAACAGCGTCCAACACCGACACCGGTTATGACCCGGTGACGTTGGAACGGTGCGACCACATCAGCGGGCCCTTCTACCACGGCACGAAATCGACCCTCGAGATCGGCGAGCATCTGGTTCCGGGCTGGAACTCGAACTTCCAGACCGATCGCGTCTCGAACAACATCTACTTCACTGCCCTGGTCGAGACGGCGGCGTGGGGCGCCGAGTTGTCGACCGCGCTCGCCGGGATCAGCGATCGGGGACACATCTATGTGGTCGAGCCCTTGGGACCGTTCGAGGACGATCCCAATGTCACCAACAAGAAGTTCCCCGGCAACATCACCCAGTCGTACCGCACGCGCGATCCGCTCCGCGTCGTGGCCGAGGTCGAGAACTGGGAAGGTCACGCGCCCGAAGTGCTCTCCGCGATGCTCGAGAACCTCGCCCGGCTGCGCGAGCAAGGCCTCGACGTCATCGAGGACTAGCCCGAAGGTGCGGTCTCAACCGAGCACGCCGGGCAGCGTCTCGGCGAGGCTCACCAACTGCTCCTCCAGGCTCGCCTCGACGGGGAAGTCGAGATGCCATCGATCGCTGGTGAAACCCCAGTAGCGCACATCGTTCAGCCGCCACGCCGGCGTCGACACAAGTTCGATCACCAGATCGACACACCCATCGTCGGTGCTGTCGTGCATCCCCCGGCAGAAGATCACCTGCGCCGAGCCATCCGATGCGCCACCTTGACCGGCGGCGAAACCCAACGGGCCGAGCACAGGATCGAGCACCTCGGCCACGCGCAACACCTCACCTGGCGTCGGCGGCGAGGGAAATGCAGACCACATGACCTCATTGTCGCAGCGCGAAGGGCGCGGGTGCCTGACATAAGGTCCCCGCCGATGAAACTGGGACTTGCTCTCGGCCCGTGGGACGGGCGACCTCCCTTCCCGATCGACTTGGTGCAGACGGCCGAGCGCCTCGGTTACGACTCGGTGTGGACTGCTGAGACCTACGGCGCCGATGCCATCACCCAGTTGGCGTTCATCGCGGCGCGCACCAACACCATCAAGCTCGGTACGTCGATCGCCCAACTCGACGCCCGGACCCCGGCCAACCTGGCGATGTGCGCCCAGACCATCGATGCGATGGCCGGTGGTAACCGCATGATGCTCGGCATCGGCCTGTCCGGCCCGCAGATCGTCGAAGGCTGGTACGGCCGCCCGTGGGGCAAGCCGAACCGTCGCCTACGCGAAGCACTCGACATCATCGGTCAGATCTTCCGGCGAGAAGGCAAGGTGGAGCACGCGGGCGACGAGCTGCCCATCCCGTATGAGGGACCCGGTTCCAGCGGGCTCGGCAAGCCGCTCAAGTCGATCATGGCCGCCACCCCGAACCTGCCCATCATTCTCGGTGTTGCCTCGCCCCTCAACATCAAGATGGCCGGTGAGCTGTGCGACGGTTGGTCGGGCTTCCATCTGTCGCCCGAGTCGGTCGACCAGTATCGACCGCTCATCGACGACGGACTCGCCCGTCGCAGCGACGGTCGCACCATCGACCAGTTCGACATACAAGCGCTCGTCGGTGCCGTTCCCGGCGATGACGTGCATGCGGCCATGCAGGTCCCCAAGCCGCTCATCGCCATGTATGCCGGCGGCATGGGCGCCCGCTCGATGAACTTCCACAAGCAGGCCATGGTGGATCGCGGCTTTGCCGAGGCGGCCGACAAGATCCAGGACTTGTACCTCGCCGGCCGACACGCCGAAGCCGCTGCCGAGGTGCCCGACGACTACGTCGACTCCGAATGGCTCATCGGCCCGCGCCCACGCATCGCCAAGCGATTGGAGGACTGGCGCGACAGCGGCATCACCACGTTGAAGATCCGCATCACCACGCCCGATGTGTTGGAGTTGATCGCCGGCATCGTGCACGAGTGGTCGTGAGAGCTGCTCCGGGACGTCACCAATCCGTTGGTGCGTAGTCCTTCAGGAACTGTCCCCATATGTGCTGTCCGGTGCGGAAGCCGTTGATGATCGGGTCGACGATGCGGGCGGCGCCGTCGACGATGTCGAGTGGGGGATGGAAGTTCTGCTCGTTGGTCTTGCGCTCGGCGATGTGGAGCGGGTCCTCGTCGCTCACCCATCCGGTGTCCACCGAGTTCATGTGGATGCCATCGGCTTGGTAGCCCGCCGCCGACGTGCGGGTCATCATGTTCAGCGCGGCCTTGGCCATGTTGGTGTGGGGATGACGCGTCGTCTTGAGCCGACGGTAGAACTGGCCTTCCACCGCCGAGACATTCACGATGTGCTTGTCCCGCTCGGGCGTACGCATCATCAGCGGCTTCAACCGAGCGTTGAGCACGAACGGTGCGGTGGCGTTCACCAGTTGGGTCTCGAGCATCTCCACCGTCGACACCTCGGCAAGGGTCAGCCGCCATGAGTTGATGTGCCGCAGATCGACCTGCTGCAGATCTTGGTCGAGCCGTCCCGACGGGAACAGATGCGGCCGCTCGTCGTCCTCTCCTGGCAACAACGCGCTCTGTGACAGCTGCGGTGCGTGGGTGAGACCGACCAGCGAATCGACCGGCATGACAACCGGGGTTGACTCGCCGGCCTCGAGCATGTCGACCCGGCGCAACCCGGCATAGGCGCCGAGCAGCCGATGCGTCTCGGCCGGCATGTCGCCCAGAGAAGTCGTCTCCAGCTCCATCATGTGGCGGTAGAAGTCGGGTGGTCGCCTCACCGTCTGGCAGGCGTTGTTGATGATGAAGTCGAGCCGATCACGCGTTGTCAAGAGGTGTTGACAGAAGGCCTCGACGCTGGGCGTGTGGCGCAGATCGAGGCCGAAGATCTCCAGTCGATGCCCCCACTCGTCGAAGTCGGCCTCTTGCGAGTAGCGCATGGCCGAGTCGTGGGGGAACCGGGTGGTGACGATGAGATGCGCGCCGGCCCGTAGCAGTTTGATGCCGGCCTGATAGCCGATCTTCACCCTCCCGCCGGTGAGCAACGCCACGCGCCCGGACAGATCGACGGTCTCGGTCCGCTTGGCGAAGTTGACGTCGCCACACGCCTGGCACAGCTGGTCGTAGAAGTGGTGGACCACGTTGTAACGCTGCTTGCACACGTAGCAGTGCTGAGGTTCCAGAGCTGAGAGACGCTCGTCGGGTTCGTCGTCGTCGATGTCGTCGGGTGCCGTGATGGCCGGGGCGAAGACGTCCGGCGTCGTGTACACGGGCTTGGCCCGCAGTGCCCGGATGCCGGTTTCGGACAGCATCATCTGATCCTGGCTCTGGCGCTCGGCCTTCTTCTGGCGACGCTCGGCCTTGATCTGCTTTCGGCGTGCCTGGACGTCAGGGTTGTAGACGTCGCCGGCGAGGCGTAGCAGCCGCGTGCGAGTCTCGAGCGGCAGGTCAGCCAGGAGTGATCGATCGGCCACGATCTCGTCCAGCAACTCCGCGGCTTCGTGCACCCGGGAGGCGAAGTCGTCAGGCACGGGCGTCGACTGTACCGTCCCACCGTGGATGCGCCCTGGGGCGCCTACGCTGACGCCGGCCGCAGTGCTGGCGCGGCACCGGATGGGGGAGTGACGATGACAACAGCAGCAGGCGACAAGCGAGTGGCGTTGGTGACCGGTGCCAACAAGGGCATCGGTCTGGAGGTGGCTCGTGGCCTGGGAGCGAAGGGTCTCACGGTCCTCGTCGGTGCCCGGCAGCCGGCGCTCGGGGAGGCTGCGGCCGCAACCTTGCGATCCGAGGGTCTCGACGCCCGGTTCATCGAGATCGACGTCTCCAAGCGTGAGTCGGTCGAGGCTGCTGCCAAGCGGATCACCGAGGAAGTCGGTCGGCTCGATGTGCTCGTCAACAACGCGGCGGCAGGACTCGACTTCACCAACCCAGCCGATGTCGATGAGGAATCGTTCATCGACATCTTGAACACCAATGTGATCGGCTCGTTCCGCACCATCAAAGCGCTGTTGCCGTTGCTTCGAGCATCCTCGGCGCCGCGCATCGTCAACGTGTCGAGCGACTTCGGATCGATCACGCTCAACTGTGATTCCAAGAAGCAGCATTCGAGGGCGATCTCGCTCGCCTACCCGGCCTCGAAATCGGCGCTCAACCAGGTGACGGTGCAGTTCGCCAAGTCATTCCGCGGCACCAACATCAAGATCAACAGCGTCAATCCCGGTTTCACTGACACGGACATGATCGCTCACATGGGTGTGACAGCTGGACGCACACCTGCGCAGGGAGCACAACCCATCATCGACTTCGCACTCATCGACGACGATGGCCCCACGGGCGGCTTCTTCGACGAGGATGGAACACTACCCTGGTGATCGGGGCCGGCAGGGCGATCTCAGCGCAGGGAGGACAACGCGGTGGCGGCCAACTCATCGAGCAGCTGGTGGCGCGCCCGCGACCACGGGTGATGCAGCGCGCACGGTCCAGTGCGATCGCAGTTGCGATCCTCGAGCACACAGCGGCTCGCGTCCGTGACGCCCTCGACGGCCTCGATGAGATCGAGCACCATCACCTGTTCCAGATCAGCACACAGCTCATATCCGCCCGTGGGCCCCGGCTCGGAGTCGACCCAGCCATGTGCCACGAGCGGTGTCATCACCTGGGACAAGAACCCTGGAGTGGTGCCGATGTGTTCGGCCAACACCGAGGCCTTGAGACGCCGCGCTTCGCGGTCGAGATCGAGCATGGCCCGTGTGGCCAGATCGGTCTTGCGGGTCAGCTCGAGGCGCACGTACCGAGACTAGAGACCTGAGCGTCTGTCGGGTCGGTATCGACCAGGAGCGCTCCACCGGCAGCGAGCGCCGCCGGTGGAGGCTGGGTCATCGGCGGGTCCTCAGACCGTGGCCGGTACGACGGTCTTGGTGCCGAGCATGCGGTCGAAGTTCCCGATGAGCACTTGATGGGCCGTTTCGGGGTCGGCGTCACCGAAGAGCTGTGTCAATGTCTCTTGCGTGTGTCCGAAGGTGCCCTCGAGATGGGGATAGTCATCACCCCACAGCACGTTCGGGTACTTCATCGCGTCGAAGGCCGGCACTGCCGAGGCGTCGTGCTGGAACGAGGCGAACACCTGTGAGTAGATGGCTTCGCCGGGAAGGCGCTTCAGCTTCGGCTCGGCGAACGTGCCGTGCTGGCGATAGCCCTCGTCGAGGCGGTCGGCCAACGCCGGCACCCATGATGCGCCGCCCTCGGCGATGAACACCTTCAGACCCGGATGCCGGTCGAGTACTCCTGACGCGGCGAGCAGGCTCACGGTGCGCTGCCCGGGGATGAAGGTCTCCATGTAGTTGTGGATGACCGCACCCGGTCCCTTGAACATGCGGGGATCGGAACCAGTGCCGACATGGAACGACAGCGTCATGTCGCAGGCTTCTGCCTCGGTCCACACCGGCTCCCAATCGGGGTGGTTGTAGTCGCGCCCCTCGGGCGGGGTGGTGGCGAGCATGACGGCCCGGAACCCCATCTTCGAGGCGCGCTTCAGCTCGGCCAGCGCTGATCCGGTGTCGAGCAGTGGCAGGATCGCCACACCCACCAGGCGCGGCGACACCGACATGACCTCGTGCATGAGCCAGTCGTTGTAGACCCGGGCACAGGCGTTCCACAGCTCGCCATCGGTGAGGCGATACACCCATAGACCCGACGACGGGAACAGGATCTGGTTGATGACGCCCTCGTTGTCGAGGTCGCGCAGGCGTAGCTCGGCGTCCATGGCTCCCGGAGCGCGTCCAGCCTCGGCGAACGAGTTGAGGGTGCGGAACATCACCTGACCGTCGAGGGTGATGGTTTCATGTCGCTCCGACTTCTCGGTGCGCACACCGCGATCGGCGAGATGGGCGGGCAGGCGAGTGGTGAACACCTCGGCTGGTTCCATGACGTGGCTGTCGCCGGAGTTGGCCCAGATCTTGGTCATCGTCGTTCTCCTTCGTGTTCGGGCTCGATCGATCAGCCCACGGATGAGGGATCGACGAGGATCTTGATGTGTTGATCGCTGTGGTGGAGAAGCTCTTCGAGGCCCATGTCGACCACGTGGTCGAGGGCGATGTGATCGGAGATCAGAGCTCGGCCGTCGATGCCGCCGCTGGCCAGCAGCGACAAGGCGATGGGGAAGTCGATCTCGGGCACATAGGTGATAGCGAAGCGGATGTCGATCTCCTTGGACATCGACAGCCCCATGTCCACGTGGGCGAACTCCTGCCATCCGGCCACGCTGACCATGGTGCCGTGTGGTCGCAGGCATGCGATGCCTTCGTTGAATGCGGCGTGGACGCCAGTGGTGTCGAAGACGATGTCGACGCCCCACGAGGTGAGGTCGCGTGCTGCGGTTCGGGGTCGCTCGACACGGGGATCGACCACGACGGTTGCGCCGAGGCGTACCGCGGCGTCGCGCCGCGCTTGGGACATCTCACTGACGATGATGGTTGATGCGCCCCCGGCCATGACCGACTGCATCACCGCCAGGCCGATGGGCCCGGCACCGAGAATGAGCACCGACGCGCCGAGGGTCTGAGGTGCGCGGCGAACGGCGTGCACCGCCACGGCGACCGGCTCGGCGAGCGCAGCCACGTTCACGTCGAGTCCGGCCGGCACTGCGAAGACCGAGCGGCGCGAGACCGCCACGAACGGGGCCAGGCCCCCGTGCAATGGCCGGCGATAGCCGCCGTAGATCGCCACCTTGCGGCACATGTTGGGCTCGGCATGCAGACATCCCCAGCATTGACCGCAGTACTCGATCGGGGCGACGACCACGTCGGTGCCGCTGGAGAGATCCTCGACCCCGTCGCCGAGACCAATGATCGTCCCGGAGAACTCGTGCCCCAGCACGACTCCGGGCACGTGCATGGCGGCGCCGCCGGTGTCGGATCCGACGTAGGTGTGCAGATCGCTGCCACAGATGCCGTTGCGGGCCACGCGCAGCAACACCTCCCCCTGCGTGGGTTCGGGATCGGCCACCTCCTCGACCCGGATGTCGCGTGGCCCGTGATACACCGCGCCCCGCATCAGCTCACCTCTGCGGCGGCGTCACAGCGGTGTCGACGTGTCTGCTCGCTCATGGTTGGACCTTAGGTCCTCGCGATGTTCGATCGTCGGTTCGACTACCCCGCTGGACCGATGGCGTCCAGGGCCTCGGCGAGATGTGAAAGAATCACATTCTGATACACGAGACTGTGATTCGCAGGCGGTCCCCTGAGGTGACGCAAGAACGACGTCGACTATCGAGCGGAAGGGGTGCAGCACCGATGAGCGATGTGGAGCCGCTATTGGCCGACGACTGGCCTCGCGCTCGCCGCACCATCGACCTCGTCACGGCGGGCACCGACGACTATCGCCCGGAACTGCTCGAGCTGCTGACGGCACAAGAACGGGCCCGCCTCGACCGGCTCCTGCGGCCCCCCGATCGCGTGCGCAGTTCTCTGGGCATGGTGCTCTTGCGGCTCGTGGCGAGTGAGCGGGATGGCATCGATCCCCGACAGATCGAGATCGATCGCACGTGTCCCGAATGCGGCACGCCACACGGCAAGCCGCGCGTTGCTGGGGGACACCACTATTCGGTCGGTCACGCCGGTGATCTGGTGGTCGTCGCCGCCACCGCCAGCGGTGCTGTCGGTGTCGATGTGGAACCGGCCGATCGCCGACTTGTCCCCACCTCGATCCCGGACCCCGACCATCGCCAGCTTCGATCGTGGGTTCGCCGTGAGGCCGTGGTCAAAGCAATCGGAGATGGCCGCGCCGTCGAGAGCGATGATCCGATCGTCGATGACACCGCGCAGGGACCGCTGCTGATCAAGGCGTCGGGAATCGACCCGGCGACGATCACGATCATCGATCTCGATCTCGACCCCGCCTACGTCGCCGCGCTGGCCTTCGCGTCGGGCGAGGAGCCCCGAGTCGTACACCGAGCAGCTCGACCCTTGCTCGCCCGATGGGCAACGCCAGTGGCCTCAGCCGGTGACCACCGATCGACACATGATGGGAAGACGCAATGACCGATGAGATGAAGCTGCCGCGGTACGCCCGCCGGGTCCTCGACATGGCGAAGACCGACCCCGAGCTCCAGGCCCTGATGCCCGACGCGGAGGTGCTCGCCTCGGTCACGGCACGAGGCCAGTTGTTCGAGCAGACGATCGATGCTGCTCTGGCTGGGTACGACGAGCGGCCGGCGCTCGGGGAGCGCGACGTCGAGGTGACCATCGATGCGTCCACCGGCCGCGCGGTGCGGAGCTATCCGCGCTCGTTCCACACGGTGACCTATGGCGAGTTGCGGCGACGCGCCCGGGCGTTGGCCGAGCTGTGGCGGCGTCACCCGATCCATCGGGTCGACAAGGACGAGTTCGTGGCCATCCTCGGATTCGCCGGGATCGACTACGTCACCGTCGGCATCGCCGTCGCATTTGCCCGTGCCACTGAGGTGCCCTTGCAGACGACGCTGGCCGGACACGATCTCGAAGGCATCATCGTCGACACCGCACCGGTGGCCATCGCCGCCACCATGAGCGACCTGGTGCAGGCCGCGCAGTACGCCGGTCGATACCCGAACATCCGCAGCATCATTGCCTTCGACTACGACGAACGCTTCGATGACGATCGTGATCAACTCGCCGCAGCCCGCGCCGAACTCGAGAGCAACGGATCGACCGCACAGTTGGCGCTGCTCCACGATCTGATCGCGCAGGGCGATTGCGACGCGTACACGCCCTATCCGGTGGAGGAATCGTCCAAGGATCGACTCGCAGTGTTGGTCCATTCCTCGGGGAGCACGGGGTCGCCCAAGGGAGCGATGTTCCCGGATCGTCTCGCCAGCACCCAGTTCGGGATGGTCGGCCGGGTGCCTGTGCCGGTGGTGCGGCTGTGCTTCGCCCCGCTCAACCATTCGATGGGGCGCGCCCAGGTGCAGACCACGCTCGCCCGCGGGGGGACGTGCTACTTCACCGCCCGCACCGACATGTCAACGCTGTTCGAAGACATGCAGATCACCCGGCCGACGGAGTACTCGCTGTTCCCACGCATCTTGGACATGGTGCATCGGCACTTCCTCACCGAGATGGCTCGCCGCACTGCCGATGGCACCGACCCGGAGCAGGTCAGGGCCGAGGTGATGGCCGAGATGCGAGCCGATTACATGGGTGATCGCATCGTCACGATCGTGACCAGCTCCGCGCCCCTCACCAAGGAGGTGGAGCACTTCATCCGTGAGCTGTATCCCGACGTGGCATTCGTGGAGACCTATGGCAACACCGAGGCCAACGGCGGGGTCACTGTCCGCAACCGGGTGCAGCGCCCGCCGGTCATCGACTACCGGCTCAGCGATGTGCCCGAGCTGGGCTACTTCGTCACCGACAAGCCGTACCCTCGAGGCGAACTGCATGTGAAGACCGTCGATGGCGTGCCCGGGTATTTCAAGAACCCTGCCGCCACCGAGAAGCTGCTCACCGAGGACGGCTACATCCGCACCGGTGACATCATGGAAGAGCACGGACCCGATCATCTCGTGTTCATCGATCGGCGCAACGATGTACTCAAACTCGCGCAAGGCGAGTTCGTGACCTGTGGCGCCGTCGGGACGACCTTCGAGAACGGCAGCGAGCTGATCCTGCAGATCTACGTGTACGGCAACGGCGCACGGTCGTATCTCCTGGCGATCGTCGTTCCCAACATGGTGCTCGTCGAGGCTCGCCTCGGGGTCGATCCGTCGCCGGAGGCGATCAAGGCGCTCATGCGATCAGAGCTCAAGCGGGTCGGGACCGAGGCCAACCTCCGTTCGTTCGAGATCCCCCGAGACTTCATCGTGGAGATGGAGCCGTTCAGCCACGCCAATGGACTGCTGTCGTCGATCGAGAAGAAGATGCGGCCGAACCTGCAACGCCGATACGGCGAGCGGCTCGAGCAGCTCTACGCCGATCTCGAACGCAAGCAGAACGACGACCTCATGTCGCTGCGCGACACGTCGTCGAACATGAGTGTTCCCGAGAAGGTGGCCAAGGTGCTCGAGGTGACCCTCGGTGTCACCGATGTCGACTCGTCCTTGCCCTACGCGTTCGCGCAGTTGGGCGGTGACTCACTGGGGGCCGCGGCGTTCTCGTCGCTGCTGAACGACATCTTCGACGTCGTGATCCCGGTGAGCGCGATCTTGAGTCCCACCGGTTCCATTGCGAAGTGGTCGGCGCAGATCGAACGAGCCCGCGCCGTGAGCGAAGGTGCGGCCGCAGCGCCGACGTTCACATCGGTCCACGGTCGCGGAGCGCGGCAGATCAATGCGTCGGATCTGACGCTCGAGAAGTTCATCGGCGCCGACGTCCTCGCGAGCGCGGCCACCGCACTCCCATCGGCCGAGACCCGACACGTGTTCCTCACCGGCTCGACCGGCTTCCTCGGGCGATTCTTGGCCATCGAATGGCTGGAGCGGATGAGCGCAGTGGGCGGCACGGTGAGTTGCCTGGTGCGTGCAAGCAACGACAGCGCCGGCCTGGCTCGCCTGCGTGATGCCCTCAGCGGCGATGCCGCACTCGAAGAGCGCTTCGAACGCCTACGGCCACATCTGGAGATCGTCGTGGGAGACATGGCCGAACCCCGCCTGGGCATCGGTGACGCCACTTACGCCCGGCTGGCGGATTCGGTCGATCGGATCGTGCACCCCGGGGCGCTGGTGAACCACATCCTCGACTACGAGCACCTGTTCGGGCCCAACGTGGCCGGCACCGCGGATCTCATCGCGCTGGCGATCACCGGCCGACAGAAACGGTTCGACTTCGTGTCGTCGCTTGCCGTGATGTCCTTGGTGGATCGCAGTGCGGGCTACGACGAAGCGTCGCCGTTGCAGCCCAGCGTCGATCTGTCGGACGCATACAACATCGGCTACGCCGCGTCGAAGTGGGCCGGCGAGATCCTGCTGCAGCGCGCTCACGAGCGCTTCGGTCTGCCGGTGAACATTTTCCGCGGCGACATGATGCTGCCGCATTCGAGCTATCGCGGGCAGATCAACGTGCCGGATGTGTTCATCCGCATGTTGTTCAGCCTCATCACCACCGGCTTGGCACCCGAGTCGTTCTACCAACCGGGCCCCGACGGCGCCCGGGCACGCGCCCACTACGACGGCTTGCCGGTCGACTTCGTCGCCGCGTCCGTCGCCGATCTCGGCGAACAGATCCACGACGGCTATCGCGTGTACAACACCATCAACCATCACGACGATGGGGTGTCGCTCGACTCGCTCGTGGACTGGATCATCTCGGCGGGCTACCCCATCGAGCGCATGGCGTCCCACCAGACATGGATCGAGCAATTCGAGTTGCGCCTCAAGGCGTTGCCCGAGCAGCAGCGGCAGTTCTCCTCGGTGCTGGTGCTCGACCCCTGGCGTCGTCAGTACAAGGCGTCATGGCGCAATGCCGGCAGCGGGAACTTCATCGCCGCCGTTGCCGCGGCGCCATGTGGGCCTGAGGTCCCGCACATCACCGAGGCCTATATCCACAAATGCGTGGCTGACCTCGTGGCTCATGACATGTTGCCCACACCGAGCGGAGTGTGACGGCCGCTCGGGTGTGATCAGCGGTCATTCCTCGTCGTTCACCCAACGAACGAAGCGCTGGAGCGGGAAGAATCCGTCGTGGGCGAGACCTGGCGGCATGGCCGGAGAGCCACCAACCGGAACCACCCGCTGCACGCCGGCCTGGGCCAACGCGTCGCGCATCTCGGTCTTGCGCTGCGGCGGATAGATGCTCACCGTCTGCGTCGCCACGTTGATGTACCGCATCGCATCGCGCAATGAATCGACGACGACCACATTGACGGTCTTGGCCGAGGGGAAGAACTCGACGGGTTCATCGGAGCGGATGACGAGGCCGGTGCCGTCATCAGAACCGAACACGCAATACATCGGATCGAGGGTGCGCAGCGCGGCGACCTCTTCACGGATGTCGGACGACATGGGACACACCTTGGCCGACGTGCTGCGTCGCTCTTTGCCGAGCGCGTCGACCAACACCGCGCAATAGTCATCGATCTGGGCGTGCGTTCCCTCCACGTAGTGGAAGCGGCTCGACGTGCAGGCTTCTTGGTTGTACGCCACGCTGTCGGCGGCGGCGAGATCGGCGACCTCGGCGAGCGTCTCGGGTGACTCGAACACCTCGCGGCCGATCATCGAGATGGAGTTCTTCGGATCGAACGAGATGAGCTCGAATCCCGGCCCGAGGTACTTGGCCGCATTGCGGATGGCCGAGTCGCCACCCCAGGCCACCAGCTTGTCGAAGAACTGGGGCCGGAACAGCACGCTCTCGATGGACGCGTCGCCGCCGCGCCAGTAGATGGCGGAGAACGACTTCGTGGTCGGGTGATCGGGTGCCACCGCGGCCAGCGCCCGCAACACTGCGGTGGAGCTGAGGAGATCGTTCGACGGCATCTTGAGCAGATGGACGCCCTTCATCATGGCGCCGCGCGCCACGGTCATGAGAGCGACACCGGGTGCGTTGCCGGCCAGCACGTGCACCATGCGGGTCGGGCAGGCCTTCACCGATCCGAACTTGCCGTCCACCAACTGGATGCGTCGCCAGCTGTCGACGACGTCGGCGCCACCGAGCTCGCTGTTGAGCTGCGTCCAGAGCCGATCGCCCGAGAGCATGCGCCACAGATCGCCGTAGGAGTTCTCGAGGATCCGCTTCTCGTACGGACTGGTACGGATGAGCGCGGTGAGCGCTTCGGCCAACAGGCCATCGGGATCGTTACGCAGGTAGTCACCCACTGCGGCGAGGAGATCGATGATCTCGGCGACGGGCACCTCGGCAGCGGGGAGTGGCTCGGTGCGTGGCCATACCAACTCATCGAGGTTGATGGCCGGTGTGGCGAACATGTCCCCGTCGGCGCCGGGGTACTCGAGCTCGGCGCCGGTCTGCACCACGCCTTTGATGACATGGGGTACCGCAACCCGTGTCGACGCCGCATCACTCATGGTCATCCCCCGCTCTCACAAACCGGCCGGTGCTTTGTATCACCACACCAGGCAGAATACTGTTCTGAACATGACGAGCGCGGTTCGGGGTCCAGTCGACGGCCTGACAGCCGATGGCGATCGGCCCGCTGAGGAATCGCCGCACGTCGCTGATCGCATCGCTCGACGTGCCGTGGCCGAACGCGAAGCCGAATATGCGAGCGAGGTGCGACGCCTGCTCGAGGCCGGGCTCGCCGTCATCTCTCGCCAAGGCACCAAATCGAGTCCGCGGGTGGCCGACATCGTGGCTGAGGCCGGGTTGTCCAACGACGTCTTCTATCGCCACTTCAAGAGCAAGGACGATCTGGTGACGGCGATCGTGGAGATGGGTACCGATCGTCTCCTCACCCGGTTGCTCCGCCAGATGGATGCCGTCGACACCGCGGAGGAGAAGATCGGTCGCTGGATCGCCGGAGTCCTGAACCAAGCGTCCAAGCCCGATGTCGCCGATCTCGTCCGCGCAACCATGTGGAACGCCGCACGCGTGAGCGATGACACCAGTGGCCGCATCGCGGCGCGGGAGTCGATCACCCGGCCGATCCTTGCGTTGGTGGCCGAACTCGGGAGCGCCGATCCCGAACGCGACGCGCGCATGATCTGTCAATCCACGATGGCACTGATGGAACTGTTCCTGTGGCGGCGTGAGCAGCCGACGAAAGCCGATCTCGACCACCTCATCGGCTTCTGCTTGCATGCGGTGTCCGACGCAACGAGCAAGAGCGAATGACACTCGTCCCAGTGGGCGTTCCCTTCGCAATGCCGGGTGGGGCCGGCGAGAGATCCGAGGAGACCATCACATGAGCGCTGTCGAGGAGCTCAAGACGATCATGGTGACCGGCGATCCATACGCCGACGATGGCCGCAGCGATCTCGATGATCTGCGTCTGGCCGCAGCGAACGAGCGACTGGCCGAGCAACGTCCGTTGGTGCGTGCCCTCGACCTGCGGGCATCCGACCTGGGGATCGATCGGTTGAAGTCGCCCGAGGATCTGGTGCCGCTGTTGTTCGCTCACTCGGTGTACAAGAGCTATCCGGAGTCGTTCATCACCCAGGGCCGGTGGAAGAACATGTCGACGTGGCTCAACACCGTCGTCACCGGCGACGTCACCGCCATCGACATGGACGGATGCGTCGATGTCGACGACTGGCTCGACCGGCTCGACCTGGGCGGCCAACACGTCGTGGTCTCCAGCGGCACCAGTGGCAAGAACTCCTTCCTCGTGCTCGATGACGAGGACGTGGCCTACAACGCCATCGTGTCGCCGAAGCTGTTCGGCTACCCAGCCGTCGTGCCGCAGCTCAACGATCGTCCAGTCACGCTCATGGCGCCGGGCAAGGTGCGCATGCGCTACGCGTTCGCCCGTAAGGCCTACGGCGACGTGTTCTCGCGGCCGGAGTGGATGCACAGCCTGACGGAGGAGCCGGTGCGGGTGGCCGACACGCTCAAGCAGGTGCAGATGCGACGCAAGATGGCCGACGGCACCGCCACTCCGAGCGAGGTGGCGGCGTTCGAAGCGGAGATGGCCCAGCGCGGTAAGCAGGTGCTGGCCGACATCGACGATCTCGTGGATCGTGTCCTGAGCTATCGGGATCGTCCGCAGATCTTGTTGGGACCGTGGGCCATGGCGTGGCGGCTCATGGAAGCAGCGCGGGCCAAAGGGATCCCCGACGGCTCGTTCCACCCGGAGACCGCGGTCTCCATCGCCGGCGGCCTCAAGGGACTCGCGGTTCCCAACGACTACGAGGAGCAGATGTCGAGCTTCCTCGGCAACGTCATCCGTCCTCGCTTGTACTCGATGTCAGAACAGTCGGTGATCGCTCCCCGGTGCGAGGCCGGCCGATACCACTGGCCCAAGGCCCTGATGTTGTTCATCCTCGACGAGTCCGGGGAGCAGCTGTTGCCCATCGGTGCCGACGGTCGGGTGACCGGTCGAGTGGGCGCCTACGATCCGATCTGGCACGGTCGTTGGGGCGGCATCGTCACCGGGGACAAGGTGACGGCCAACTACAACCGGTGCGAGTGCGGTCGAGTGGGCCCGACCATCGAAGATCCCATCGTCCGCTACAGCGAACTCTCCGCCGGCGGCGATGACAAGCTGACCTGCGGCGGCACCATCGAGGCCTACATCCGCGGCATCGCCGGTGACTGACCCCATCCGACATGACGACGATTCCCACATCTGTTGGCGTGAACTCTCCCGAGTTCATGTCTGATCCCCCGGAGCATCCGTGACCATCGATCACAAGAACCCCGATCCCGTTCTCCCCACACCCGATGACATGTGGGGATACAACGACAAGCGCGTCGTCGTCACCGGTGCCGCATCGGGCATGGGCCTCGCCGCGGCCAAGATCTTGGTGGCCCTCGGCGCCGAAGTCACCGGCGTGGACGTACAACCCATCGGGTACGACGGTGTTGTGGGCAAGGTGACCATGGACCTCAGCGACCGAGCGTCCATCGAGTCTGCCGCGACCGAACTCGGTGGTGGTATTGATGCTCTGTTCAACTGCGCGGGCATCCCCGGCACGGCCGACCCGCGCAAGATCATCGCGGTGAACTTCTCCGGTACTCGTCACTTCACCGAGCTGATCGCTCCGAACATGAACGCGGGCGGCGCCATCTGCAATATCGGCTCCACTGCTGCGGTGTCGTGGCCGCTGCACGCCGAGAAGATGCTCGAACTCATGGCCATCGATGACTATGAGGCCGGCACCGACTGGCTCGAGAAGCATCTGCCCGAGCTCGGTTACGCCTACGACGTATCGAAGGAAGCGGTGAACGTGTACACCGCCTATCGAGCGTCGGTGGGGTTCAATGCCATGGGGCTGCGGATGAACTGCATCAATCCCGGGAGCACCTACACCGCGGCCAGCAAGGAATTCACCAAGGCGGTGAAGTCGAAGGACTTCGGTGCCGAGATGCTGGAGAACTGGCCCAAGCTCATGGGCCGCATGGCTCGCCCCGATGAGCAGGCATGGCCGATGGTGTTCCTGAACTCCAAGTTCGCCAGCTACACCACCGGGACCAGCCTTTTCGTGGACGCCGGACTGACCGGTGGCGTGCTCACCCAGCAGCATCACCCGATGGTGGCCGCCGGCATGTTCTGGCGACCGCCTCGCTGAGCCGCGTCAACTGCGCTTTCTCCCCGACCTCGAGTACGAGCACCAGCAAGGACGAGACATGCACGACAGAGACAAGCTGTTCATCGGCGGCGAGTGGGTTGCCCCGGCCGGTGGCTCGACGTTCGAAGTGATCTGCCCCAGCACCGAGGAGATCGTCGGTGGGGTTCCCGAGGGAACCATCGCCGACATGGACGCAGCAGTTGCCGCGGCGCGACGCGCCTTCGACGCCGGCGACTGGTCGCGGCGCACGCCGCAAGAGCGCGCCGCAGTACTGGCGCATGTGAGCAAGCTCATCGGTGATCGCTCCGACGAGATGGCACAGCTCATCACCACCGAGATGGGTGCGCCCATAGCTTCGGCGCTGGCCGACCAGGTGCAGCAGCCCATCGCCACCATGGACTACTACGTCGATCTCGCCTCGACGTATGCGTTCGAGGAGCAGCGCAACGTCGGCAAGCCAACCACGGTGGTGCACGAAGCAATCGGTGTCATCGCCATCGTCGTGCCGTGGAACGCTCCGCTGCGCAGCATCATCAACAAGCTGGCGCCGGCGTTGGTAGCCGGATGCACTGCGGTGGTGAAGCCCGCTCCCAACACCCCGCTGTCGGCGTTCCTCCTCGCCGACGTGTTGGCCGAGGTCGGTCTGCCGCCCGGCGTCGTGTCGATCGTCCCCGCCGGCCGAGAGGTGGGCGAGTACCTCGTGAGCCACCCGGGTGTCGACAAGATCGCCTTCACCGGGTCGACCGTTGCCGGCAAGAAGATCATGGCCGCGGCAGCCGCCAACCTCACACGGGTGAGTTTGGAGTTGGGTGGCAAGTCGGCGGCCATCGTGCTCGATGACGCCGACCTGCCCGACACGCTCAAGCGTCTGGTGCCCCTCGGTATGGGCAACACCGGACAGGCCTGCACCGCACAGACGCGAGTGTTGGTGTCGCGCCAGCGCCACGACGAGTTCGTCGACGCCATGGCTGCTTCCATCGCCACCTGGACGCCCGGCGATCCGTTCGACAAGACGACCCGCCTGGGGCCGCTGGTGTCCACCGCTCAGCTGGAGCGTGTCACCGGCTACTTCGACGTCGCGCGAAGTGAAGGGGCGACCGCCGTCACCGGAGGTCATCGGGCGAGCAACATGCCCAAGGGCTACTTCGTGGAGCCGACGCTGCTGGCGAACGTCACCAACGACATGCGCGTGGCTCGTGAGGAGATCTTCGGCCCGGTCGTCTCGGTGATCGCGTACGACGACGTCGAGGATGCCATCGCCATCGCCAACGATTCCACCTACGGCCTGTCCGGCTCGGTGTGGACCACCGACATCGATCGGGGCGTGGACATCGCCCGCCAGATGCGCACCGGTCAGGTGCGCGTCAACGGCGCCGCACTCGCCACCGATGCACCGTTCGGCGGCTACAAGCAATCGGGGATCGGTCGCGAGTACGGCCCAGAGGGGCTGGCCTCGTTCCTGGAGTCGAAGGCCATCTCTGCCTTCCGTCCCAAGAAGTGAACCGCAAACCACGAGATACATCCACGGGGAGATGACATGACGTTCGGATACACGACCACTGCCGACGAGGTGGTAGCGGGGCACGATCTCACCGGCAAGGTGGTGGTTATCACCGGAGCATCGAGCGGCATCGGCCTCGAGGCCTCTCGTTCACTGGCTCGCGCCGGCGCCACCGTCGTGATGGCGAACCGCAATCCCGAGAAGTCTGCTGCCGCGTTGGCCGATGTGGTGTCGAGCGTGCCCGGGGCGAAGGTCGAATCGGTGGAGCTCGATCTCACGTCCTTGGCGAGCGTGCGTGCCGCGGCGGCCGAGGTGCTGGCTCGTCATCCCAAGATCGATCTGCTCATCAACAACGCTGGGGTCATGGCCACGCCGTTCGAGCGCACTGTGGATGGTTTCGAGCTGCAGTTCGGCACCAACCACTTGGCCCACTTCCTGTTCACCAACCTGCTGTTGCGGGCCGTCGTCGCCGCGGCACCGTCGCGCATCGTGAACCTCACCTCGAACGGCCACGGCATCTCCGATGTGCGTTGGGACGATCCCAACTACGAGACATCCGAGTACATCCCGTGGCAGTCCTACGGGCAGTCCAAAACGGCCAACATCTTGTTCACCATCGAGCTGGAGCGACGTCTGGGCGACAAGGGTGTTCACGTGTTGTGTGTCCATCCCGGTGTGGTGGGCACCGACCTGTTCCGCTACCTGAGCGAGGACGACAAGAAGTGGCTCGACGGACGCCTGGCCAAGAGCGGACTGGTCACCAAGACCCCGCAACAGGGTGCGTCGACCACGTTGGTTGCCGCACTGTCGCCCCAGTTCGATGACAAGGGCGGTCTGTATCTCGACGACTGTCAGGTCAGCGACGCCGCGCAGCCGTATGCAATCGATCCCGAAGCCGCCAGGCGCCTGTGGGCGCTCAGCGAGAAGATGGTGGGAGAGACGTTCAGCTGATGAGCGCACCGACCCTGGCCATCGATGAAGAGCAGGTGCGGGCCGTATTGGCGCGCTGTGTGCCGCGTCGAGACGGGACGGAGAAGATCACCACCTTGGGCGCTGGCGGCTACGACATCGAGGCCGGTCGTCGCTATCTGTCAACAACGGTTGACGAGGGCTTGGCCGTTCCCACTTGGCCGAGCCGGTACGGCGGACGCGATGCGGGACGCACCGAGGTCGCCATGATCTCGCGTGTCCACGCCGACTACGCCCTACCCGACCTGTATCCGTTCCGGGTGGGGATGAAGATGGCTGGGCCCACGTTGCTCGAGCACGGCACCGCCGAGCAGAACGATCGATGGCTCCGCCGTATGGCATCGGGCGAGGACATCTGGTGTCAGCTGTTCTCGGAGCCCGACGCCGGGTCCGATCTGGCCAACGTCTCGACCATGGCGGTCCGCGACGGAGACGTCTGGCGTCTCGATGGCCAGAAGGTGTGGACCAGCCGGGGTGACTACTCCGACTGGGGCATCTGCCTCGCCCGCACCGATCCCTCGGTCCCCAAGCACGATGGCGTCACGATGTTCTCCGTTCGTATGGACGCCCCCGGTGTCGAGGTTCGGCCGCTGGTGCAGATGAACGGCGACTCCCACTTCAGCGAGGTGTTCCTGTCCGGCGCCGTCGTCCCCGACACCGATCGCATCGGTGAGGTCAACGGCGGCTGGAAGGTGACGGTGTCGCTGTTGGCTCACGAACGGGCTGGCGCCGATCGCAGCGCGCCAACGGCGTCGGGCTCGGCGCTGCCCATGTGGCTCACCCGACTGAGCGCGCAAGGTGCATTGACTGATCCGTCGTTGCGTGATCGCGCCATGGCGCTGTTGTGTCTCGACGAGGCCATCCGACTGACACAACTGCGGGCCGCGGCCAATCAGGCCGCCGGTCGTCGCCCCGGCCCGGAGGGGTCGGGTCAGAAGCTCAACGGATCGCGTTCGTTCAAGGAGCGGGTGTCGATCATGGCTGCCGCAGCAGGGGCCGACGCGATGTTGTCCGACTGGTCGGGCAGCATCGATGTGCTCACATCCCCGTCGATGTCCATCAGGGGTGGCACCGACGAAATCCAGCGCAACATCTTGGCCGAGCGGGTGCTCGGTCTGCCCACCGACGCACGAACTGACCGTAACGTTGCCTGGTCGCTGTCGCGCCGGGGTCTCACACATGCGCCGTCGATATGACAGGCACCGAGGAAGGAACACGCCAATGTTCGATCTGATCATCCGTGGGGGAGATGTCATCGACGGAACGGGGGCTCCCCGCCGTCGCACCGACCTGGGCATCAACGGCCAGCGCATCGCGGCCATCGGCGATCTCTCATCGGCCGAGGCGACCTCGATCATCGATGCCACCGGTCGGGTGGTCACCCCGGGTTTCGTCGACGTCCACACGCACATCGATGCTCAGGCGTTCTGGGACACGACGTTGTCCCCCTCGCCCCTGCATGGCATCACCACCGTGATCGCCGGCAATTGCGGGTTCTCCATCTCACCGCTGAGCGATGATCCCTCCGATGGCCAGTACCTCATGCGGATGTTGGCCCGCGTGGAAGGCATGCCGCTGGAGACCCTCGAAGTGGGCGTGCCGTGGAACTGGAAGACCACGGCGGAGTACCTCGACGCGCTCGACGGCACGTTGGCGATCAACGCGGCGTTCAAGGTCGGGCACAGCACGTTGCGCCGCGTGGTGATGGGCGCCGATGCCACCAAGCGCACCGCCACTGCCGAGGAGATCGCCGCTATGTGCGATTTGCTCCGTGCTGGGCTGACGGCTGGTGCCATCGGCTTCTCGTCGTCGTGGTCCACCACCCACAACGACGCCGATCGCAACATGGTCCCCAGCCGCTACTCCGACCGTGAGGAGTTGCTGGCGTTGTGCGCAGTCCTGGCCGACTTCGATGGGGTGAGCCTCGAGTTCATCCCGTGCATCGGGCAGTTCGAGCCGTGGGTGGGCGAGCTGATGGCCGAGATGTCCGTCGTTGCCAAGGCCCCGCTCAATTGGAACGTGCTCACGGTCATTGCCAAGACCTTGCCCGACTGCAAGGCCAAGTTGGAGGTCAGCGACGTGGCGACGGCTCGGGGTGCGACGGTGCGGGCCCTGACCGTTCCGTTCCGGTTGCACATCCGACTGTGCATCGGGAGTGGCTTCATCCTCGACGCCATTCCCGGTTGGGAAGAGGTCATGCTGCTGCCTCGTGAGGACAAGATCGCGATCTTCAGTGACCCGGTCGAGCGCGCCCGCCTCGGCGAGCTGGCGGCGGGACGGCACTCCGTCCGGCACCTGACCAACTGGGCCGAACTGATGATCTTCGACACGGTCGCCCCCGAGAACAAGCAGTACGAGGGGCGCAAGATCGGTGAGATCGCCGCCGAGCGTGGCCAGAGCGCTTGGGACGCACTGTGCGACATCAACCTGGCTGATGGACTCCTCACCTCGTTCGGCACGCCGCCCATCGAGGAGGGGGACGAGGATTGGGAAGCCCGCCTCGAGGTGTGGCGCGACGAGCGGGCCGTCATCGGTGCATCCGATGCCGGTGCCCATCTCGACATGTTCATCTCGTCGCACTACACGACGAAGATGCTCGGTGAGGCCGTGGTGAAGCGCAAGCTCATCTCCATGGAGGAAGCGGTGCATCTGCTCACCGCGGTACCGGCCGATCTCTATGGTGTGGTCGATCGCGGCCGCATTGTCGAGGGCGCCTATGCCGACGTCCTGGTGATCGACGAGGAGCGTGTCGGGGCAGGTCCCGACGTGATGAAGGCCGACCTCCCGGCGGGGGCGAGCCGCCTCTACGCCGACGCCATGGGCATCGACAGCGTGGTGTGCAACGGCGTCGAGATCGTGCGCGACAACGAGTTCACCGCAGCCCGCCCGGGCATCGTTCTACGTTCCGGTCGCGACACCCACTCGAACTGACCGGCCCCGCCCCGCCCCACTTCCCCCGCGAAGTTGCGAGGGTTGTGATCGCTCAGCGATCACAACCCGCTGAGCTTTCGGCGACCGCAGCCTTCCGGCGATGTCAGCTCCGGCGATGTCAGCGCACACGATCTCAGCGCACGACGTCGGCAGCGCGCAGCGCTGCGATCTTCTCGGCGCTGTAGCCGATCTCGGTGAGCAACGTGTCGGTGGCGCTGCCGGCCAGCACACCGGGCAGCGCCTGGGTGGCCGACCGCGAGAACCGGACCAGCGGTGCAAGTCGAGGATGGTCCTCGAACACCGGGTGGACGACGTCGACGAGATAGTCGCCGGCTCGACCGAACTCGTCGCTCCACATCATCTCCTCGATCGAGACCGTGGTCACCTCGACGCAAGCTACGTCGGCGGCCAGCAGATCGCGTTCCCAATCTGCCTTGGTGCGGGTGACGAAGATGGCCGAGAGCGCCTCGACCAAGACGTCGGCATTGTCATTGCGGGACGACGCGTCGGCAAAGCGGATGTCACCGCCGAGGTCGCCGTATGGGGCCAGCGCGGCGACGAGATCGCGCCATTCACCGTCGCTGGACGCGGCCAGGAACACCCAGCCGTCGGCGGCGTCGTAGATGCGATAGAGGGCATTGAACCCACGCAGGGCCAGATCGGCCTCCGGATGCGGCGGACAGCCGGGATAGTCGATCGTTTCCGGGTGGAGTGCATGAGCGGCCGTGGACAGCATGGTTGTCAACATCTCTTGCGCGCCGGCTCCGCGCTGGCGGGCCAGCAGGCCGAGCACCAACGCGGTACCGACACCGAGAGCGGCGATGCCATCGGCTTGCGCGTTGGTGATGGTGCCACCGCCCGAGAGGCGGCGGGCACCGTCTTGGATCTGCTCCATGGTGAGATCGTCCCGCTCGTCGACCAAGCCACCCACGTTGGCCCGAGCGATGCCACCGGCAGCCCCGATGCTGGGCGCGTAGGCCGGCCGATGCCCGTGCGGTCCGCCGGTTCCGTAACCCGGAGCGTTCAGATAAATGAGGTCGGGGTTGAACGTGCGCAGTGACTGCGCGTCGACCCCCGCCCGTGCGGCGGCGCCGGCGCGATAGCCCTGGAAGACGATGTCGGCGGTCTTCGCCAGCTCCTGCACGATGGCGAGCCCTTCTGGCTTGGCGAGATCGACGCAGATGGAATCCTTGCCCTGCATCACCTTGGCCCCACCCGACTCGGGGAAGGGGATGATGGTACGGATGGGGTCACCGTCGAGGGGTTCGACCTTGATGACACGGGCACCGAGATCGGTGAGCAAGGTCGACCCGTACGGGGCGGCGAACATGACGGCCAGTTCGATGATGGTCACACCCTCCAGCGGCAGGCGACGTGGGGCATCGGTGACAACTGGAGTTGACGTGGCCGGAGCGCGGGAGGCGAGCACCGACGGATCGTGCTCCCCGAGCCGTGGCGCTGATCGGGTGACATCACCGGGGGAGAGGTCCATCTGGACCATTGGTCCGGGCTGATGCACCGGTCCCCGCTCGGCGTCGACGAGATCGGCGACCTGATGATCGTGGATCATCTGGGGGTGTTCGAGCACGGCCGGGCCGCGACGGAACTGCTCGGCGAACACGTCGGGGTCGGCGTCGAAGATGGCCTCCCATTCGGCCAACGTCTTGGAGCGGGTGGCTTCGAGCATGAGTTCCCACATGCGACGGCGGCGGTCGGCGTCCTCGAACGCAGGGATGCCCTTCCACTCCGGGTCGGTGAGCATCCATGCCAGGCCCATGGCCTTCATCTCGGCGAGGAACAACCGCGGCGCGACCTGCGCGAACTGCAACCAATGCCCATCCTTGGTGAGCCCGATGAGGAGCATGTAGGTGAGCGGGCTGAGCGGAAATCCGTCGGCATCGAAGGTTTCGGACGACTTGAACCCCTCGGGCCACTTCGTCGTGATGACGCGAAGCGTCCATTCCCACGTGTCGAGGGCCATGAAGCCCTGCAACAAGCTGGCCTCCACCTTCTGGCCCGCGCCGCTGTGCTCCCGCTCGTACAGCGCCGCGAGGATTCCCTGTAGCGCGGTCTGCGATGCGCTGAACGACGCCCACGGCACGGCCACGAACGGCGGGGTCTTGTCGGGCTTCATGCGCCGGAAGGCGTGGAACACACCGAGCTTGGCTTGCACGATGCCCTCGTAGCCCTTCACATTGGCGTACGGGCCCTTGGTGCCGAAGCCGGTGATGGAGGCGTACACCAATCGGGGGTTGTGAGCAGCGAGGGAGTCGTAGCCGATGCCCCATTCCTCCATGACGCCGGGACGGAAGGTTTCCACCAGCACATCGGCGGTGGCGGCGAGGGCGCGCAACTGATCTTGCCCCGCGGCAGTGCTGAGGTCGATGACGACGCTCTGCTTGCCCCGAGCCAGGAAGGGGAACGAGGTCTGCTGGCGCAGCGCGCTGCCGTGTGGCGGCTCGACCCAGATGACCTCGGCGCCGAAGTCAGCGAACAGCTGGCTCACCTGCGCACCGACGGGTGTCGGCGACAGATCGATGACCCTCAGACCTTCGAGCGCGAGCAATGGATGTTCCCTTCATGACCTGGACCGCCGGATCATATCGGGTGAGGAAATTGCCCTTTCGAGCTGTCGGAGCCGCTCGTCGCGGTGCGCTCGCTCAGCGGGCGACCCGGTGGTACATCGCCGATGCGGTGCCGATGATGCGGCTCTTGTTCCCTTCGTCGACCAAGGTCGCTTCGACGCCGAGCCGATCGTTGCCGGGGTTCACGATGGTGGCGGTGGCAACGAACGGGCCGATGTAGCCCGGTTTGGTCATGAGCACCGTGTAGCTGTCGAGTTGCCAGTCCAGCGTGCCGGTGACCTTCTCGAGCTCGTCGGTCATCGCCGTCTCGAGGGCTACGTTGATGGCGCCTTGGTGCAGAGCCGAGTGCGGCGAGGCCAGCTCGGGGGTCACCTTCTCGATGAACAGCTTGCCCTCGGGGCTCTTGAGCACACCGAACACGTCGCGCAGCGGCGGCAGATTGGGCGAGTCGGCCACGTCATTGACCGGGTTGTCCACCTCGTAGAAGCCAGGCGGGACATCACCGAGACTGACGCCGCTGCCGGTAGAGATGGCAATGACTCGATCGTGGTTGTCGTAGTCGACGATTCGGGAGCGGCTGAACCCCATCTGGCGTCCGAAGGAGATCACGTCACGCTGTACGAGCAGCTTCTTCACGTCATGTCCTGGATCGAGGACCTCGTAGGTCATCGTGACCGGGGCCGGGACGCATTCGTCGTCGCGCCAATAGGGCTCCGGGCACAAGATGCACAGCGGTGCGGCCATGATGCCGCCCGTGGAGTTGCGCATATCGTGACGCAACGGCATCGACTCGTCGGTGACGCCCACGTCGAGGAAGGGCGTGCCTTTTCCGAGGTAGGTGTAGCTGATGAGTGCCTGCCACGACTTCTCGAAGTGCTTCCAGTGCTCCTCCGGCGTCAACGTCCGGATATCGCCGTATGCCTCGTTCCCCATTGCAGCCTCCTGATCGGCGCACGGTTGCGTCCCCAGCGCCATTTCACTCGCAAGTGGCGTCGCGTACCAACTCGCGTGGCAAGGTTGAGACGCGCTGTGCGTGCCGCGCCAAGGTGACGACGTCCAGGGGGACACATGACGACGCTCGGAGTGACGACGACCGCTGACGAAGCGATCGGGACGGTGGACCTCACCGGAAAGGTGGCCATCATCACCGGATCGTCGGGAGGTATCGGCCTCGAGACGGCGCGCACGTTGGCCCGCGCCGGTGCGACCGTCGTGCTCGCCAACCGCGATGCCGGCAAGTGCGCGGCAGCCGCCGCGCATCTGCGCGCATCGCTCCCGCCCGAGAGGATCGAGCTCGGCGATCTCGACCTCGCATCGCTGGCGAGTGTCCGCCGCTTTGCGACCTCTGTCGCCGAGGCGCATCCGCAGGTCGATCTGCTCATCAACAACGCCGGCGTGATGGCGGCACCGCTGTCGCGCACGGCCGATGGCTTCGAGTTGCAGCTCGGGACCAACCACCTGGGTCACTTCCTGCTCACCAACTTGCTGCTGCCCAATGTGCTGGCTGCGCCGGGGAGCCGGATCGTGAACCTCTCGTCGTCGGCTCATCGCCGCGGTGGCGTCAACTGGGACGATCCGAACTACCGCACAAGTGATTACGAACCGTGGCTCGCCTACGCCCAGTCGAAGACCGCCAACATCTTGTTCACACTCGAGTTGGAACGCCGACTCGAGCAGTCCGGTACCCACGCCTTCGCCGTGCATCCCGGGGTCATCGATACCGACCTCGGCCGCCATCTCGATGATGAGCAGAACGCGTGGAAAGACGCGCAGATCAAAGCTGGCGGCATATTCATGAAGAGCACCCAGCAGGGCGCAGCCACGACCGTGTTGGTTGCCACTTCGCCTGACGTCATCGCCGATGCTGGCAAGTACTTCGAGGACTGTGCCCTCAGCCCGAACCTTGCCCCCCATGCTTCGGGGGCGGACGACGCCAAGCGTCTGTGGTCGATCAGCGAGGAGCTGGTGGGGCAGACCTTCGACTTCGGCACCTCCTGACATGTCGGAGAGTTCGTTGATCGACGGCTCGCTCGAGGGACAGGTCACCCGCTGGATCGAGCGCGACCTCGGGGGAACGGTGACGCACATCGAGCGACAGGCCCGCTGGCGCCCGGCGTGGTTCGTCGACCTCGAACAGCGCAACGGCCACCGACTCGAGCTGTACGTGCGAGGCGATCGCACCGACTCGCCCTCTGCCTTCCCGCTCGAGCACGAGTATCGCTATCAAACGCTGTTGCACGATGCCGGCATTCCTGTCGCCGCGGTACACGGCTGGTGCGACGAGCCGAAGGCGTACGTGATGGAGCGCGTGCCCGGACGCTTCGATTTCGAAGGTGTGCCTGACGACGAACGGCGCTCGGTGATGGAGGACTACGTCGACATCCTGGCGCGGATGCACGAACTCGACGTCGAACCATTCGGGCGGGCGGGCATCGTACGCGCAACCGATCCGAGCGGCTCTGCCACCGTGGGGCTTCACCACTTCGAGCAGCGCGCCTATCGATCGCTCAAATCGCGCCCGGACCCCTTCCTCGAGTTCGCTCTGGGATGGTGCGCTCGCAACCGACCGTCGACCGATGGTCGCGAGGCGCCCGTGGTATGGGACGCCGGGCAGCTGTTGCACCGCGACGGCAAGGTCACCGCCATCATCGACCTCGAGTTCGGACACATCGGTGATCCGCTGATGGACCTCGGTGGCATGTGGACCCGCAATCCGTTCCTGCACTTCGGTGACATGGAGCACCTCATGCGCCGCTACGAGCAGCGACGGGCAATGACGGTTGACATGCGGACCGTTCAGTACCACTCGATCCTGTGGCATCTGTCCAACCCACTCGAGTTCCATCACACCCTCGCCGAACCGGTGCTCGGTTCGGATTACATGCTGAACCGCTCGTGGGTACTGGAGTCGAACCTCATCGCGCTGGAGGGCATCGCCGACATGGAGGGCGTGCCGCTGGCCGACGTCGAGGAGCCCGAGGCCCGGCGTTCACCGTTCGAGGCCGCGCATCACCACCTGGCGCACAGCCTCGAAGCATCGACCCCCGAGGGAGGTTTCGGCCGCTATCAACTGCGGATGGCCGTGCGGCTGGCTCGTCATCTCGAGCGCATCGAGGAGATCGGCGCCGAGGTCGTGCTGTGCGATCTGGACGACGCGCGCCGCCTGCTCGGGCTCACGGCGAGCACCTGGGAGGACGGCGAGGTCGAGCTGGAACGGTTCGTGATGAGCGACAACGGCCGCCACGATGCACAGCTCATCGAGTTGTTCCATCGGCGGTTGCATCGGGCCCGGATGCTCAATGGCCCGTCGGGTTCGTGGATCACAAAGCACCGCGAGGCGCCTCAACCGAAATGGTCACGCAACGCGAGTTGACGGTCGGTTCGATCCCAGCTCTCCGGTCGCGGCGATCAGCTCTCGGACCAATGGTCCCATGACACGATGGAGTCAACCGGCGGCCGCTTGGCCCGCGAGAACTCCAGGCCCTTGGTGTAGGCAACCGGGATGAGGCCAACCTGCCGGTAGCCCTCGGGGATGCCGAGCAGTTCGGCCATCTCATCCTCGGCCATGAGGTGCAGCGTGGTGAGCACCGAGCCGAGTCCGCGGCTGCGCAGCGCGAGCATGAAGCTCCACGCCGCCGGGTATATCGATCCGTACACCGACCCGGCGATGACGTTGGCGGAGATGTCCTTGGGAGCGCGCGCACAGGCGAACACGTGGACCGGCACCCGGTCGATGACGTCGCGCAAATGGCCAGCGGCGTCGTACACCCGGGCCATGTCCGGTTGCCCGGACTCGGTGTAGCGCTGCACCTGCCGTTCGAACAGTCCGTTCTCGCACCGTCGATAGATGGCTGCGACCTCGGCGCGGACCGCCGCGTCGGTGACCACGATCCAACGCCAGTTCTGGCTGTTACCCCCGGTCGGTGCCTGCTGCGAGAGGTCGAGGCACTCCACAATGACCTCACGGGGCACGGGACGATCGAGGTCGAGGCGATAGCGAACCGAACGAGTGGTGGACAGCACGTAGTCGACCGACGCCACATCCATGTCTTCGAACTGCATGGCGCGACCTTAGGTGTTCAGTCGAAAGGTGGTCAGTGGAATGCTGGTCAGTCGAAGACTGCTCGGCTGAACGAGTCGAGAATGCGCTGGAACCGACCTTCGACGACCACCCGGTCCTCCGGGTCGGTCATCACGTACAGCTCGTTGTCGCGGATGCCTCGCAACACGGCGCGGGCCACTGACTCGGGCGACACGATCCGCAGCGCGTCCCACGTCCCGTGCTGATGCGAACTGGCCACCTCGATGACCGGGCTGCTCTGGGCACTGCGCAGGCGACGCGAGCGCCCTTGGATGCCCGTGCCCACGAGCCCGGGACAGACCAAAGACACGCCAATACCTTGCGGCCCGAGTTCGGCGTGCATCGCCTCGGAGAGTCCGACCACCGCGTACTTCGATGCGTTGTACCCGGCAAGGGTCGGAGCCGTGTGCAGCCCAGACATCGACCCGGTGTTCACGATGTGCTTCTCGCCGGGCAACGCCAGCATGCGGGGGAGAAAGACCTCCAAAGCGTTGATGATGCCGAAGTAGTTCACGTCCATCACCCACCGCCAGTCCTCGGCGGTCGTGGTGACGATCGGTTCGATGAGCCCGACGCCGGCGTTGTTGTGGAGCACGCTGACCGGCCCGATCGCCGCTGCGGCATCGGCGAGGTGAACCATGTCCTCGCGGCTGCGCACGTCGACCGCGACGCCGATCGATTGCACACCGAGCTGGCGTACCGCGGCCGCCGCAGCATCGACCTTCTCAGCGTCGATGTCAGCCAGCACCACGTGCATGCCGGCTCCCGCCAGTTCGTGCGCCACGGCCCGTCCGATGCCGTTGGCGGCGCCGGTGACAACCGCGATCTTTCCGGCAAGGTCCTTCATGACGCCTCCCCACGCGTGTCGCTACGCGCCAGGCACACCGTAGCGAGACGAGCGCGCTCAGGCTGCGGCCGTGTTGCGCAAGACCCCGAGCGCGTCGCGGCCGGTGACGACCGGGCGACCGACTTCGTTGGCCAAGGCGACGGCGGCCTCGACCATCTCGATGTTGCCCATGCCGGTGTCGATCGCAGCATCCTCGATGCCGACTCGGATGTGTCCCCCTCGTTCGAGCGCATGGCGTGCCAGCGGGGACTCGAGGATCGGGTCGCCGAACAGGCTCGCCACCCACGGCAGCCCGCAACCTTCCATCATCGAGAGATACACGTCGAGCGCGTGGGGCGTGCCCGGGAGGCCGAAGTTGATTCCCGGCGAGTTCGCGCGGTCCACCATGTGGTAGCCGCCGAAGTAGAGCTTGATGATGGTGCCGGGGGAGAACCCGACCTCGTGCGCGTAGGTGACGATCCATCGCAGTTGCCCAGGCTCGAACACGCCGAGCGAGACCGGCACACCGACCTCCTTGGAGAACGCAACGAGCTCGTGGGCCTCGGAGAAGCGCAGCCCGTCGAGGTAGGTGTGCGTGAGTAGGCCATCACGGCCCCGGCTGGGGAACGCTGTGATGCCGGGATCAACGGCGAACATCGTGAGCACGTCGGCGTCGGCCATGGCGCGCAGATGAGCGTTCTCCTCCCAGACCGGCTTGTCCTGCCCGGTGAGGTAGTCGGTGTAGATGAGCGCCCCGGGATGGGCATCGAGGATGCGGCGCCCGGTGTCGATGAGTTGCTGGATCGATCCGGCGTCGTCGAGGCGCATGTCATGGTGATGATGGATGATCCCGGCGCCGGCATCGATGCAGCCGACCGCATCGGCCACCATGTCCTCGACACTCTGGGCAGGCACACCACGTCGCAGTGGTGTGATGGCGGCTTCGATGATCACTGGCGACTCGGTGGTGGTGGCCATGGCGGTGCGCTCCTTGTGGTCTCGATCGCTTCGTGTCGATCGCTTCGTCTCGATCGCTTGGCCTCGATGGACCCGCTGCGAACACCATACGCTACGATCGCGAACAATGTTCTCATCGACGCACTCGGCCCTGGGTGAATCGAGTCCACCGCTTCGCGATCTGGCCGTCCAGCGCGCCATCAGCCGTCGTGCCGACGAGGCGTCGGTCGCGGTAGAGGCGATTCTGGCCGCTGGCCGCCAGATCATCGAACGAGACGGCGTGCTCGACATCAACGTCCGTGAGCTCCTCAGTTCGGCCGGGGTGTCGAACCGAGCCTTCTATCGCTACTTCCCCAGCAAGGATGCGGTCATCGCTGCGTTGGCCGAGGAGCTCTACAGCAACCTCATCGTCAGCCTCGCGGCCGCCGTCGCCGGTTGTGACGAACCCACGGCACAGTTGGAGGCATGGATCGATGAGGTCATGGTCCGTGCCCATGATCCGGCAATGGCGTCACGCGGTCGGGTGTTCGTGGCTCACGACAGTCGCCTGCGCGAGGAGCATCGCGACCTGTACCGGGCCGTCGGTCGGGCACTCACCTCGCAGGTGTCAATGATCATTGACGGCGGTCGGGCTAGCGGTGTGTTCGCCTCGCACGTGGGCGTCGCTGAGGCCCGTCTCGTCACGCGACTGGTGATGGCAACGTTGCAACACCACGTCTTGTCGCGCTCGACCCCGACAGCGGCGGAACGCTCGAACCTGCTGTCCTTCGTGTTCGCCGCGCTCGGCCATCATTCATCGTGAGAAGGGTCATCCCGTGTCTGAAATGAATACTCCGGTCGTGATCGAAGCCGCTGTCTCGCCGTTCCGGGATGATGCACCGGTGGCTGACACCAGCGGTGTGCTGTCGGAGATGCTGACGTGCCTGGCCGAGGGCGCGGGCATCATCCACTATCACCACGATGCGCGCCTGGGTTCAGCGGAGTCGATCGACACGATGATCGGGCTGTGCCGCGATGTGCGCTCCGTACACCCGGACTCGATCCTGTACCCCGGCATCCTGAGCGGGAAGTCGCCGTCGGAGCACATGGCCCACCTGGTCCCGCTCGCCGACGCCGGCGTGCTCGGTCTCGCTCCGCTCGATCCGGGCGCGGCCGTGCCCTATGACCTCGACGACAATGGGCTGCCGGTCGGGCACGGCTACGTGTGGAGCCCGTTCAAGACCGCCAACCGGTGCGCAGCCGACATGCTGGCGCGGTCGGTGCCGATCACCGTCGGGGTGTACGAACCGGTGCAGCTGAGATGGGCCTTGGCCTATGAGTCGGCCGGCAAGCTCGCCCCCGGATCCATGCTGAAGCTGTACTTCGGCGGTGACAGGTCCCTGTTCAACATCGGGAAACCGGCCATCAACTTCGGGCTGCCACCCACGCCGCAGGCGCTCGATATGTACCTGTCGATGATGGAGGGCTCCAAGCTCCATTGGAACGTCGGGGTGATGGGTGGCGACCTGCTCGCGCTGCCACTGGCCCGCTACGCGCTCGAGCGCGGCGGCCATCTGCGCGTGGGCATCGAGGACCTCGCCGAGGTGGGAGGAGTCACCAACGCTGAGACCGTGCGCGCCGCGGTTGCGCTGGCCGCTGTGGTCGGTCGGTCAGTTGCCACCGGTGCCGCAGCGGCAGCGGTGCTGTCGGGGCGGGACGGTCACAACTCGTAGCCCGGGTTCACCGCGTTCAATCTGCGGATCATCGCCGGCCACACCTTCTGCTCCGCATAGTGGCGGATGAAGTTGGTCTGGGCCTGACCTTCGATCCGGGCGTCGGCCACACCGGAAGGGACGGTGAGTGCTCGGCCCATACCCATCGCCTTCACCTGCACCGTGCAGGCCGACTCGAGGAAGTAGCAGCGTTGGAAGGCCTCGGCGATGGAGCGGCCCAGCACCAAGGTGCCGTGGTTGCGCAGCATCATGATGTTCTTGGAGCCGAGATCTGCTTGGAGCCGCTGGCGTTCTCCGAGATCGAACGCCGGCCCTTCGTAATCGTGGTAGGCGATGTCGCTGGCGATCATCATCGCGGCCTGGTTCAGCGGGAGCAGACCGTCCTCGATCATCGACACGGCCACGGCGTCTTTGCTGTGGAGATGGATGATGCAGGTGGCGTCGGGTCGCATCTGGTGCACGGCGCTGTGGATGATGAAGCCGGCGACGTTGACATTGCCGAAATGCCCGGCGCTCGGATCGGCCGCGAGTTCGACCTCGATGAGGCTGGACGCGGTTACCTCCTCGAAGAGATCACCGAAACGGTTCAACAGGAACGACTCTGGTGTTCTGGGCAGTCGAGCGGAGATGTGATTGGCGACGAGATCGTTCCAACCGAACAAGGCCGCCAGTCGATAGCACGCTGCGAGATCTCGTCGGAGCTCGGCCTCGGTCGCGGTGAGATAGCTCGGCGCGTCCTCGACGCGGTCATCGACTTGCGACGTGCTCATGAGATGAGGGCGACGCGCACATCGCGAGTGCCGGTGAAGGGGTTGCGCCCGTGGGCGGTGTAGTAGTTGTCGACCAACATCACGTCGCCCGCTTCCCACGGGAAGGCCACTGCCGCGTCGTTGAGTCGGGCGTGGAGCTCGTCGACCAGATCAGGCTCGAACGGGGTCGAGTCGCCGTACAACACCAGTACCGGTGGAGGTGCGTCCGTCGAGTAGATCTCCGGCAGGAGCGCGAATCGGAACGGGCCGATGATCTGCTCGGTGTAGGACTGGTTGAGGAGTTGGTTGAACCAGATCTCCTCGCCGGTGACCGGATGTTGGACGTACCCCGGGCCGGTGAAGATCAGCGACAGGCTCCCATTGGGCTCCCACCGGGAGATCATGCCCATGGTGCGGCACAGCCGCTCGGCTTCGTCGGGATCATCGGTGCCCATGGCATCGGGCCATTCGCGGTGGTAGTGGTCCCACACCTCGCTGCCCGAACTCCGGCCCGGTGCCCGATAGTTGCGTGAGTACCGCACCCCTCGCTCGCGGAGCCGATCGGCGAAGGCCGGGGGGACGTACTGCGAGAAGCGTCGCATGTCGCCGATGATCGTCTCGCCCCCGGTGGCGGCGGCCACGTTGCAGAAGAACGCCAACATCCTCGGGTAGTAGGGCAGATACGCCATCTCCTGATGGAGGGGGAGTCGGTTCTCGGGCGGGTGCTTGGTGGCCTCGAACACCTTCTCACCCAGTGATTGGCGGGGGGTGGCCCCACCGACGTATCCGTACTCGGGTGCCGGATAGGCATCGACGAGTCGTTCGAATACCGCTCCGTTCACCGGGAAGTTGCGCAGGACGACCGCGCCATGGGTGGTCGCCAAGCGCTCGAGCGCTTCTCGATGGTCCTCGAACCAGTTGACGAACTCGTCGACACCGATGTTCGGATCGCTCGGTCGCAGGAAGAGCGGGAGCCCGGTCTCGTGCAGCTCGGCGTTGACGTGATCAGGCAGAGAAGCCGAATCAACGGTCGTCTCGATCATGACGTGTACCCCCTGCTCACCAGCGTAAAGCACCCGGGGTAGCCAGGTCGTCAACGGACCGATGCCGGACACCTGAGCAGATTGGGGCGCGCCGGGGGGAGTTGGGCTAGTACACGGCGATGATCGCTCTCAACATGAAGCCCACCGGCTGGTTCAACATCGGTTGGAGCGCCGAGATCGCCCCCGGTGGGGTGAAGCCGATGCGCTATTTCGGCCACGACTTGGTGGCGTTTCGCAGCACGACCGGTGAGCTGTCGGTCCTCGACGCCCACTGTCGGCATCTCGGGGCCCACCTGGGCTACGACAGTCGCGTCAATGGAAATTGCGTGGTCTGCCCGTATCACGGTTGGCACTGGGCCACCGACGGGACCAACGCGTTGGTCCCCTATCAAGACCATCCCACCCAGGCCCGGCTCCGACGATGGAGCACTATCGAACGTCACGGGATCATGTTCCTGTGGCACGACCCGGCCGGTGGTGGTCCGCGGCCGGGTTGGGAACTACCTGACCTGTTCGCCGACTTCCCCGATCTCCCGGCGTCGGAGGCCGACTTTTACCCCTGCTATCCGCTGGCGGTGGTGGACAAGCCGGGCGAGCCGATCCATCCGCAGCTCATCCAGGAGAACGCCGCCGACTCGATGCACTTCCGCTACACGCACGGGGCCCCCGAGGATCCCGAACTGCTGTGGTTCGAGACGGAGGGCACGCGTTGGCGGTCCCGGTTGGGGTTCAAGTCGCCACGCACCAAGGACGTGGCGCTCAGCCTGTATCTCGTGAACCACGGGGTGAGCCTGTCGTACGCCGTGTTCGACGGCGGCGCGGCGCGCTATCGGCTCATCCTGTCGGCCACCCCGGTCGACGATGAGGTCACCGATCTGCGGGTGAGCTACTTCTTACCCCGCTCTGCGCAGTCGCCCGACGTGATGCCCGAAGACCTGCGCGCGTTCGCCCGACACACCATCGAGCTGTTCGAGCAGGACGCCCGCATCTGGCGTCGTCAGGTCTTCGTGCCCAAGCCCGTGTTCGCCCGCCAGGACATCGCGGGGTACACCGCGCTGCGCAAGTTCTCCGAGCAGTTCTACGAGACGAGCGACACGGCCTCCCCCACGAAGGTGTTGCTCGAGTGACGCGCCGCTGAACGATGCCCAGCCCGCCTCGGACCGCAGTGACGCGGTGTGGCAGGATCGCCGCCAGCAAGTGACAGGGGTACATGCGACGCCGTGAAGAGCGTCGTCGCCGACAAGGGGAGGGTCCGAATGGGCCGAGTTTCCGGCAAGGTCGCGTTCATCACCGGCGCGGCGCGTGGGCAGGGTCGTAGCCACGCCCTCACGCTGGCACGCGAAGGGGCCGACATCATCGCCATCGATCTGTGCGAAGACATCGCCACCAACGAGTACGCGATGTCGAGCGAGGCCGACCTGGCCGAGACCGCCAAGCAGATCGAGGCGCTCGATCGTCGCGTCGTGACCTACAAGGCCGACGTGCGATCGCGCAGCCAGATGGAGAAGGCCGTGTCCGATGGCATCGCCGCCCTCGGCAAGGTGGACATCGTGTGCGCCAACGCCGGCATCTGCCCCATGGGTCCGCTGCCGTATCAGGCATGGATCGACGTCGTCGACGTGAACCTGCTCGGCGTCATCAACGCCGTGCACGCGGCTCTGCCCCACATGACGGCCGGAGGTTCCATCATCGCCACGGGTTCACTCGCTGCCTTCCTTCCCGGCACCGTGGACAACCCGGCCGCGGGCCCTGGCGGCGCGGGCTACGGCTTCGCCAAGAAGACGGTGGCCAACTTCATCCACGATCTCGCCCTGCAGTTGGGACCGTCGGGAATCCGAGCCAATGCCGTGCACCCCACCAACTGCAACACCTCCATGCTCAACAGCGATCTCATGTACCGCTCGTTCTGCCCCGACATCGAGAACCCGACCCGTGAAGATGCCCTACCCCGGTTCCCAGCGATGACGGCCCTGGCCGGTCCGGGTTACGTCGAGCCCTACGACATCTCGAACGCGGTGCTGTTCCTCGCCTCCGACGAGGCCCGCTACGTCACCGGACTGCAGCTGCGCGTCGACGCCGGCGGCTACCTCAAGTACAACGCCTACCACGGCTGACCACTGACCCGATCGAACGGAGAGAAGCAATGACGACAACCACAGCACTGGTGGCCGGCGAAGACCGGATGTTGATCGATGGGAAGCTCGTGCGGACCGCGTCTGGCGCGACGTTCGACGTGATCCATCCGGGCACCGGCGAAGTTGCCGGTGTCGCCACCGACGGCACCATCGACGACATGTCGGCGGCCATCGCCGCGGCCCGCCGCGCCTTCGACGAGACCGATTGGTCCACCAACCACGAGTTCCGTCGTCGTTGCTTGTTGCAACTGCGCGACGCCCTCGTGGAGGAGAAGGAGCATCTGCGTCGGGTCATCACCAGCGAGGTCGGTTCACCGATCATGCTGGCGGACTCGATCCAGCTCGAGTGGCCCATCAACGAGCTGGCCCACTGGGCTGAGTACGCCACCAGTTTCAAGTACGAGAAGGACCTCGGCATCGTCGACTCGATCGGCGCGCAGTCGCACGCCATGCAGTACTACGAGCCCATCGGTGTGGTCGGTGCGATCACGGCGTGGAACGTGCCGTTGTACCTGAACATCGCGACGGTCGGTCCGGCCCTGGCTGCGGGCAACACCGTGGTCCTCAAGCCGGCGCAGTTCACCCCGTGGTGCGGTTCGGAGCTGGGCCGCCTGGTGGCGGAGAAGACCGACATCCCCGCCGGTGTGTTCAACGTGGTGGTGTCGAACTCCAACGACGTCCCCGCCGCGCTGTCGGCCGATCCGCGCGTCGACATGATCACCTTCGTCGGGTCCACCGCCACCGGTCGCAAGATCCTGGCCGCGGCGGCTCCCACGGTGAAGCGGGTCTGCCTCGAACTGGGCGGCAAGTCGGCCAACATCTTCCTCGACGATGCCGACTTCAACACCTTCCTGCCGATGGCGGGCGGGATGATCTGCGGTCACGCCGGTCAGGGCTGCACGTACAACTCGCGCATCTTGGTGCCCCGCTCGCGCTATGACGAGGCCGTCGCCATTTTGAAAGCGACCATGGAGGCCATCCCCTTCGGCGATCCGTGGGACCCGCAGTTCTTCATGGGACCGCTCTCGTCACAGATGCAACTCGACAAGGTTCTGGGCCTCATCGACCGTGCCGTGAAGGACGGTGCCAAGTTGATCGTCGGAGGCAAGCGGGCAGAGGGCTTCACCGGCTACTTCGTGGAGCCCACACTGCTCATCGACGTCGACCCGATGTCGGAGATCGCCCAAGAGGAGATCTTCGGGCCGGTCATCACCTTGATCGCGTTCGAGGACGACGACGACGCCGTGCGCATCTCCAACTCCACCATCTACGGACTGTGTGGCGAGGTCACCAGCGGTTCGGTGGAGCGGGCGCTCAAGGTGGCCAAGCGGATCCGCACCGGCACCATGTCCATCAACGGCGCCCCCTACTTCTCGATGGCTGCACCGCTCGGCGGGTACCGCCAGAGCGGCCTCGGCCGTCGCTACAGCGAAGAGGGCTTCGTGGAGTACCTGGAGATCAAGACCGTCGGACTCCCCGTCGGTTCCTGACCGTCGCCGAGCACGTCAACCGCTCTTGACAGCGACCCGGCCGGGGTGACCTGGCTGGGTCGCTGGCGTTTTTGGCGGTGTTCGTCCCCGGGATTTCACGATTGGGACAACGTATTGGCCGACCGAGCACGAGCCTCAGTGCGCCGAGTGCGACGGCTCAGGACTGGTTGGATCGCTTGGTGAGATCGAGGGCCAGCGAGTTCATGCAATAGCGCAGGCCTGTCGGTGCCGGACCGTCCTCGAACACGTGCCCGAGGTGCGAGCCGCAGCGCTTGCACCGCACCTCCGTGCGGAGCATCCCGTGGCTGCGGTCCTCGATGAGATCGACGACGTCGGGTGACAGCGATTCGAAGAAGCTCGGCCAGCCACAGCCCGAGTCGAACTTGGTGGAGGAATCGAACAGCTCGGCTTGGCAGGCCGCGCAGTGGTACGTGCCGTCGGCATGCTCGTTCACGTACTCGCCCGACCATGGCCGCTCGGTGCCGGCCTGGCGGAGCACCTGGTACTGCTCGGCGCTGAGCAGGCTGCGCCATTCGGCGTCGCTACGTTCGATCTCCGGCATCGTGCCTCCTCGTGGTCGTGGTGCAACCGTAGGCCGACCGGGCGTGGGCGCGGGTCCGCCTCCGACCGGTGACGATCGCGTCATCGTGAACGATCGTCCTCCCGAGAAGAGTTCCCTCTATTGTGTCCGATGGTCCGCTCGACGTGAGTGGACCAGAGGGGAACGGTCGTGAGTGACTTCGACTTCAGCGATGAGCAAGAAGCGTTCCGGGCCGAGCTGCGGGCGCTGCTCGCCGAGCGGCTCCCCGTCGACTGGCAGGGCATCTTCATCGAGGGTGACGCCGGATGGCAGTTCTCGCTCGATCTGTGCCGGGAGCTCGGCGCGCGGGGTTGGCTGACGCTGGCCTGGCCCGAGGCATATGGCGGCAAGGCGGCCAGCATCTGGCTGCAAGCAATCCTGCAAGAGGAGTACTGGGCGCACAACGAGCCCCGCGGCCCGCAGTACATGAATGTCAACTGGATCGGGCCGGCGCTCATGCACTTCGGTAGCGAGGAGCAGAAGCAATTCTTCTTGCCCAAGATGGCGGCGGGGGAGCTGCTGTGGGCTCAGGGGTTCAGCGAGCCCGAGGCCGGCTCGGATCTGGCCGCGCTGAAGTGCAGCGCGGTCCCCGATGGCGACGGCTTCGTGGTGAACGGACAGAAGATCTGGATCTCGTATGGCGACATCGCCCACTACTGCTTCTTGTTGTGTCGCACCGACCCCACCAGCAAGCGCAAGCAGGGCTTGTCGGTGTTGCTGGTCGACCTCGACCTGGCCGGCATCGAGCGGCGGCCGATCTCGTCGACCCTCGGGCACCATCGCATCAACGAGCTGTTCTTCGATGACGTCTTCGTGCCGAAGTCGGCATTGCTCGGACCGTTGCACGACGGATGGCGCGTCGCCACCGCCGCACTGGCGTTCGAGCGTTCCGGCAGCGCCCGCTACGCGCGGGCGGCGCGCACGTTCGGGTTGATGGAACGGCGACATGGCGACGAGTGGGACGACACCCGCTGGGAGCAGTACGCGTCGCTGCTCGCCTTCGGCCGCGCCACGGAACTCGTGAACTATCAGGTCATCTCCAAGAAGGAGGCCGGCGAGGTGCCCCGCGTCGAAGCGTCGGCCGCCCGGATCCACAACTCGTTGCTCGAGCAGGCGCTGTCGGACTTCGCCGAGGAGACCACCGGGCTGGACTTCGTGCTCCACGGAGGTGATCTGGCCGCGGTCGACAACGGAGAACTCGAAGCCATGTGGCGCAACGCTGTTGCCGCGACCATCACCGCCGGATCGTTCGAGATCCAAAGTGGCATCATCGCCAGCTCGATGCTCGGATTGGAGCGCAGCAAATGAACGTGAACCTGCCGGAGAGCACCGTTGAGTTCGCCGCTGTGGTCCGTCGTCAGCTGGAGGCGCTCGATGGCGCCTCGGCTCAGGACGTGCACGACGCTGCTGCGGAACTGGGCGTGCTCGACCTCGCCACCGACGACTCGCCCGACCCCGAGAACGCGCAGCTCAACACCTCGGTGGCCATTGAGATGTTCGGCTACAGCGGCCAGCGAGTCCCGATCGCCGAAACCATCTGGGCTCGTTGGCGAGGCTTGGCGGCGACCGACGGTTTCGTGGCCATCGCATCGTCGGCCACCAACGGCTCGGAGCGGCTGGTGCCCTACGCCTCGGCGGCCTCAGCGCTGCTCTCATCGAGCGGCGGCGAGGTGAGCGCACGACCGATCCCGACCGGATCTCGCGCCGCGTACATCGACGTCGACGACGGCCACCTGTGGTGTGTCACCGACGATGCGTCGTTCGTCGACCTGGACCCCGGATACGTCTGGCGCACCGCAGCGGCCGCCACTGTTGGCTACATGGCGAGGTCCACCGACATGGCCGCCGAGCACGCCCGCACCCGTGTGCAGTTCGGCAAGCCCATCGGCAGCTTCCAGGCCCTGCAGTTCCGGCTGTCGGAGTGTCAATGGCGCTTGCTCGGCTTGCGACTGCTGGTGCGTGAGGCCTCTTGGCGGGCCGATCGGTCCGATCCTCGCGCCGACGTGGTGTCGGCGTTGGCGTGGCTCTACGCACGGGAGGTCGGTCGCATCGTGACCCGTCACACCCACCAGATCTTCGGGGCCATCGGATTCACCCGTGAGCTCGGCCTCACCCGGCTCACCGGTGCCGCAGCGACGTCACGGGCGTTGTTGCCAGCGAGGGCAGCTGCGGAACGGGTCCGCAGCGAACGAGGTTGGGAAGGGACCGACCCGCCCTCCACGGTGCTCGGCGGGTTCGCTCGTGCCTGATTCGAGCCCGCTGGCGAGCAACAAGGCGGGCCAGCGGCTCGCCCATCGCATCGAAGGGGACATCCTCGACGAAGGCCTGCGGCCCGGAGCGCGGCTCGGTTCGGAGTCGGACCTCATGTCCCGCTACGACACGAGCCGGACGCTACTGCGCGAAGCGGTGCGCATCTTGGAGCACGACGGGATCTGCGAGATGCGTCGCGGGCCGGGCGGTGGCATGTATGTGCGGGACATGGATGACGACGCCGTGAGTCACGCGGCCGCACTGTGGTTGCAGTTCACTGGAGCCCCGGTGGAAGACCTCTACGACGTGCGCCATGTCCTCGAGACGAGATGTGCCGCATGGGCGGCGGAGCGCATCGATGATCGAGGCGTCGCACTGTTGACGCAGTGTCGCCGACGAGAGGACGAAGCCATCGCCGATGGCGACATCGCCGCGCTCAACGCTGCCGTCAACGACTTCCACGTCGCCATCGCCGAAGCTTCGGGCAACGCGGTGGCGTCGCTGTTCGTGAAGGTGCTCAGCGAGCTCAACCGCTCCTACTCAGGGGCGGCGTCGTACAGCGACGATGAGATCGCCGCGACTCGTCGCGCCCATCAGGCCTTGGCCGACGCCATCGTCTCGGGCGATCCGGTGCTGGCCGCCCATCGGGCAACGGTGCACATGCGGGCCTCGTGCGAGTTCAGCCAATCTCAACGATCGACACGTCAACGATCGACACGTCAGGGGAAACGCACATGAGGATCGTCGCAGAGGGCCTGCTCTTCCCGGAGGGACCGGTGGCGATGGCCGACGGGTCCGTGCTGTTCGTGGAGCTCGCCCGCGGGACGTTGTCGCGAGTGCACGGCGATGGCACGGTGAACGTCGTCGCCGATGTGGGCGGCTCACCCAACGGCGCGGCCATCGGTCCGGATGGCCGCGTGTACGTCGCCAACAACGGTGGCGTGAAGTTCGTGGAGCAGAGCGGCAAGTTGCGGCCCGCCGGCAACTTGCCCGACCCGGCGTGGATCGATGCTGTCGATCTCGTCACAGGCGACATCCAACGCCTCTACGACCGTTGCGGCGAGCACACGTTGCGGCACTGCAACGACCTGGTGTTCGACTCGAATGGTGGCTTCTACTTCACCGATACCGGGAAGACCACATCCACGATGAACGAGCGAGGAGGGGTGTACTACGCGAAGGCCGACGGCTCGGAGATCCGCCGGGTGGCGTTCCCGCTCGCCAACCCCAACGGTGTCGGGATCTCTCCTGACGGCTCGACGCTGTACGTATCCGAGACCCTGACTGCCCGCCTCTGGGCATGGGACATCCTCGGACCCGGCCAGCTGCGCAAGCTGAAGCAGAACGACGTCCCACACGGTGGTCGGTTCGTCATTGGATCGGCGAACTATCAACGTTTCGATTCGTTGGCGGTGAGCGCGTCGGGCAAAGTGCTGGTGGGAACCTTGACCAACGGGGGCATCAGCGAGATCTGGCCCGATGGATCGTACGTGAAGCACCATCCGCTCCCCGACGGTCACGTCACCAACATCGCGTTCGGCGGCGCGGACATGCGGACCGCATTCGTGACCATGGCCGGCTCGGGGAAGCTCGTCGCCCTCGATTGGCACGAGCCTGGTCTGGTGCTGGCCTACAACGCGTGAGGCGTAAGGTCTCGGTGCTCGGCACTGACAGACGTTCGGCACTGACAGACGTTCGGCACTGACAGACGTTCGGCACCGACCTCGGCGCTCCCGTGCCCCGACGACAAAGGAACCCAATGCGCGTCACCGTGGATGAATCGATCTGCCAAGGGCACACGCTGTGCAACATGGTGGCACCAGAGGTCTTCGGACTCCGGGTCGAGGACGGACACGCCGTCGTCCTCGTGAGCGAGCCCGTCGGCGATCAGGTCGACGCGGCGCGCAAGGCCGCGGCCACCTGCCCAGAGCAGGCCATCGTCATCAGTGAGGACTGAGCCCGCTCGAGCGGCGCGCACGATGTCGACGTCCAACGCCAACGGCCGGATCGACGAGACAGCATGTGTATGGCAGCTCGTCGAGCGGCGATCCCGGGCAACTGCGGACAAGGTCATGCTCGTCGACGAGCGCGATCGATCACTCACCTTCGCCGAGTTCGCACAGGCCGCCGAGCAGGTCGCCGCAGGACTGTTGGACCTCGGCGTGCAGCCGGGGTCATCGGTGAGCTGGCAGCTCCCCACCAACCTCGAAGCTGCGGTGCTCATGGCGGCGTTGTCCCGGTTGGGAGTCGTGCAGAACCCGATACTGCCGGTGCTGCGACGAAAGGAGCTCGGCTACATCCTCGACACGACGAGCGCCACGACGTTCATCGTGCCGGCATCGATCAAAGGGTTCGACCACGCATCGATGGCGCGCGAACTCGCGGATCAGCGACCGATTCGTACGTTGATCCTCGATGGCACGTTCGGTGGACCGTTCGGTCTGGACCTCCCCGCCGGCGATCCGGCGATGCTGCCACCGGTGGATGTCGAACCAGCTGCCACGCGATGGCTGTACTTCACCTCGGGGACCACGGCCGAACCCAAGGGGGTGCGTCACAGCGATCCCACCATCCTGGCCACCTCGAACGCCATGACGCTCGTTGGTGAGGTCGGCGAGCACGACATCGTGTGTGCTCCGGTTCCCTTTAGCCATGTGGGCGGGATGATGATGCTCGTCGTGTCCATGCGGACCGGGTGTCAATTGGTGTTGATCGAAGCATTCGATCCGCTGACCACGCCAGGCTTCGCGGCGCGTCACGCCGCGACGATCATCGGTGCGGTGCCGGTGATGATCCCGTCGTTGCTCTCGGCGCAGCAGCGCCATGGAGCCGAGCCCCTGTTCCCGTCGATGCGTTACGTGCTGAGCGGGGCTGCTGCGGTGCCTGCCGCGCTGCACGCTCAGGTGAAAGAGCAACTCGGGGGGATCGGGGTGACATCGCCGTGGGGGCTGACCGAGGCCCCACAGGTGACCTACCCGTCGCTGGACGGCACCGACGAGCAGTTGGCCGGCACCGTGGGTCGGGCAGTGCCCGGTGTCGAGGTGTGCGTCACCGATGCGGACGGCAATCGGTGCGCCAACGGCACGGTCGGTGAGTTGCGAGTGCGTGGTCCCCAGGTGTTCCTCGGTTACGTCGACCCGAGCCTCGATGCCTTGGCCATCGATGCCGATGGCTTCTTGCGCACGGGCGACCTCGGCACGATCGACGATGACGGATACGTGCGCATCACCGGCCGGGCCAAGGACGTGATCATCCGCAACGGCGAGAACATCTCAGCGCAAGAGGTCGAGCAGACACTGCTCACGCATCCAGCCATCGCCGAGGCGGCAGCGATCGGACTGCCCGATGCTCGGACGGGGGAACGCTGTTGTGCCGTGGTGGTGCTGGCGTCCGGCGCGACCGAGCCCTCGCTCACCGATGTGCGCTCGCACTTCGAGACTGCTGGCGTCGCGCGCCACAAGGTGCCCGAGCAACTGGTGGTCGTGGACGGCATTCCCCGTAACGACATGGGGAAGGCGCAGAAGCAGACGATCCGTCAGCTGTTGATGGAGTAGGTGCGGAAGCTGCCGTCGATCACGTCGAGGTGGCCGAGGATGCGCCCGTTGACGACGAGAGGATCGATGGCGGCGAGTCGGACCGTTGCCTCGGCGAAGTCCTCTTCGGAGCCGTAGTCGTCGAAGTCGCGTGCGTAGTACGCGACACCCGGCGTCATGATCGCCTTCGACGGGGACAGCGCGTTCACCGCGATGTTGCGATCGGTGAGGTCGTAGGCGGCACACATGGTGAGGTGCTCGAGCGCCGCCTTCGAACCCCCATATCCGGGGAGCATGCCGCCGTCGCTATGGGGATAGGGCCCCTCGCCCGGCATCCGCGACGCACCCGAAGTGATGTTGACGATCGAACCGACCCCGACCGTCTCCATGTCCGGCACCACCAGTTGCATCAGCTCGTACGCCGCGAACACGGCGATGTCGAAATGTCGTCGATAGGCGCCCACCGGGGTGCCGACGAAATCGGGCCACGCCACTCGACCGTCGCTGCTGGCGTTGCCGCTCGGGGCGGCCTTGGGCGGGGCCTTCTTCACCGGGGCATCCATACCGGGCTTGGGCGGGCGGCCTGCGGCAGTGAAGGCCGCGTTGTTGACCAAGATGGTGATCGGTCCGAGCGCCTCACGGGCCTGGGCGACCAAGCGGATGGTGTCACCAGGTTCGAGCAGATCGGCCCGAATGGCGACCGCACGCCCTCCGGCGTCGGTGATGGCGCCGACGGTGTCGCCGATGGTGCCGGGCAGACGCTCGTCCCACACCTGCTCGGTCCGCGCCGCCACGGCCACCGCGGCGCCTTCGGCAGCGAGCGCAAGAGCAATTGACTTACCGAGGCCCCGGCTCGCTCCGGTGACGATCGCTGTTCGCCCCTCGAGCCGACGTTGTGTGGACTGGGTCATGTCGCTGATACTCCTCAACTGCGCTTCCACGCCGGCGGCCACTCACGGGCGATGGCGGGGCTCGTCGGCTCTACGGCGTCGACGCGGATACGCGTCAGACGCAGCTCATGGATGCGCCACTTGCCGTCGTCACCTCTGGCGTACTGCTCGTGATAATGGCCCGCCCCCTTGATGGCGAAGCCCTTGGCCATGTCGTCGACGTGGTCGAACATCGCCCACACCCCCTGGGCGGTGCGGTCGGAGAGGATCTCGATCTCGGGCATGTGGCCGTGGTGCACCGTGACCGCGGTGGTCAGCAGATCCGACACGTACTCGACGAAATCATCGCCACTGGACGTGATCGGCTCGGTGGTGGTTGGCAGGAGAGCGTCCTCCATGTAGAAGACCATGTCATCGGTGAACAGATCGCGCCACAGCGCCCATTGCTTGGTGTCCATGTATCGGAAGTAGCGCGCCTTGAGCAGATGCAGGGCGCGAATCTCGCGTGCTTCATCGTCAGCGGTTGTCATCGTCATCCCCCGAGCCCGGGTCCCCCGACCCGACCGGTCGATCCTACGGGTCCGGCGATCGGGGCCGCCTGTTGCGAGGGACGACGGGCGGCTCGGCATGGTCCGAGACCATCGCTCGCGGTACGGTGGCATGGGGAAATGGAGGGGCACATGACTGCTGTCGATGCTTCAGGTATCAACCGGGCAATCGCCGAGTTGCAGGTCCTGTTGGAGGCCGATGGGGCCACGTTGCGGGTCGTCTCGATGGACGAAGCCGTGCCGCGTGTGGAACTGGCCGTGGACTTCTCGGGCGTCGAGTGCGAGGAGTGCGTGCTCCCCCCCGATCGTCTCCATGACACCGTGGCCGCGATGTTGTCGCGTGAGGCCGGTACGTCGGTGGCGGTGCTCCTGCACGATCCGCGTCGCGGTGATGTCCCGGCGACGGTCGATGGTGGGAGCGTCCCGGCTTGGGTCGAGGTGCTCGATCCCACTGGCGTTGCGCCAGATGTCGGCGATCCCGATCCCGGCCCGGCCGCGGGGCCGCTGTTGGGCAAGACGGTGGTGATCCGCCACGATTTCTTGTGGAACAGCTTCGATTGGACTGTGGCGGAGTGGGAGGCAGCGTTCGTGGCCGCTGGTGCGACGGTGAAGAAGTTCCGCCGTCATCAAGGCGACATCGGTGAGACCTACGAGCGCACGCAGGCCGAGTACGAGGCACTGCTCGCAGGTGCGGACCTGAACATCTCCGGGCTGGGCAACTGCGGCTCGTGCACCTCGTGGAGCGTTCGTGATTCTCTGACCGCCGCTGCGCACGGTGTCCCCACCGCAGCGATCGCGACTGCGCATTTCGAAGGTCTGGCTCGGGTCCTCGCCGCCGAAGGCGGTCGGCCGGGGCTGCGGGTGATGGTTCTGCCCTACCCGTATGACACCCTGCCCGAGGACGAGGTGCGTGCCCACGCCAAGCGTCTGTTCCCGACCCTGCTCGAGGTTCTGGGGGCCACGGTATGAGCACTCTCACGAGCACCCGCCACATCCTCGACGCCGATCCGGTGGCGTTCCAGGCACTCGCGCTCGAGCGCGGTTGGGGAGACGGGTTACCGCTCATCCCCCCGACACCGGAACGTGTTGCCGCGGCCCTGGAGTATGTGAGGTGGGCACCCGATGAGGTCATCGCCGTGCTGCCGCCGCTGCGGGCCGAGTGCACCACGGAGAAGCTGGCCATCAACGCCGTGATGGCTGGTGCGCCGGCAGCATCGTTGCCGTTGCTGCGTGCTGCGGTGGCAGCGATGTCCGATCCGACGTATGAATGGCATGCGCTCAACGCCACGACCGGCTCCGTGGTCGAGACCCTCATCATCAACGGTCCCATCCGTCATCAGTTGGGCATCCCGTTCGGCAGTGGTTGCCTCGGTGGCGTCGAGGGCAACGCACCAGCCATCGGACGAGCGTTGCGACTGATCACCCGCAACGTGGCCGGCCAGAAGGTCGGTGTCACCTCCCAGAGCGTGTGGGGCACTCCGGGACGAGTGGCTGGCATTGTCTTCGGTGAGTGGGAAGAGCGTTCGCCGTGGGCGCCAGTGGCGGAGCGTCGCGGTGTGAGCGGCAATGCGCTCACGGTCATGGGAGCAATGGGCACCATGAACATCTGCGATCCGCTGGCATCGACGGCGGACGAGTTCGTGCTGGCGGTGGGTCGTGGCATCAACACCTCCGGAGCCAACGGCTACCTCACCGGTCTGCCCTTCTCGGAACTCATTGTCGGGCTCAACCCGATCTGGGCCGAGATCATCGGACGTGAGTACCCCGACGTGTCGGTGCTGCAGGAGCGGTTGATGGAGATCGCCAAGCTCCCCATCACCGAGTGGCCAGAGCGTTACCACCCCGAGTTCGAACGAGTCGGACGGATTGACTCGAAGGGCTTCGTCCATCTCGTTGCGCATCCCAGTCAGATCATCATCGTCGTCGCCGGCGGCATGGGAGCGTTGCACGCCATGGCTATGCACTCGTGGGGATCCACCAAAGCGCAAACCCGCGCCATCGCGTGAACCTCGGTTCATCGTGAACGACATCGACAGCGGGTCACTACTCGTCCGTCAGCGCGACGGTGTGCTCACGCTCACCTTGAATCGGCCCGAGGTTCGCAACGCGTTGGACCTCGCCACGCGTGCGCTTCTCGTTGACGCAGTCACCCAGGCTGATGCCGAGGACGACGTGCGCGCCATCGTCATCACCGGCACCGATCCCGCGTTCTGTGGCGGGGTCGACCTCAAGGACATCGCACGGGCTCGTGCGGCCGGAATCGGACCAGGACCCAACCTCGGTGACGCGCTGCGATCGGTTCGCACCCCGATGCTCGCAGCTGTCAATGGAAGTTGCGTCACCGGCGGGCTGGAAGTGGCGCTGTGTTGCGATCTGGCCGTCGCGTCGGACAAGGCGGTCTTCGCCGATACGCACGCGTCCATCGGCCTGGTCCCGGGCAAGGGCATGTGGGGGATGACCGCCATGCTGGCCGAAGCGATCGGTACACAGCGGGCCAAGGACATGTCCCTCACCGGTCGATTCGTGTCCGCCCAGGAGGCCTGGGACATGGGTCTCGTGAGCCGGATCGTGCCCCACGATCAGCTCATGATCGTCGTCGGCGAGGCGGCGGCGAAGCTCGCCGCGCTGGGACCCGGTGTCGCACGGGCGTGGCTGGACGTCTACGACGCCGGAGCGGGCCGCAGCCTCGAAGAGCGCTTGGCCATCGAGCGAGCGGCCCGAGGGCGCCTGAGCGATACTGTCTGAGGTGGGCCATGAGCCCGCTGCTGCAGGGGGTAAGCATGCTCGAGTTGTCCGACGACGCCGTTCACTATCCGGTGCCCGATCACGTACCGGCTGAACTGGTGTATCCATTCGAGCAGATCTACGCCAAGGGCTTCGACATCGACCCGTGGACGGTGTTCCGTCAGGTTCAGGCCGAGGCGCCGCCGATCTTCTACAGCCCAACGTGTCGACGCGGGAGCGGCATCTGGTACGTGACGACGAGCGAGGACGTGCGTACGGTCTTCCAGGACCACAGCCGGTTCACCACTTCGATGAACTACTCGGCGGGAATGCAGATGGCCCGACGGATGCTCCCACTCGAGCTCGATCCGCCCGATCACAACAAGTACCGCTCGCTGCTCACACCGCTGTTCGCGCCGAAGTCGATCGATCGCCTCGAGGCGTCGATCCGGGCCACCTGCGACGCGCTGCTGGATGCGATCATCGATCGCGGCGAGTGCGATTTCGTCACCGACTTCGCGCGCACGTTGCCCGGCACGGTGTTCATGGAGCTGATGGGACTGCCGATGGACCGACGCGACGAGTTCTTCGCCTGGGAGGAGACCTTCTTCCACGGAGGCACGGCCGAGGAGCGCGCCGCCACCGGCAAGGCCATCGAAGCGGCGCTGGCCGACTTGGTGGAGCAGCGTCGGGCGGCACCGCGCGAGGACCTCGTGTCGATGCTGGTGCACGGTCGATTCGAGGACGGGACACCCATCCCCACCGACGACGTCATGGACATGTGCTGGCTGCTGTTCCTCGCCGGGCTCGACACGGTGCACGCCGGGCTGGGGCACGCGTTCCGCTATCTCGCTGAGCATCCCGAGAAGCGGCGCGAGCTCGTCGCTGACCCGTCGCTAGTGCCAGCGGCGGTCGAGGAGCTCCTGCGTTGGCACTCGTGGGTCAATCCGGCGCGTACGGTGCGGGTCGACTGTGAGCTCAACGGCGTTGTCATGAAGCGCGGCGAGAAGATCGGGACCTTGGCGGTCCTCGCCGACCGCGACCCTTCCGCCTACGAGAGCCCGGAGGATGTCGATCTGCACCGCAACAAGGTGCCGCACTGGGCCTTCGGCGGCGGCCCCCATCGATGCGTCGGGTCACATCTGGCCCGACGGGAGTTGGGCATCGCCATCAGCGCGTGGATCGAGCGCATCCCCGACTTCGAGATCCCGCCCGATCAGGTCGGTACGTTGCGCTACGCGACGGCCGGCATGTTCTCGCTGCAGCGCCTTCCCCTGTCGTGGTCGGCCACCCCCTCGTGACGATGGACGGCGCCAGCAACGTTCGCAGCGACGAGGTCTCCTACGGCCGTCGTCTCACCGAGCTCGCCCGCGAGAAGCCCGATGCGGTTGACCTCGTCATCGTCGACCAGCAGGGCGATGAGCATCCGGTCACGTGGCGCGAGCTGGAGTCGCGAGCCAACCAGATCGCGCGTGCCTTGCAAGGTCATGGGGTGGGCAAGGACGACATCGTCGCGTTGGCATTGCCGAGTTGCGTCGAGCACATCTTCGTCACGCTGGCCATCTGGAAGCTCGGCGCGACGCTCCTGCCGCTGCGGCACGATCTCCCCGGTTGGGAGATGGACCGCATGATGGCGATGGCCACGCCAGTGGTCTTGGTGAGTGACACCCATCGCGCAACCTGCGTTGTCATGACCCGTGGTGACCTCGCCGCCACGACGTCGTTGTCGGATGCGCCGCATCCCGACGAGATCGCCGAGTGCGTGAACCTCATCGCGTCGTCCGGTTCGACCGGCCTCCCCAAGCTGGTCGTCACCCCGTCACGAGGCGTCGTTGCCAGCGATCCTCAACACCAGGCCAACCTGGGCAGCGGCACGGTGCGGGCGCTCATCGTGTCCCCGCTCTATCACGTGAACGGGTTCGCCTTCGTCGCCCCGACACTGCTCGAAGGCGGCAGCGTGGTCGTCATGGAGAAGTTCGACGCCGAGACCGCAGTCGAGCTCATCGAGCGCCACAAGATCACGTTCACGGTGATGGTTCCCACGATGCTGCAGCGCATCGCCCGTCTCCCCAACGTCGGTAACGACACCATCCGCAGCATCGAACGGCTCATCTGCGGCGGAGCGAAGGTGCCCGAGTGGGTGGTCGACCGCTGGCTCGAACTCATCGACCCGAAAGCCTTCGTGTTCTCCTACGGCTCCAGTGAGCGCATCGGTCTGGCCATGATGACCGGCGTCGATTGGCATCGAAAGCGTGGCTCCACCGGCACACCGGTGGCCTGCACGATGTCCATTCGCGATGAGAAGGGCGAGATCCTCCCGCCCGGTGAGGTCGGGGGAATCTACCTTCGTCCCGATCCGGGCCAGCGAGTGTTCCGCTACATCGGTGTGCCCACGCCCGAGCCCACCGCAGACGGGGCCTACACGCTCGGCGACATGGGGCGTTTGGATGAAGACGGCTACCTCTATGTCGTCGATCGGCGCACCGACATGATCGTCACCGGTGGTGCCAACGTGTTCCCGGCCGAGGTCGAGACCGCGCTCAGTGAACATCCTGGTCTGGTCGATCAGGTCGTCGTGGGCGTCGCCGACGAGGAGTGGGGCCATCGGGTGCATGCCATCGTGCAGCCTCGCGATCTGGCCGACCCGCCGTCGGTCGAGGACTTGCGGGCGTTCTGCAAGGAGCGTCTGGCCGGGTACAAGGTGCCCAAGACGATCGAGATCGTCGAGCGGGTGCCGCGCACCGAGGCCGGCAAGCTCAATCGAAAGAACATCGGTGACGAGCGTTCGGCGCGAGAGGTTGCGACCTGACCCGAACGTCCGTCATGGGGTCCCTCTCGCGGTCCCATCGCTAACCTGCTCATCGGGATGTGAGTCGGGATCTGACAAGGAGTAGCTATGGCCGAAGTGGTGATCGTCGAGGCCGTTCGTTCTGCGATCGGCAAGCGCAACGGTGGTCTGTCGTTGATGGACCCCGTGGAACTGTTGGGCGACGTGCAAAAGGGCCTCATCGATCGAGCTGGCATCGATCCGCTCGAGGTCGGTCACGTCCTCGGCGGTTGCATCAACCAGCTCGGCAACCAAGCGGCCAACGTCGTGCGCAATGCGTGGCTCGGGGCCGGTCTCCCCCTCGAAGTCCCCGCCGCGACCGTGCAGTCCCAGTGCGGTTCGTCGCAGGAGGCCCATACCCTCGCCCACGCCATGGTCGGCAGCGGGCTGGTGGATGTGGCCGTCGCCTGCGGGATCGAGTCGATGAGCCGGGTTCCGATCGGCTCGGCCAACCCCGACGACTCGCCCTACGGCATCCCGCGCGGTGGGCGGTACAAGACCGTCTACGAGCCCACCACACAGTTCGAGGCGTGCGAGCGCATCGCCGAGCACTGGGGCATCACCCGCCAGGAACTCGAGAAGTTCGGAAAGCTGTCCCAGGACCGCGCCGCCCAGGCTTGGGCCGAGGGCCGCTTCGACGGCCAGATCATCCCCATCAACGCCCCGGTGGCCGATGACAACGGAAACATCGTGGGACGGAAGGTCATCGATCGCGACGAGGGAATGCGCGAGACGACCCTCGAAGGTCTGGCCAAGCTGAAGCCCAACATGAAGGATCGCAATCCGGCCTTCCACACGGCGGGAACCTCGTCGCAGATCGTCGATGGCGCCAGCGCCGTGCTCATGATGACCCCGAAGAAGGCCGAGCAGCTCGGCCTCGAGCCCAAGGCCCGAATCGTCGACTCGGTGCTCGCCGGAAGCGATCCGGTCATGATGCTCACCGGTCCGATCCCTGCCACCAAGTTGTTGTTGGAGCGCACGGGATTGTCCCTCGACGACATCGATCTGTTCGAGATCAACGAGGCGTTCGCATCGGTGGTGCTGGCGTGGTCGAAGGAGACCGGCGCCCCCATCGCCAAGACCAACCCCAACGGTGGGGCCATCGCCCTCGGTCACCCGCTCGGGGCAACCGGCACCATCCTCATCACCAAGGCCGTGCACGAACTCGAGCGCACCGGGGGCCGCTACGCCCTCATCTCGATGTGCTGCGGTGGCGGCATGGCCACCGGCACCATCATCGAGCGGCTTTCGTGAGCCTTTGGGAACCGATCCCATGACGAACCCCACGAGCGGTACCGCACCCGATCCGTTGCAGATCCTCCTCGACGAGGCGGAAATCCGGCGGGTGCTGTACCGCTACGTGCGGGGCATCGACCGCCACGATCCCGAGTTGGTGCGGTCCTGCTACCACGCCGACGCCGCGGACAACCACGGCAACTTCTCCGGTACCCGAGATGAGTTCGTCGCCTGGGCCGCTGAGGACACGGCCCAATACGCCTTCACGTCGCACCATCTCACCAACATCATCATCGAGGTGTGTGGCGACGTGGCCTTGGTGGAGACCTATGCACTCACCGCCAACGGCGCCGACACGGTGGCGGGAACCGGCAAGGATTTCGTCGGCGGCTTTCGCTACATCGACCGTTTCGAACGGCGCGACGGTGCCTGGCTCATCGCGGAACGCCATGTCGTGAACGACTGGATGGAGAAGTGGTCGCCGCACCGCGATCGGCTCGCTCGGTTCGGTCCGGTTGGTCACATGAACGGCGATGATCTGCTGTACGAGGTGGGCACTCGCGTCCCGGGCGCCACCGGCCGTCTGTCGCCCTGAGGTGGCTGCTCGGCATTGGAGGTGGTCGTGAGCGCAGCTGGGATCGTCGTCGGGATCGACAACGGCGGAACGGCCAACAACGTGACGGTGCTCGACGCCGATGGTCGCTTCCTCATCGATCGCATGCTCGAGGTGCCCAGCCGCGTCGTCGAGGGCCCGGCCATCGCCATCGAGCAGCTGGTCGCCGCGTTCGACACCGCCATCGCCCACACGGGCATCGATCGCGCTGATGTCGGTGTGATCGGACTCGACACACCCGGGCCGGCCAGCGCCGATGGCGTCATTTCTTCTCGCGGGGCCACCAACTTCGTGCACACCGATTGGCGCGGGTTCGACATCCGTGCCGCGCTCGAGCAACGCCTCGGGCTCCCAGTGGTGTACTCCAATGACGGGAACGCCGCCGCTCTCTATGCCCATCACGTGTATTTCGGCCCGGAGTCATCTCACCGTTCGTCGATCTCGGCCATCGTCGGGACGGGGCTCGGCGGCGGGGTGGTCGAGTCGGGACGCATCGTGCGAGGTGCGGCGGGCATGGGGGGCGAGCTCGGTCATGTGCACATCCCCATGGAGGGTCTGCTCGAGTCGGATCAACCGGTCCCTCAGTGCAATTGTGGATTTGTCGGGGACGCCGAGAGCGTGGCGTCCCTCACCGGGATCGCCAAGAACCTCCTGCCATATTGGCTTGATCGCTACCAGGATCATCCGCTCAACGGTGTTGACCTCAAGCAGGCAGCCAAGGCGGTTCGGGGATACGGCGAGGACCGCGACGAGATGGCGCGGCGTATCTTCGCGCAGCAAGCGATGGCGCTCGGTCGACTCTTCACCATCGCGGCGAACTTCACCGATCCCGACGCGTTCTTCGTCGGTGGGGGAGTGGTCGAGGCCGCCCCGAAGTTCCGTGACTGGTTCTTGGCGACCGTCGAAGCCAACACGGTGCTGCGGGCCGAGCAGCGGGCCGTGGTGTCGTTCTCGTTGGTTCCCGACCTCGACATGGCCGGCGCCCGCGGTGCCGCCGTCGCAGCGCGAGCGACGCTCGAGTGAAGTGTCAATCGATGATTGCTCAGCGACCGTGAGATCACACGGAGTCGTAGGCGGCGCGCAACGCCGCCATGTCGAGCTTCTGCATCGGCATCATGGTTGTCATCACGGCTTCGGCCTGCGCCGCGGAGGCGTTGGTCATGATCTCGAGGAACTCGACAGGGACGATCTGCCACGAGAGACCGAAGCGATCGAGGAGCCAGCCGCACTGCACGGCTTTGCCGCCACCGTCGATGAATGCGTCCCACAGACGATCGACCTCGGCTTGGGAGTCGCACGGGACCATCATCGAGACCGAGTCGTTGAATTGGTGATGCACGCCGCCGTTGAGGCCCATGAACCGCTGCGCGTTCATCGTCCACTCGGCGGTGAACAATTTCCCGTCGGGATGATGGTTGAGGACGTGGACCTCGGTGCCGGGGAATATCGATGAGTAGTGGGCGATGGCATGTTCGAGATCATCGACGAACCAGAGGCACGGTGTGATGGGGCGCATGTCGGTCTCCTGAGTCGAGCAGTGTCACGACCTACGACGGCCCGAGCCGTTCGCACTCATCGCGTCGCGTCGAATCGCTGGCGTCAGGCGTCGGCGGGGATCTCGTAGAACTGACGGCACCACTTTCGCAGCGCACCGTATGGCTTGGCGTCCTGCTGGGCGAGGGCCGGGTTCTCCACGTACACCTGGTAGCGCCAGATCTCGAGGTCGTCCCACAAGGTGATGATGAAGTCCTTGGTGGCCCGCTCTCGATGATGCTCGGGCACACTCGGTGACGTGTCCCCGGCGTCGCGGGGCCACCAGATCGAATACCACATGTCCGAGGTCTCGTTGTCGACCGGGGTCGTGAAGAACGCCAGGCGGTACTTGTTGACACCGTCGAATCGGGACTTGGAGCCGCCCACGCCACAGCTCACGTTGTGGACCTTGAGGGCGTAGCGAACGCCGCCGTCCTCGAGCGGGATCGGCCAGCCGGCGATGGAGCGGTACTGCTGATCGATCGCTTCCCAGTGAATGAGCTGCGGATGCACGGTGGCATTGTGGACGTACTTGAAGTGTTCGCTGTCGGGCGCGTTCTCGAGCGGGATCTGCGGATGCACGGGCTCGCCGGTGTACTTGATGGACAGCTCGGGATAGGCCCGGTAGTAGTCGTCAGGGTTGCCGATCTCCTCGTCGAAGTCCCACACCGAGGGGATGTCCCAACGAGGTGCGCCGCCAGCGGGGTCGTGCCACATGAAGACCCACTCGTGGTCTTCCTTCACCGGGTACGCGCGCAATGACTTCGAGACGTTGGGTCGGTCCTCGTAGGGGATGTAGCGATTGACACCATCGGGTCCATACCCCCAGCCGTGGTAGGGGCACTCGACGCAATCGCCGTTGACCTTCCCGCGATGGCCGATGTGGGCACCGAGATGCGGACAATGGGCGTCGAGGACGTGCAGGGCGCCTTCCTCGGTCCGGTAAGCCACGAGGTCCTTGCCGAAGTACTTGAGGGGCTTGACCGTGCCCTTTTCGAACTCGGCGCCGAAGCCGATCATGAACCAACCCGTCGGCTTCCAGGTGAATGGAACCTTCATCGACGTTCCTGCTTTCCCCGTGGCCGGCGTTGCCGGCGACCTGGTCCATGACTGTACAGCTGACGGAGACGTCACACCCGTGGTGGCGGCCACGATTCGTTGTCGGCCGCCGGCGCAAACAGTCCGTCGTCGGGCCAATCTCGGCTCACCGACGAGCTCCACACGGGGGCTCGCTTGGCGTGGGCAGCTGCGCCGCCTTCGATGGCATCGGGCCGGCCCATCAACCGGCGATGGGCCTCGCTCTCGAGGTCGTCGATCAGATCGATCTCCGCATCGGCCGCTGCCCACATGATCCGCTTGCTCATGGCCATGGACATCGGTGAACCCTGTTGAGCCATGTCGCGAGCCAGAGCGATCGCGGCAGGCAGGACCTCTTCAGCGGGAAGGCATCGCGTTGCCACACCGAGGCGAACGGCGTCGGGGCCGGTGAGCGTGGCGCCGGTGAGCAGGATCTCGGCAGCCGCAGCCATGCCCACGGCCCGGGTGACGGTCCAGTGTGAGAGCGCATCGGGCACGACGCCTCGGCGCACCTGCACGATGCCCCACATGGCGCTCTCGGCGATGAAGCGCATGTCGCAGTGCATCGCCAAGGTCATGCCCAGCCCGATGGCATGGCCGTTGATGGCGGCGATGACCGGCTTGCGGATCTGGAAGGCCATGGGCCTCGGGGGCGAGGAGCGATAGGCCGAGACGTCCCGGGGGGCTTTGAAGGCACCACCCGGTCGGCTCAGATCGGCCCCGGCGCAAAAGGCCCGCCCGGCTCCGGTGAGCACGGCGACCCTCACGGCGTCGTCGCGGTCGATGTCCGCGTACGCCTGCGAGAGGAGTCTGATGGCGGCGCCGTTCATTGCGTTGAGGCGATCGGGGCGGTTCAACATGACGGTCGCCACGCCGTTGTCGACGGTCACGACCACCGGGGCCTCGCTGTCATCACTCACGTTGCCGACTCCTCTGGGTGGTCCGACCCCTGCTGCATCATTAAGGTCACATCCTGACGTGACCAACCAGAGGTCATCGCCATCGACGAGTGGTCGAGGCGGGTCGGAAAAGGGAGTTGGGGATGAGCAAGCCGCTTGCCGGAATCAAGGTGGTCGAGGTCTCCATGTGGGCCTTCGTTCCCTCGGCCGGAGCAGTCCTGGCTGACATGGGCGCTGAGGTCATCAAGATCGAACCACCCGCGGGCGACCCAGTGCGTGGCCTCAACTACGCAGGCATTGCCCCGGGCGAGGGTGGCTTCAGCTTCATGTACGAGAACTTCAACCGCGGTAAGCGAAGCGTCACCATCGACCTCAACGTCGAAGGCGCCATCGATCTGCTGCACAAGTTGCTCGACGACGCCGATGTGTTCTTGGTGAGCCTGCTGCCCCAGGCCCGGCGCAAGCTCAAGATCGACGTCGAGGACATCACCAGCCGTCACCCCAACATCATCTATGCCGCTGGCAGTGGTCAGGGCACCTATGGCCCCGAAGCCGAGAAGGGTGGCTACGACTCCATCTCGTATTGGGCTCGAAGCGGCATCGCCTCCGCGGTCACACCCGACGACCTGCCCTATCCGCTCGGCATGCCCGCCGGTGCGTTCGGTGACGGCACCTCGGGTGCGATCTTCGCCGGTGGCATCTGTGCGGCCATCGCCCAACGTGCACTCACCGGCAAGGCGTCGGTGGTCGAGGTGTCGTTGATGGGAACGGCCATGTGGGCTCTTCAGGCCAACATCGCCGGCGCCACGTTCAAGGGTGTGCTCGAGCTGCCGAAGATGGCCCGCGATTCGGTGCCCAACCCGTTGGTGAACAACTACCGCACGTCGGACGGGCGTTTCATTGCGTTGTGCATGCTGCAGGGGCAGCGGTACTGGCCCGGTTTCGTGACGGCGGCCGGTCGGCCCGATCTCGTCACCGATCCGCGTTTCGATTCCGACGCCAACCGCGCTGCCAACCTGAAGGAGTGCATGGCGACGCTGGATGAGATCTTCGCCGGCAAGACCCTCGAAGAGTGGAAGGCAGTGTTGGCCACGCAAGAGGGCCAGTGGAACATCATCCAGAAGGCGGGCGAGCTCGCCTCTGACGAGCAGACCCTCGCCAACAACTTCATGCAGGACGTGGACTACGGCAGCGGCCGTACCTTCAAGATGGTGAGCACGCCGATCCAGTTCGATCGCCAAGTGCTGTCGGCCGGGCCGTCGCCCGATCTCGGGGCCCACAACGACGAGGTGCTCGGTGAACTGGGTCTGAGCGAGGACGAGATCATCGATCTCAAGATCGCCGGCATCGTCTACTGAGTCGGCCCCCTCTTGGTCGTGGTGATCGTCCGGTGGTCTCAGCGTTTCAGCGGACGATCACCTCGAACTCGCCGATGATGACCTGACGGGTCTCGCGGTTGAGGAACCGCTTCTCGTCTTCGATGATCGGGGCGGCCTCAGGACTCTGGGTCCACTGAGTGCGGGCCTTGACGCGCTCGATGCCCGGATCGAAGAACTCGCCGAGACCGTCCCAACGAGTGCCTTGTCCGGGGATCACGTAGTTGTGGAAGTAGGCCGGTGGTTGGGTCTCGGGCGGCAGCATCTCGTTGGCCAACGGGCGATGCTGATCCCACCAGTAGTCGCGGAACTGGGTGCGGGTGAGGAAGTCGGCCTTCTCCAGGAGGCCGACGAGGATGAACGATCGGGTCCCGGCGGGAGCGTTCCATCGATCGTCGAACCAGTCCTGGCCGAAGACGCAGCGCTCTTCGACGACGAAGCGATCATCGATGATGACGGCGTTGTCGAGATCGCTGGTGTCGAGAAATGCGTCGTTGGCTTCGATGGTGTCCGCATGGGCGAACCACTCGATGGACGCACCGTGGAAGGTGGGCTCCACCCGACCGAATCGGGACACGACGTGGGCGACGCGTGTCGGTCGGGCATCGGGTGGTGTCGCCTCGATCTCCCGCAACGTCGCGGCGCGCCAGCGATCGGCGAAGCCCCCGTCGGTTGGGTCCGAGGTGGCGTGCACGAGGGTGTAGCGCTTGATCATCGACATGGCGGTCAGTCTCGCAGGAACTCGGCGTCAGAGGTTTTGTGTCTTGGAGATCACGTTTTCGGCGAAGCGGCGGAGCTCGTCGCGCATGTCAGGAATCGTTGACGCCTTGATGGCGACTCCGATGCGGTGCACGCCGATGGACGCGTACCACTTCGCGTCTTCGACCGTCTTGGCTCCGCCCGAGGTGATCTCGAGGGCCTCCGGGTCGCGACCGGCGGCGGCCGTCTCACGCTTCACCCGGTCGATGAGCTTGGGGAGCTCGATCTTGATGTCCTGGTCGGGGAACACGAACGGGAAGTACCCGTCGCCGCTGAGCGCGGCGCGGCGGATGGCCGCGTCCGAGGCGCCGCCGACGTGCAGCGGGATGGCGCGATTCACCGGCCAGGGTCGGCACTCCATCTGGTCGTACTGCACGTACTGACCCTTGAACGTTGCGATGTCCTCTTTCCAGAGCAGCCGCATCGCCGCCATGTACTCATCCATGCGCTTGCCGCGGTTGGTGAACGACATGCCGCACGCCTCGTACTCCTCAGGGAGTTCGCCGACGCCGATGCCGAGCATGAGCCGACCCTTGGAGAGATGGTCGAGGGTGGATGCGGTTTTTGCCAACACGACGGGTTGGTGCTCCGGAAGGATCAGCACGTTGGTGCCGAGCTTTATCGTCTTGGTGACCGCCGCGACGAAGGTCAGCCACGTGAGTGGGTCAGGGATGCCGCCGCGTCGGGCGAGGCGATCCATCTTCCCGTCGGGCATGCCGCGATAGGGCGTGCAGTCAGGGGCCTTGGACATCACGACGTGCTCGGGAGCCCACAGCGATTCGAAGCCCACCTCTTCGGCGGTCTGAGCCAGTGCGAGCGCAGCATCCGGATCAGGGAAACCGGTGCTGGAAAAGACGATGCCCCACTTCATGATGTCCCCCGAACTCTGTGCACCGCGGTTGGCGGCCGATGTAGTTCCAGTTCAGCACAGTGATGGGGGAGCGCCCCAGTGAGTGTCAGATATGCCCGATGACGGGGCGGGTGGACCCTGGAAGGATGCTCAGCATGACGGGTTGGCGGTGCTTGCATCGCTGAGTTCGTCGACGGAGTAGGTGCCGTCCTCAGCGACCACGTAGTTGCGTGGCGGACCCGTCGGCTCCAGCAAGGTTTCCCCGTCGCCGCAGACAACCTGGCGCAATTGGTTCAGGTCAGGCGAGAACCCGCACGTAGCGATGTGGGTGTCGCTGGGCATCGAATCCCAGGGTGCGACGGGATGCCCAAGGATCGAGCGGGCCGCGTTCGTGTACTTCCCAGCTGTTGCTGTCGATGTCATCAGCGACAGCGTTTCCAGGCCGAGGCGATCCGCGAGATCGGAGCACAAGGCAGTCGCCTTAGCTCGGTCCTCGGTTCGTGCCGTCTCACTCGTACCCTCGCCGCCACAGCCCGTGAGAACAACTGATATCACCGCGCTGACTTGCACCACGAGCGCCCTGAACTTCACAACGCTGGAAGGTACAGCAGCCCGCGCCAATGCCGCAGCGTGCCCCATGTGCCTGCACGCAAACGAGAGGCCGGCACGCGACAACTCTCGCTATGGGGGTGGGTGGCTGGTGAGTTGTTGTCCGTCGGGTGTGGTGACGATGACGGTGGCGTCTTCGCACAGTTCGATGGTCCAGCCGGGGAGGTGGATGATGTGATGATGGCGACTGCACAACAAGACCAGGTTGTAGAGCGCGGTGCGACCATCCCATCGCCAATGCTTGACGTGATGGGCTTGGCACCAGGTCGCCGGACGATCACACCCCGGATAGCGACAGCCTCTGTCGCGTACCACCAACGCCTTCATCTGATCCGCGGTGACGACCTTCGACGCCCGGCCGATGTCAACCGGTGATGACTTGCCGTCCCACAAGATCCGAGACACCGCCGCGCTGCAGGTCCATTCCTCGAACAACCGGGTCGACAGATGCTGCCCAGCGATGGTCTCCCCGCCGCAGTGTTCGTTGCTGATCCGGTCGAGGTAGCCGACCAGCAACAGGCCGAGATGGTTGCGGGGCATCTTGGACGTGTCGCAATGGCCTTTGAAGAACCACAAGATCTCCCGCAACCCCTCCACGATGCGTTGGCGTCGTGAGGTCACTTCGCCTGCCGGCGGGGGGCGATCCACGATCGCCAAGCAGTCGTACAACAACTGGCCCACATCGTCAGGCAACAGACCTTCGATGTCCCAGAGGCCGTCGGTGTCGTTGCGACGCAACCGCAGACCCACCCGCTGCTCATCCGGTTGGCGGCCGAGGACGTCATCGGCGTTGGATTTCCATTTCGCCATCGCCCTAGCCGTGGACCGCGGTGACAGGCCCGCCAACACCGGGACCAGCTCGGTCTCCTGCTCGGCGAACATCGCTACGTGTTCGTTGCGGACATAGCCGGTGATCGAGGAGACCTGCCCGCCGGTGAGCGATCCGTCCAGCCAGGCGTCCATCGTGACCGGCAACGAACGGAGCTTGCGGGCCGTCGTCGCCACACGGCCGGCGTCACGACCGAGGCGTGTGTGCAATGCCAGCCAGGACCGCAACGACAACACCCCCGACAACTGATGGCCGCCGTCAGCCTCGAACTGTGCCGTCAACGACATCGCCTTTGCCTGCAGACGATCGATCGCTGAGTACAACTCGATGATGTCATCCGCGCACGGGGACACATCACGCGACAGGTCGAGCGACTCGACCA